>NZ_JBVIYK010000006.1:303973-521719 GCF_055592645.1 Streptomyces sp. NPDC041108 | reverse complement strand
TCTGGCGTTGATTTTTGGCACGCTGTTGAGTTCTCAAGGAACGGACGCTTCCTTTGTACTCACCCGAGAACTTCTTCTCGAGCTTTCCTCCGGGCAGTTTCCCTTCGGTCTTGCGTTTCCGACTCTATCAGACCGTTTTCCGATCCGATTCCCAGTCGGGAGGTTTGCCTTTCGGCTGTCTTTTGGCCTCTCGGTTTCCCTTGCGGCCTTTCGACATTCACTACGTTAGCCGATTCCCTCGGCAACTCATAATTGAGTTCCGCGGGCTGGGATCAGGGCATGCCTGATTCGCCCCCGCTGAGGGGATGTCGTAGGTAGTGGGTTGGCCGCTCTCGGCTGCTGGCTGATCGCCGTAACCGGTTCAAGCGGCTCGGGCTACGTTACGGACCCCCTGGGGGCGAGTCAAGTTGAGCGTCGGCGAGGGGCATGTGCCCGGCAGGGGTGACCGTCGGGTCACCGGCGATCCAGAACCGCCGGGGGTGGACTCCCCCGTCGCCGGCGGCACCGGTGCGAGGGCCGTTGAGTACCTGGTCAGGACCGACGGGGGTGCCGGTCAGGATGGTTATGGGCGAAGCACCCGATGCACAGGCATCCGTACCGTCGAGGGCCCGGTCCACATCCAGGGCCGTGGCCAGACGAGCGGGTCCTTTGGCCAGTTCTTTGTCATCTCGGGCTGAGATTCGACGTTTACGGGCGAGGTCGACACCCTGGATGATCTCGCCCGCACGCAAGAGAACCCGCTCGCCCGCCCCTCCGGACCGCACGAGGTTCATGCAGTGCCACATGCATGAGTCACTGACCAAGCATGTACGCCGTTGGGCCCGACATCATCGGCAAGGCGACGACAAGCAGTGGCATCGGCAGGTGCGACGCCGGCCTGACCGAGATCCGGGCCGAGCCGGCAGACCTGGCGGCGAAGCGCGTGCGCCTCGACCTGGGCGACGTCGAGTACCTGTGGGAGGAGCTGGACTACGAGGACCCCGACCGCATCGACTACGCGCGGCCCGTCGTCATGCGGGTCTGCGAGCGAGTCGAGCCGCCGCGCGGTCGAGGGGGCCGAGCCTTCAAGGCCGAGCACTGCCGGATCACGTTCCGGACCCCGTCGGGGTGGACCGTGCCCGGTGGGCGCGGACTCTCTTCACAGGGGGACGCCCGAGCCTTCGGGTCTGGACTCGGTCGTGCGGTCGGGAGCGACGGCGGCGACCTGGCCGAGGGGTCGTACACGAAGGAGAAGGGCCCTGTTCAGCTGATGTAGCCGGCCATCCCCCACTGTGACCGAGCGCTCAGCCCGAGGCGCCCTCAAGCGGGAGGCGGTCTCGGAAGTACTGCGACTCCAGCCACTCCTCCTTGACGAAAAGTGGACGTGTGAGGCGCGCTCCACCGACCCGCTGCGAACGCAGAAGAAGCCCGAGATCGGTCAGGGAAAGCGACTCGTCAGGGGTGTAAAGGATCCAGTTCCCATGCTCCGCGGCGTGGTCCAGCAGAAACTGATGACCCTGCACCGGATCGCTCCCTGCCAGCGGGAAGCCGGCCAGGTGGACCTGCGGACCGGTGACCGCATCCAGCGCGACGCATGCGAGCTCGCCCGCGTCGTAGAACGCCTTCACCCCGTCCGGGAAGTCTTCCTGCTCGTACGGACCGCCGACCCGTACCAGAGGCCCGGAGACCAGCAGTGCGTCGGCGACCTCAGCTGGAGACATCCCGAACTTCAGCGGCCCCACGCCTTCTCCGGATCGCAGCTCCCAGCGCTCCCGCTCCCGCTCCACATCTGCGCTCATCCACCCACCCCTACGTCTGACCGACCCACATCTGTGTCTGTTGCTTTGGTTCGCATGCACCAGGCAGGGACGACATCCCGACTCAGCTGCTCACATGCCAACTGGAGTGCTCAGTCACGCCTGGCTCTCGGGCTCAGTCGGTAAGCCGAGACCGTTGGATCACCGGCGAGGTAGAACCGGTGTTGCCAGTCGTGGGCCTTGCTCACTCCTACCCGAGGGCCGACCCGGATGAGCGCGGCAGGCACCGGCTCGCCCTCGGACAACATGACCGAGGTACCCGTCAGGAGGTCTGCGCCGTTGTGCTCTCCCGTGATGCCGAGCGCCTGGCAGAAGTTCCCCGGACCACGGGCAAGACGGGGGCTCTCGACCCCCTCCCCTCGCCGCTCGCGTGCCAGGTCTTCCCCCTCGATGACCCTGCCTGCCCGGACGAGGACAGCTGAGGCGATGCCATCCGTCCCGGTGACGATGTTGGCGCACCAGTGGAGACCGTGGGACCGGTAGACATACAGGTGTCCTGCGGGTCCGAACATGACGGCGTTACGGGGTGTCCGGCCTCGGTAGGCATGGGAAGCTGGGTCTGCCGTACCGGAGTACGCCTCGGTCTCGGTGATGGCGATGCTCACGGTTCCCGCGGGGGTCTTGCAGGTGAGTACGCTCCCGAGCAGCTTGGGGGCGACCTCTTCAGCAGGATGGGCGAGGAGGTCAACGTTCATGCCGGCCGCCTTGACATGCCGTAGGTGAAGTAGACGTACACATGCCCGGGCGGACCGAACATCACGTCGTTGCGGGCTGTGCGGCCCCGATGGACGAGGACGCGCCCCAGGAGGTCCGGCGCCACCTCCGGTACGGGGCGGTCGAAGAACTCGCGGGCCAGGGGCGTACGGTCGGTGCTCGCGATCATGGCGTCCGAGCGTAGTCCAGACGGGTGCGGGCCGATGAGTGGCGAGAGGGCGTCCTCCTTGGAAGGGTGTGGAGCTGGAGGACGCGGAACCGGTCGACGTCGGTTCGCGTTGGTAGGGATCAAGGATCCACGCCATGCCGAGCGATCCACACCACAAGACACAGCAGAACCACACAGATATGCAGGCATTGCCTGACGGGAGGAACAGACATGGGGTTCAAGCGGCTGCTCGCGAGCCTGGGAGCCGGTGGGGCTTCGGTCGAGACGGTGCTGACCGAGGTCAATGTCGTACCGGGCGGCGTCGTCCAGGGTGAGGTGCGGATCCAGGGCGGTTCCGTGGACCAGCAGATCGAGGCGCTGTCCGTCGGTCTGCAGGCCCGGGTCGAGGTGGAGGGCCAGGACGCGGAGTACAAGCAGGACATGGTGTTCACCAAGCAGCGGCTCGGTGGTTCCTTCGAGCTGAAGGCCGGAGCGGTCCACGTGGTCCCGTTCGGGCTGGAGATCCCGTGGGAGACGCCGGTCACGACCATCCAGGGGCAGACCCTGCCGGGCATGAACATCGGTGTGACCACCGAGTTGGAGATCGCGCGCGCGGTCGACTCCGGTGACCTGGACCCGATCAACGTGCACCCGCTGCCGGCGCAGCAGGCCATCCTGGACGCCTTCATCCAGCTGGGCTTCCGCTTCAAGAACGCGGACCTGGAGCGCGGGCACATCCGGGGCACCCGGCAGAAGCTGCCCTTCTACCAGGAGGTCGAGTTCTACCCGCCGCAGCAGTACCACGGTCTGAACCAGGTCGAGTTGAGCTTCGTCGCCGACGACCGCGAGATGGACGTCGTGCTGGAGATGGACAAGAAGCCGGGGCTGTTCAGCGAGGGCAGCGACTCCTTCCGTTCGTTCCGGGTGGGGCTGCACGACTACCAGGGCACGGACTGGGCCGCGTATCTGAACCAGTGGCTGTCGGAGGTCGGCAGCAAGCGCAGCTGGTTCTAGGCTCTGAGCACACCCACCCCGGATCCATCAGGAGGTATTGAGGTGACCGAGCCGAAGAGGCCGCCGCTCCCCCACGATTTCCACCCGGTCGTGCCGTCCTTCACGGTCGCGAGCGAGGACGTCGAGGCGGGTGCGACGCTCAAGGACGCTCAGGTCCACGCGGAGGGGAACACCTCGCCGCAGCTGAGCTGGGAGGGCTTCCCGCCCGAGACCCGGAGTTTCGCCGTGACCTGCTACGACCCGGACGCCCCCACGGGCAGCGGGTTCTGGCACTGGGTGGTGTTCGACATCCCGGCGTCGGTGACGGAGTTGCCGACGGGCGCGGGCTCGGGGAAGTTCGAGGGGCTGCCCGAGGGCGCCGTCCAGGTGCGCAACGACTACGGGACGAAGGACTTCGGTGGGGCCGCGCCGCCGCCCGGGGATCCCGCGCACCGCTATGTGTTCACGGTGTACGCCGTGGATCAGGAGAAGCTCGGTCCGGACTCGGACGCCTCACCCGCCGTCGTCGGCTTCAACCTGCGGTTCCACACCTTGGCTCGTGCTCACCTCATCGGCGAGTACGCCGCTGAGGTGGAAAAGTAGCGAAGCCGGACGTTCATTGAACGTTTGCCCGTCTCTGGTCTTGGAAGTGATCAGAGACGGGCATTTTTTATTGCGTTGTCCATCTCGGCGTGCCCGGCCAGAGTTGATCCAAGCCCGCCGGGGGGTGGGCTGGCACAGGAGGTGGGCTGGGATGCGGGACACGCTGGTACTGAACGCGAGCTTCGAGCCGCTGTCGACGGTGACGCTCAACCGCGCCGTCGTTCTGGTGCTCCAGGCCAAGGCCGTCGTCGAGCAGACCCACCCCGAACTGCGCATGCGCGGAGCCGCGGTCGACATACCGGCGCCCCGGGTGATCAGACTCTGCAGGTATGTCAGGGTGCCGTTCCGAAGACAAGCGCCATGGTCCAGGCGGGGTGTCCTGGTACGGGACAGACACAGGTGCGCGTACTGCGGGAGGCGGGCGACGACCGTGGACCACGTGGTGCCGCGCTCGCGGGGCGGTGGCGACACCTGGCTGAACACGGTCGCCTCGTGCGCCGAGGACAATCACCGCAAGGCCGACCGGACTCCGGAGCAGGCGGGTATGCCGCTGCTGCGGCAGCCGTTCGAGCCGACACCGGCCGACGCCATGCTGCTGTCCCTGGGGCACGACGACTTCGACGCGCTTCCGGCTTGGCTCTCGCAAGGAGCCGCGTAACGCCGTGGTGATCGGTGCGGTTCGCGGGCTGGGGGTCCGTGGTGGCTGATCGCGTGGTTCCCCCTCCCCTCGGGAGCAAGGACACGGGGCCCGCCCTCTTCGCAGAGAGCGGGCCCCGTGTCGTATGTGCTCTAGTCGATCGCCGGCTTCTCGCGGCGTTCGCCGTTGCCGTCCGCGGGCCTCGGGACCGTCGGGCCGCCGCCCAGGTTGCCGAAGTTGCCCATGGCGCCCGAGAGGCCCTTGAGGGCGTCTCCGATCTCGCTGGGGACGATCCAGAGCTTGTTGGCGTCGCCCTCGGCGATCTTCGGGAGCATCTGGAGGTACTGGTAGGACAGGAGCTTCTGGTCCGGGTCGCCGGCGTGGATGGCCTCGAAGACCGTACGGACGGCCTGGGCCTCGCCCTCGGCGCGCAGGGCGGCGGCCTTGGCCTCGCCCTCGGCGCGCAGGATCTGGGACTGCTTCTCACCCTCGGCGGTGAGGATGGCCGCCTGGCGCGTACCTTCGGCGGTGAGGATCGCGGCGCGCTTGTCGCGGTCGGCGCGCATCTGCTTCTCCATCGAGTCCTGGATGGAGGTGGGCGGCTCGATCGCCTTCAGTTCGACGCGGTTGACGCGGATGCCCCACTTGCCGGTGGCCTCGTCGAGGACGCCGCGCAGCGCCGCGTTGATCTCCTCGCGGGAGGTCAGGGTGCGCTCCAGGTCCATGCCACCGATGATGTTGCGCAGTGTGGTGACGGTGAGCTGCTCGATCGCCTGGATGTAGCTGGCGACCTCGTAGGTGGCGGCGCGGGCGTCGGTCACCTGGTAGTAGATGACGGTGTCGATGTTCACGACCAGGTTGTCCTGGGTGATCACCGGCTGGGGCGGGAACGGCACGACCTGTTCGCGCAGGTCGATGCGGTTGCGGATCGAGTCGATGAACGGGACGACGATGTTGAGGCCCGCGTTGAGTGTGCGGGTGTAGCGGCCGAACCGCTCGACGATGGCCGCGCTGGCCTGTGGGATCACCTGGATGGTCTTGATCAGGGCGATGAAGACCAACACCACCAGAATGATCAGGACGATGATGATCGGTTCCATCGTTGCTCCCCGTGCCCTTCTCCGCCGTGGCGCTTCCGGAAGATCTTATGCCTGTTCGGACTGTTGAAGATCTTGCTGGTCGAGTCTGGCAGAACACCGGCTGCCAGGTGGGCCGTTCAGGTCATTGCGTCATCGCCTCGTGACCGCGTCGTGCGAGGTCACATGACGATGGCGGTGGCTCCCTCGATCTCCACGACGTCCACTTCCTGACCCACCTCGTAGGCCTGGCCGGTGTCGAGCGCACGGGCGGACCAGACCTCGCCGGCCAGCTTGATGCGGCCGCCCGAGCCGTCGACCCGTTCCAGGACGACGGCCTGTCTGCCCTTCAACGCGTCGATGCCGGTCGCGAGTTGGGGCCGCTGGGACCGGTGCCGGGCCGCGATGGGCCGTACGACCGCGATGAGCGCGACGGAGACGACCGCGAAGACGAGGACCTGGAGGACGACACCTCCGCCCAGCCCCGCGGTCGCGGCGCCGGCGACCGCGCCCAGGGCGAGCATGCCCAACTCGGGCATCGCGGTCACGACGAGGGCGATCCCGAGCCCGGCCGCGCCGATCAGCCACCACACCCATGCGTCGATGCTGTCCACATCGGCCATGGTAGAACCGCGATCGGGCCGCCGAACAGAGCGCACGGTCAAAGATCACGTACAGAGTGCGTCCAAATCGGTTGCGCCTGGGGCCGGTTGTGGCCCCAGGGCATTCGACTGGCTGGGGATCGGGAGGAGTCGGCGGTCAGGTGAGCGGCAGACCGTGGGCGGTCCAGCGCTCGCCGAGCTGGTCGACGACGAGCGGGAGGCCGAAGCAGAGGGAGAGGTTGCGGGAGGTGAGCTCCAGCTCCAGCGGGCCCGCGGCGAGGACCTTGCCCTGACGGATCATCAGGACGTGGGTGAAGCCGGGCGGGATCTCCTCGACATGGTGCGTGACCATGATCATGGAGGGGGCGATCGGGTCGCGGGCGAGGCGGCCGAGACGGCGTACGAGGTCCTCGCGGCCGCCGAGGTCGAGGCCGGCGGCGGGCTCGTCGAGGAGCAGCAGCTCGGGGTCGGCCATCAGGGCGCGGGCGATGAGGGTGCGCTTGCGCTCGCCCTCGGAGAGGGTGCCGAACTTGCGGTCGACGTAGTCGGTCATGCCGAGGCGGTCGAGGAAGGCGCGGGCGCGCAGCTCGTCGATCTCCTCGTAGTCCTCGTTCCAGGTGGCGGTCATGCCGTACGCGGCGGTCAGCACGGTCTGCAGGACCGTCTGGCGCCGGGGGAGCTTCTCCGCCATGGCGATGCCGGCCATGCCGATGCGGGGGCGCAGTTCGAAGACGTCGACCTTGCCGAGGGTGTCGCCGAGGATCGTGGCGGTGCCCGTGCTGGGGTAGAGGTAGCTGGACGCGATGTTCAGGAGGGTGGTCTTGCCCGCGCCGTTCGGGCCGAGGATGACCCAGCGCTCGCCCTCCTTGACCGACCAGGAGACCTGGTCCACCAGAGCCCGGCCCTCGCGGACCACGGATACGTCCTCCAGCTCCAGAACATCGCTCATGAGCGCGCTGTCTCCCCTTGCAGTGTCGGCCTGTCTCGGCTGTCGCGTACGCCTGTGGTCGGAGCCACCGCCGGGTGGGCGCAGCCCATGGGGAAATCTACGCCACCGGTCGGGCCGTCCATCCCCTCGGTCGGTCCTTAGGGTGGGGGCATGCTCTCGGAACCACGTTCAGGACGTCTCGCCTCATGGGGAAATGCCCTTCTTGCCGGACTTGTCTCGCCGGATGACGCGGTGCTCGCGATCGTCGGGGAGGACGCGGTGCACCGGGTCGAGGGGCTGCCCGGTGAGTCGGGGCCGGTCGGGCTGACGCTCGCGCTGGGGCGCCTGCGGGCGCTCGGGGTGAGCGGACTGCGCATCGCGCTGCCCGCGGCGGGGCATCCGCTGGGGCTGAGCGGGCCGCCGGAGTTCAACAAGAGGGCGCTGGAGGCGGAGGAGGCGGTCGTCTGCCACGGGGGTGCGCTGGGGCTGGTGCCGGAGGTGTACGCGGCCGGGCCCGCCGGTGACGAGCACGTGGAGGTCGTCTGGCACTGCCTGGAGGTGCGGGAGGCTCCGCCGGCCGACGTGCCGTCCCTGGGGGAGGCCGAGCGGGAGTTGGCGGAGGCGTTGCGGGAGGCGACCGCCGTGCTGTCCCGGCTGGACGTCGCGGCGTCCGGGCCGGTGGCCGAGGCGGCGATCGACGCGTACCGCGCGCGGGCCGAGCGGGGCCGGGAGGTGCTGGCGCCCGGGTATCCGCCGCGTGCGGTACGGGTGCTGGAGCTGGCGCAGCGGGTGGGGCTGCTGATCTCCGTGGCGTACGAGAACGGGCACGGTGCGGCCGTGAGCGCGTCCGAGATGGCCTCCCGGAGCGCCGCTCTGCGGCCGGTGGAGCGGACGGCCCGGCGGGCGCAGGTGGCGGCGTACAACGCGTTCGTGGAGGAGCGGGAGCGGGGGCGGTAGCCGGGCGGGGGTGCCCGTGGGGGCCTCGGCTGCGCTTGGCCCGGCGGCTGCAGCCGGGGCGGGCGGGGTTCACCCACCGGCGCTTGCGGGGTGCCCGGTGTCCGAAGGGGCAGTCGAAGGCCCCGCGAACCCGGGAGGCTCGCGGGGCCCTGGTGCGCCGCTCGGCAGAACTCGGTGGTTGGCCGTGACGTTGCCGAACGTCGGGTTGAGCGCCGCGACGAGGTTGGCACTGAGGCCGGTGACCGTGACGGGGACGTCGACGGGGACCTGGACGTCGAGGCCGGAGGCGACGCCCGGGGAGCCCACGGCCGCGCTGTCCGCCGACGAGTCGGCGACGGCCGCGCCGGACGAGGCGCCCGCCGCGAGACCGGCGGCGGTGACGGTCAGGGCGGCCTTCTTGGCGAAGTTCATGAGCTGCGTCCTCCTGCGTCGTACGTGCCGGCCCGCCCGCGGGCCGTGCGCTGATCAACGCCCCGCGATTGCGGGTGGCACGCAGGAGCGGCGCGGACGGCCCGTTCGGCGCATGGGTGCGGCAACCTGACCGGCCCTCCAGGGGTGCCTGGAGGGCCGGTGGTCACTGGTGCTCCGGGGCGGGAACGTCAGTGGTTGACGCCCAGGTTGCCGAAGGCCGGGTTCAGGACGCCGATGACGTTCACGCTGTTGCCGACCACGTTCACGGGGACGTGGACCGGGGCCTGGATGACGTTGCCCGAGACGACACCCGGCGAACCGATGGCCTTGCCGTCGGCGTGCGCCCCGCCGTCGGTGGCGGAGGCCATGCCGGCACCGGCGGCGACGAGGCCACCGGCCACCATCGTGACAGCGGCGGCCTTCTTGAGGTTCTTCACGGTGAGCCCTTCCTTGCGGTCGCTGCGGCGGTCGCACGCAGCACGCACTGAAGAACGGCGGGGCTCCTCCGAGGATGCGCCACTCGGGGGACATACACCCGACAGTATGAATCTCAGCCCGGAGTGGAACCCTCCGTATTGCCGGACGGTCCGATTCCCATCCTGTCCCATTTGTTCTCGTCAGGTCTTGTTCGGTCCTATCCGGCCATACCGTGGCGTACCGCCCACAGTGCGGCCTGCGTACGGTCCGCCAGGTCGAGTTTCATCAGGATGTTCGAGACATGGGTCTTCACCGTCTTCTCGGAGAGGACCAGTGCGCGGGCGATCTCGCGGTTGGAGCGCCCGTCGGCGATCAGGCCGAGCACCTCGCGTTCCCGTTCGGTGAGCGAACCGCCCCTGCCCTGGCCCGAGTTGGCCTCCTCCTGGGACAGCAGCGCGTCGGCGACCTCCGGTTGCAGGAGGATGTGTCCGGCGTGCACCGCGCGGATGGCGCCGGCCAGGGCGTCGGGGTCCACGTCCTTGTAGACGTACCCGGCGGCGCCGGCGCGCAGGGCCGGGACGACCGTGCGCTGCTCGGTGAAGCTGGTGACGATGAGCACGCGCGCGGGGTTGGCGAGTTCGCGGAGCTTGCGCAGGGCCGCGACGCCGTCCATGCCCGGCATCTTGACGTCCATCAGGACGACGTCGGGCCGGAGCTCCTCGGCGCGGGCGACTCCCTCGGCGCCGTCGGCGGCCTCCCCCACGACCTCTATGTCGTCCTGCACCTCCAGGAAGGTGCGCAGGCCGCGTCGGACCACCTGGTGGTCGTCGACCAGCAGCACCTTGATCGTCTCAGCCACCGGGGACCTCCATCTCGATCGTGGTGCCCTTTCCGGGCGCCGATTCCACGGTCAGCCGGCCGCCGACCCCGCTCGCCCGGTCGCGCATGGAGACCAGGCCGAGGTGGCGCCCCGCGCGGCGCACGCCCTGGGTGTCGAAGCCGATGCCGTCGTCCGTGACGCGCAGGACGGCTCCGCCGCCGTGGCGGTCGAGGGTGACGTCCACCCGCTCGGCCTCCGAGTGCCGCAGGGCGTTGTGCAGGGCCTCCTGGGCGACCCGCAGCATGGCCTCCTCCTGGGCGGCGGGCAGCGCGCGGGCGCCGCGGCCGGAGAAGGTGACGCGGGCGCTGTGGGCACGGTCCAGGACGTGGATCTGGGTGCGCAGGGTGGCGGCCAGGCCGTCCTCGTCGAGCCCGGCGGGGCGCAGCTCGACGACGGCGGCGCGCAGCTCGTCGGCGGCCTCGGCGGCGAGGGCGGCGACCTGCTGGAGTTCGCCCTTGGCGCGGGAGGGGTCGCGGTCGACGAGGGCGGCGGCGGCCTGGGCGGTCAGGCGCAGGGAGAACAGCTTCTGGCTGACGGCGTCGTGGAGCTCGTGGGCGAGCCGGGAGCGCTCCTCGGCGATGGTGAGTTCGCGGCTGCGCTCGTAGAGGCGGGCGTTGGTCAGGGCGATCGCGGCGTGCTGGGCGAGGATCGACAAGAGCTCCTCGTCCTCCTCGGTGAAGCCGCAGCCGCCCTCGGGCCTGGGACACCGTTTGTTGGCGAGGAAGAGGGCGCCGATGACCTCGTCGCCGTCGCGGATCGGCAGGCCCAGGAAGTCGATCAGGTCGGGGTGGGCGCTCGGCCAGCCCTCGAAGCGGGGGTCCTCACGGACGTCGGCCAGGCGCTCGGGGGTGGCCTCGTGGAGCATGGCGGCGAGGATGCCGTGCTGGCGCGGGAGGGGGCCGATGGCCTTCCACTGGGCGTCGCTGACCCCGTCGACGACGAACTGGGCGAAGCCGCCGTGGTCGTCGGGGACGCCGAGCGCCGCGTACTCCGCGTCGAGCAGTTCCCGCGCGGAGGCGACGATCGTCTTGAGGACGTCGCGCACCTCCAGGTGCCTGCTCATGGCCAGCAACGCGGCGCTCACCGCGGCGAGGCCGGATCGTGGACCGTGACTCATGACCTCACCGTACCGGCGGGGTCCTGCACCGCGGATCGGACCGCCGCGGGCCTCGTGCGGGGCCTCGGTCCTAGGCCGGGGGCCTAGGACCGTGCCTAGGCCCCGGGGTCGGGCCGGCGGCCTAGGGCGAAGGGCCCCGGCGCTCTGCGGCCCGCGCACGAGGCGGCGGGGCCGGTCCCGTTCCTACGTTGGGATCACCGCCGCCCGGGTCGGGTGGCGGCCGAGGACGAGGGGACGGATGTCATGCCCGTAGCGATCATCACGGGGGCTTCGAAGGGGCTGGGCCGGGCGCTGGGCGCGGCGCTGGCGGAGCGCGGTTGGGATCTGGTGCTGGACGCCAGGACCGCCGGGGCGCTGAAGGAGGCGGCGGCGGAGCTGTCGGCGTACGGGACGCGGGTGGAAGCACTGCCGGGCGACGTCACCGACGCGGGTCACCGGGCCGCGCTGGTGGCGGCGGCCCGGGCACTGGGCGGGGTCGACCTGCTGGTGAACAACGCGAGCGCGCTGGGTGCCGAGCCGCTCGTACGGCTGGAGGAGCTGGCCCTGGACGGGCTGCGGCGGGCCCTGGAGGTCAACGTGGTCGCGGCGCTGGGGATGGTCCAGGAGGCGCTGCCGCTGCTGCGGGCGTCGGGGGCGGGCTCGGTGATCGACGTCAGCTCGGACGCGGCGGCCGAGGCGTACGGGACGTGGGGCGGGTACGGGGCTTCGAAGGCGGCGCTCGACCAGTTGTCGGCGGTGCTGGCCGAGGAGGAGCCGGGGCTTCGGGTGTGGGCCGTCGATCCCGGGGACATGGGCACGGATCTGTACGCGGCGGCCGTGCCGGACGACGACGGTCCGCGGCCGAGCCCGGAGAGTGTGGTCCCGGCGTTTCTGCGGCTGCTGGACGAGCGGCCGGTCAGTGGTCGCTACGGGGCTCCGTCCCTGCTGGAGGGGCGATGACGACGGCGGCGGTACGGGTGCCGGAGGGGCTGCACGCGCGTGTGCCCGCCGAGCAGCGCGGTCCGGGGCTCGACCGGGACGGCGTACGGCTGATGGTCTCGCGGGGCACGGAGGTGTCGCACCACGTGTTCGCGGCGCTGCCGCGGCTGCTGGGTGCGGGGGACCTGCTGGTCGTCAACACCTCGCCGACGCTGGCGGCGGCGGTGGACGGGACGGTCGGGCACGCGCGCGTGGTGGTGCATTTCTCCACGCGGGGCGACGACGGGCGGTGGGCGGTGGAGCTGCGGGATCCGGACGGGCGCGGCACCACGCGCGTGCGCGCCGGCGGTCCGGCGGGGACGCAGGTGCGGCTCCCCCGTGAGGTGCGGCTCGTCCTGGAGGAGCCGCTGAGCGAGCGCGGCGAGCGGCTGTGGTGGGCCAGGGTGTCCCTGCCGTCGTCGGAGTCCCCCGCGTCCTCCGCGTCGCCGGGGTCCTCGGCGGCCTCGGCGGCCGTCGCCGAGGTGCTGCGGGAGCACGGGCGGCCCATCCGGTACTCCTATACGGAGCGGGACCAGCCGTTGTCCGTCTACCAGACGGTGTTCGCGTTGCCGTCGCAGGACGGGGCGGGCAGCGCCGAGATGCCGAGTGCGGGACGGCCGTTCACGGCGCGGATGGTGGCGGAGCTGGTGAGCCGGGGGGTGCAGTTCGCGCCGGTCACGCTGCACACGGGGGTGGCGTCGGCGGAGGCGCACGAGCCGCCGTACCCGGAGCGGTTCACGGTGCCCGAGGCGTCGGCGCGGCTGGTCAACGCGGCGAGGGCGGGTGGCGGGCGGGTGATCGCCGTGGGGACGACGGCGGTGCGGGCCGTGGAGTCGGCCGCCGGGTCCGACGGTGTCGTACGGGCCCGGGACGGCTGGACGGACCTGGTGGTGACGCCGGAGCGCGGGGTGCGGGTGGTGGACGGGCTGCTGACCGGGCTGCACGAGCCGGAGGCGTCGCATCTGCTGATGCTGGAGGCGGTCGCCGGCCGGGCGGCGATCGACCGCGCGTACGAGGCTGCGGTCGAGGGGCGCTACCTGTGGCACGAGTTCGGGGACGTGCACCTCGTCCTGCCGGGGATCCCGCCCGTGGACTGACCTCACGGAGCGCATTGCGGCAGCAACTGCCCGTGAAGTGGGGGCCGGTCCCGTGTGAGCCCGCCCATAGGGTGCGCATCACGTACGAACCTGCCTAGGAGAGGGATAAGGGCGGTTTGAGCGGGAAGGACGCGTTGTTCTGTCCCGTTTTGCCCTTTCCGTTTCAACTAAGCAGCATCGTACGTCACACCTTTGCCACACGATTTTGCGGCCGCTAAGAATTGCTGCTGTCGCTCGACGCCGCGGGTCGCCCCGCGGCGTTTGTGCTGGAACAGCAGTGTCCCCACCCGGCACGAGAGCGATCTCCGCGCTATTCGAAGAGGTCCCTCACTCATGCTCAAGAACGCCAAGAACCCCCGCCACAGTCTCGTGCTGACCAAGACCCACAAGCTCTCGCTCGCCGGTGTGGCCACCTTCGGTGCCGCCGCCCTCGCGTTCTCGCTGGTGCCGGCCGAGGCTCAGACCGCCACGCAGACCGTGTCCGCGGCTCCGGCGGCGTTCAGCCAGAACCCGGCCCAGGCCGCGAAGGCCAGCGTCACCGCCCAGGCCGCCGACGCCGACAAGAAGGCCGCCGCCGCTGCCGCGAAGAAGAAGGCCGACCAGGAGCGCGCCAAGAAGGAGGCCGCGAGCCGGGCCGCCCAGCGCGCCAAGATCGCCAAGGCCGCCGTCAAGTCGTACCCGAACAACCTCGACGGCTGGATCCGCGAGGCGCTCGACATCATGAAGAAGCACAAGATCCCGGGCACCTACCACGGCCTGCACAAGAACATCATGCGGGAGTCCTCGGGCAACCCGAACGCCATCAACGACTGGGACATCAACGCCATCAACGGCGTCCCGTCGATCGGTCTGCTCCAGGTCATCAAGCCGACCTTCGACGCGTACCACGTCCCCGGCACGGCCAAGAGCCAGTACGACCCGGTCGCCAACCTGACGGCCGCCGCGAACTACGCCGCCGACCGCTACGGCTCGATCGACAACGTCAACAGCGCGTACTGAGGCCCGCGCGGGACCTCTGAGAACGTGGAAGGGCGGCACCCGGTGCGGGTGCCGCCCCTCGTTCGTCAGTGTCCGCCGGTCACTTCCGCATGACCTCCGGCTCGTGGCGGCGCAGGAAGCGGGCCACGAGGACTCCGCAGATCACGCCGAGCACGATGAGGGCGATCATGTCGAGGCTGTAGGCGCCGACCGTGTGGTTCCACAGCGGGTCGGTGTCACCCGCCTCCTTGGGCGGGCTGATGTTGTTGAAGTCCAGCGTGGCACCGGCGGCCGCGACCGCCCAGCGCGACGGCATCAGGTACGAGAACTCGTTCACACCGGGGCTGCCGTGCAGGGCGAAGAGGCAGCCGGTGAAGACGACCTGGACGATCGCGAACATCACCAGCAGCGGCATCGTCTTCTCGGCGGTCTTCACCAGCGAGGAGATGACCAGGCCGAACATCATGGACGTGAAGCCGAGCCCCATGATCGGGACGGAGAGTTCGAGCATGACGGCGAACTTGCCCTCGCCGAAGATGAGGGACTCGTCCGGGATCGTCCGGCTGGAGAACCCGATCGCGCCGACCATCGCGCCCTGGAACACCGTGACCGCGCCCAGGACGATCACCTTGGACATCAGGTACGCCGAGCGCGACAGGCCGGTGGCCCGCTCCCGCTCGTAGATCACCCGTTCCTTGATCAGCTCTCGTACGGAGTTGGCGGCGCCCGCGAAGCACGCGCCGACCGCGAGGATCAGCAGCACCGTGGTGGCCGTGCCGTTCGGGACGGGCAGGCCGGTCGCCTTGTTCACCCCCCGCACCAGCAGGTCCTTGTCCGGGTCGATGAGCAGGCTCACCGCGCCGAGCACGGCCGGCAGGATCACGGTCAGCGCCAGGAAGCCCTTGTCGGACGCGATGACGGAGACATAGCGCCGGACCAGGGTGCCGAGCTGCGACATCCAGCCCTGCGGCTTCGGCGGGCGCATCGACTGCGGCGGCGGCATGTGCACCGACTGGGGAGCGACGGCGTCGATGTCCGCGGCGTACATCTGGTAGTGCTGCGAGCCCTTCCAGCGGCCCGCCCAGTCGTAGTCGCGGTAGTTCTCGAAGGCGGAGAAGACGTCGGCCCAGGTCTCGTAGCCGAAGAAGTTCAGCGCCTCCTCGGGCGGACCGAAGTATGCCACCGAGCCGCCCGGGGCCATCACCAGGAGCTTGTCGCAGATCGCCAGCTCGGCCACGGAGTGGGTGACCACCAGCACCGTACGGCCGTCGTCGGCGAGGCCGCGCAGCAGCTGCATGACGTCCCGGTCCATGCCCGGGTCGAGGCCGGAGGTCGGCTCGTCCAGGAAGATCAGCGACGGCTTGGTCAGCAGCTCCAGGGCGACCGAGACGCGCTTGCGCTGGCCGCCGGAGAGCGAGGTGACCTTCTTGTCCTTGTGGATGTCGAGCTTCAGCTCGCGCAGCACCTCGTCGATGCGGGCGTCACGCTCGGCGGCCGTGGTGTCGGCCGGGAAGCGCAGCTTGGCCGCGTACTTGAGGGCCTTCTTGACGGTCAGCTCCTTGTGCAGGATGTCGTCCTGCGGGACCAGACCGATGCGCTGCCGCAGCTCGGCGAACTGCTTGTAGAGGTTCCGGTTGTCGTAGAGGACGTCGCCCTGGTTGGCCGGGCGGTAGCCCGTGAGCGCCTTCAGCAGGGTGGACTTTCCGGAGCCCGAGGGGCCGATGACCGCGATGAGCGACTTCTCCGGGACACCGAAGGAGACGTCCTTCAGGATCTGCTTGCCGCCGTCGACGGTGACCGTCAGATGGCGTGCGGAGAAGGAGACGTCACCGGTGTCGACGAACTCTTCCAGGCGGTCGCCGACGATACGGAACGTCGAGTGGCCGACGCCGACGATGTCGTTCGGGCCGAGAAGGGCCGTACCACCCTTGGCGATCGGCATACCGTTGACGAACGTGCCGTTGTGCGAACCGAGGTCGCGGATCTCGAAGCGCCCGTCGGGCGTCGCGTGGAACTCGGCGTGGTTGCGCGAGACCTGGAGGTCGGAGACGACCAGCTCGTTCTCCAGGGCACGGCCGATGCGCATGACCCGGCCGAGCGACAGGTGGTGGAACGTGGTCGGGCTGCGGTCGCCGTAGACCGGCGGCGCCCCCGCGCCACCACCGGGGCCCTGCTGATGCGGGACCTGTGCCTGCGGCTGCTGCCAGCCCGCCTGCGGAGCCTGCTGCTGCGGGGCCTGCTGACCGGCGTATCCGGCGTTCGCGCCCTGCGCGGCGTACGGCTGCTGGTGGGGCTGCGCCACGGACGCGGCACTGCCGGAGAGGCTGAGTCTCGGGCCGTCGGTGGCGTTGCCCAGATGCACGGCCGAACCGGGGCCGATCTCCAGCTGGTGGATCCGCTGCCCCTGCGCGAAGGTGCCGTTGGTGCTGCCGTGGTCCTCGATCACCCAACCACGGCCGCTGAAGCTGATCGTGGCGTGACGCCAGGACACCCTGGCGTCGTCGAACACGATGTCCCCCTGCGGATCACGTCCGAGGGTATATGCCCTGGACGGATCGAGCGTCCAGGTTTGTCCGTTCAATTCCAGTACGAGTTCCGGCACTCCATGCCCCACTGAGTTGTCCCCCGAATTACCCCTGTTGCAGGGAGTCTAGGGATGTCGAACATCGGGGGGAACTATTTCAGGCTCGGCCCCCTGACCGAAAGTCGGGCCTTGTGAAGAGTGCGTACGGGGGTCGTCGGCCGGTCCCGTTGACGGGGTTGAAACCGGGCCGGAGAGTGGTAATCCCACGCGAGAGGGACATCGGCGGTGCAACGCCGCGATGCGGATCGGGGGGCCCGACCATGAGCGACCGGAATGTCGGCCGGGGCGGCGGGGTGCCGTGGGGGGACGTCCTGTTCTCCGCGATCGCCGCCGTGAGCTGGGCGTTGATCGGAATGGCGGGTACGGCGGCGCTCGGCCTGCATCTGCTGGAGGCCGACACCGCGGGTGAACTCGGCCCCATGACAGCGGCGGTCGTGGCGCTGGGGGCAGGTGGGTCGGTGACCCCGTCCGGCGACGTGTCCGTCTTCGGCCTCGAAGGGGCGCAGGCCACCACCTCCCTCGAGATCACGCCACTGGGTGTCGGGCTGGTGGGAGCACTGCTGCTGGCCTGGTTCTTCCTGCGGTCCCTGCGGGGCGCGGGAGTTGTCGTCACCGCCGGCGAACTCCTCGCGCGGGCGGCCGCGGTGCTCGCACTGTTCGTGGCACTGATGGGCGGGCTGGCCTGGGCCGGGCACGCCGTCGTCACCCTCGACGGTGACCGTCTGGGGCTCGACGGAGCACTGCCGGGCGACGGCGCCCTCGACGACGTGGAGATCCCCGGGCTCGGCGACATCGGGGACATCGGCGGCGGCCTGCTGCCGGACCGGCTGGGCGACCTGGCCGACGCGCAGGCCGAGGTCGGCTTCACCGTCGACGCCGTGCCGACCCTCCTCGGCGGCCTGACCTGGTGCCTCGGCGTACTGCTCGTCGCCCTGCTGGCCTCGCGCCACACCCCGCTGCCGCCCGCCCTGGACGCGCTGCACCGCGTCGTACGGCCCGCCGTGTCCGCCGTGGTCTCCGTGCTGCTGGTGGCGGTCCTGGCCGGGCTCGCGGCGGCGGCGTACGCGGCGACCGGTGACCCGCACCCCCGGCGGATCGCCGGCGCGGCCCTCCTCGGCGCGCCCAACGGCGTCTGGCTGGGCGTCCCCCTCGGCCTCCTCGTCCCCTGGGACGGCAGGGCCACCGGCGCGCTCGCCGCTCTCCTGCCCGACCCGCTCGACGAGCTGCTGCGCATCGACGCGAGCGAACCCGTCACTCTCGGCCGTCTCGCCGAACTGGACGGCAGGGTCTGGCTGTTGGGCCTCGCGGCCGCGCTGATGATGGTGTACGCGGGGGTCCTCACCGCCGTACGTACGCCTTTCGTACGGCGGCCCACTGCCGCCGCTGCCGGTGACGGGCCCGGTGCGGATGTACGAGGCACGGGCTTACTCGGCTTCGTGGGGCTCTGCGCTCTTCGGCTGGGCCTCGCGACGGCGGTGGCGCTGCCGCTGCTCGTACGGCTGACGGAGGTGTCGGTGGACGCCTCGCTGGGTCTGTTCGGCATCGACGCGTTCGACGCGGGCATCGAGCTGCGCGGGCAGGCCGCTGCGGCGCTGGTGCTGGGCGCGCTGTGGGGCGCGGGTGCCGGGGCCGTCGGGGCGCTGCTGGCCTGCGCGACGCGGGCCGCCGGGCTGCGGGCCTCGCCGTGGGCACGCCAGGACGCCGGTGCCGGCCGGGCGGCGGGCTCCGCGGCCGCGGGGGCCGCCTCCTCCTCGGGACCGTACACGCCGGGTATGCCGTACCGGCCGCCCAACCCGGACACCAATCCGTATCTGCGGCTGCCGGACGAGCTGCGGGGGGCGCGGGAGGCGCGAGGGACATGGGAGGCGCCGGGGCGAGGCGGGGGCGCGAGCGGTGCCGGGGGTCAGGGGAGTGCCGGGGACCCGGCGGGCTCCGGGGGCCGGGGCCGTCCCGGCGGTTCGGGGGCGCCGCCGCCCGATGTCTACGGGGCGCCCACGGTGGCGCGGCGCTTCACGCCTCCGCCGCGACGGCCGGGATCAGGGGCAGGATCCGGGCCGGGGTCGGGGTCGGGGTCGGGGCCGAGTGTCTGGCCGGCTCCGCCGCCGCCACCGGAGGAGGGGCCGCCACCTCCGCCGCCACCTCCGCGGGGGCCCCGGGGGCGTTGAGGTACCGGGGGACGGGAGTGATCCGAGAGGGCGCTTCTGGGTGTCGTACACGATCCGGGCGCGCTTCAACCGCCTGTAACCCAGTGTTCTCCGTCCGCTGGGCGGACCTCAGGGGCGAAAGGCCCGGGACGCCGGATACGGTTGGCACATCATGAGCGCTTCGCAGATCTCCTCTGACGTCCCCACTCTCCTCGTCAAGATCTTCGGCAAGGACCGGCCGGGCATCACCGCCGGGCTGTTCGACACCCTCGCCGCGTACTCCGTCGACGTGGTCGACATCGAGCAGGTCGTCACCCGTGGCCGGATCGTGCTGTGCGCGCTCGTGACCGAGCCGCCCTCCGGGCAGGAGGGCGACCTGCGGGCGACCGTCCACAGCTGGGCGGAGTCGATGAAGATGCAGGCGGAGATCATCTCCGGTCTGGGCGACAACCGTCCCCGCGGACTCGGCCGCTCGCACGTCACCGTGCTGGGCCACCCGCTGACCGCCGAGTCCACCGCCCGCATCGCCGCCCGGATCACGGCGACCGGCGGCAACATCGACCGTATCTTCCGGCTAGCCAAGTACCCGGTGACGGCTGTCGAGTTCGCGGTCTCCGGTACGGAGCCGGAGACGCTGCGGACCGCGCTGGTCACCGAGTCGGTGGCGCTGGGCGTGGACGTGGCGGTGGTCGCGGCGGGGCTGCACCGGCGGGCGCAGCGGCTGGTGGTCATGGACGTGGACTCCACCCTCATCCAGGACGAGGTGATCGAGCTCTTCGCCGCGCACGCCGGGTGCGAGAAGGAGGTCGCCGAGGTGACCGAGGCCGCGATGCGCGGCGAGCTGGACTTCGAGCAGTCGCTGCACGCGCGCGTGGCGCTGCTGGAGGGGCTGGACGCCTCGGTGGTGGAGAAGGTGCGCAGCGAGGTGCGGCTCACGCCGGGGGCGCGCACGCTGATCCGCACGCTGAAGCGGCTGGGCTTCCAGGTCGGTGTCGTCTCGGGCGGATTCACCCAGGTCACGGACGACCTCAAGGAGCGGCTGGGGCTCGACTTCGCGCAGGCCAACACCTTGGAGATCGTGGACGGCAAGCTCACCGGCCGGGTGGTCGGGGAGATCGTGGACCGCGCGGGCAAGGCGCGGCTGCTGCGCCGGTTCGCCGCCGAGGCGGGCGTGCCGCTGGCCCAGACCGTGGCGATCGGTGACGGCGCGAACGACCTCGACATGCTCAACGCGGCCGGGCTGGGGGTCGCCTTCAACGCCAAGCCGGTGGTCCGCGAGGCCGCGCACACCGCGGTGAACTTCCCCTTCCTCGACACCGTGCTGTACCTGCTCGGGGTGACCCGCGAAGAGGTCGAGGCGGCGGACACCCACATCGAGTAGCCGGACGTACGCAGGACGGAGGCCCGGCACCGCAGGGGTGCCGGGCCCCGGTCGTGCCGGTGCCGGGTGCCGGTGGGCGCGCGGGGCGGTGTTATTCCGTCGGCGCCCAGTAGTCGGCCAGGGTGGTGACGCCCGGCTCCAGGCTCTTCCAGACGCCCTCGAAGGAGAGCACGGCGAACGCGGCGGCGGGGAATCCGTGGCGGTTCAGGCGCGTGCGGGTGTCGCCCTCGGCGCTGCCCGCGAGAATGTCGGCGAGGCCCTGGATCCCGGGGTTGTGTCCGATCAGGACCACGTTCCGCGTGTCGTCCGGGGTCTCGTTGAGCAGGGCGATCAGCTCGCCGGGCGAGGCCTCGTAGATCCGCTCCTCGTAGACCGTTTTCGGCCGCTCGGGCAGCTCGTGGACGGCCAGCTTCCAGGTCTCGCGGGTCCTGACGGCGGTGGAGCAGAGGGCAAGGTCGAGGGGGATGCCGGAGTCGGCCAGCTTGCGCCCGGCGACGGCGGCGTCCATACGGCCCCGGTCGGCGAGCGGCCGCTCGTGGTCGGAGACCTGTGGCCAGTCGGCCTTCGCATGCCGGAAGAGGACGATCCTGCGGGATTCTGCGACGCTCATGCGTCCCAGCTTCGCACGAAACAGGCCACGGGGCGCAGGGAGTTGAAGTGCCGATACCCGGCACCCGTACCTGTGCTTCCGGAGGGCTGGCCGCTCGTCACCGCGCGTGGCCCGGCAACAGCCGGCGTATGAGCTCCACGAGGTGGGTGATCGCGGGGTCGCCGCCCGCCGCCTGGGCCTGCGCGGGGTTGAGGATCACCAGCAGGAGGGCGACGAAGCCGAGGGCGGGCAGGGCGAGCGCCCACCAGGGAAGCCTGAAGTCGACACCGCCTGCGGGCGCCGGGTGGGGCCGGGTGTGCGTACGGGCCGACATGCCGCCTCCGTGGTCTGCGAGTCCTCGTGGCCCGGTCCTCCGTGGGCCCTCGCGGGTCCCCTGCGGCCACATCTCGACGTTACGGACCGCGGGCGCTCCGGCCCATCAGGTGATCCACCCACTTCACCCTGAGACTCACCCCCTAGGGGACGGGGGGTTAACCCCACCCCGCGGCGGGGTCACGGTGACGCGATGGCCGCGATGATCCCGATGACGACGAAGATGGCGAGGAACGAGCCGAAGACCAGGAGCATCTTCTTCTGGCCGTTCTGGGGGTTCGGGTCGAGCACTGGCATGGCCCCAGTCTCGCACCCCGGGTCCCCGCCCGGGCCGCCGGGGCCGCGTCAGCGGGCCGCCTCGTCCTCGACGACCCGGTCACGGCCCGCGAGGACGCCCGCCGCCATCTGCGGGATCATCAGGGCGGTCATGAGGGCGAGGGGCAGCCCCCAGCCGCCGCTGTGCTGGTAGAGGACGCCGACGAGGAGCGGGCCGGGGATCGAGATGAGGTACCCGGTGCTCTGCGCGAAGGCGGACAGCTGTGCCACCCCCGCACCCGTCCTGGCCCGCATGCCGACCATGGTGAGGGCCAGCGGGAAGGAGCAGTTGGCGATGCCGACCAGTACGGCCCAGGCCCAGGCTCCCCCGGCCGGGGCGGCGTAGAGGCCGGCGTACCCGAGGAGCCCGCAGACTCCCAGCACGACCACGATGGGCCCCTGGTGGGGCAGCCGGGTGGCGAGCCGGGGGATCACGAAGGCCAGCGGTACGCCCATCACCATCGTGACGGCCAGCAGCAGCCCCGCCTCACCGGCCGGGACCCCGGCGTCCCGGAAGATCTGCGCCATCCATCCCATCGTGATGTAGGCGGCGGTGGCCTGGAGCCCGAAGAACACGGCGAGCGCCCGGGCGGTGCGGCTCCGGGTGACGCGGACGGTCCCCTCCGCGCGCGCGGGGGCCCGCCCGGCCGTACGCGTGGAGCGGTCCCGGACGAAGGGCAGCCAGGGCAGCACCGCCGCCGCCGCGAGGCCCGCCCACACCGCGAGCCCGGTCTGCCAACTGCCGCCCAGGGCCGCCGTCATGGGCACGGTGACGGCGGCGGCGGAGGCGGTGCCGAGGGAGAGGGCCATGGAGTAGAGGCCGGTCATGGAGCCGACCCGGTCCGGGAACCAGCGCTTGACGATGACCGGCATCAGGACGTTGCTGACGGCGATGCCCATCAGGGCGAGGGCGCTCGCGGCCACGAAGCCGGCCGTGCCGCCCGCGTACGGCCGCAGCAGCAGACCGCCGGCGATCGCGGCCATGCCGGCGCAGACGACGGCGGCCGGGCCGAAGCGGCGGGCGAGCCGGGGCGCCATGACACCGAAGACGGCGAAGCAGAGCGGCGGCACGGAGGTGAGCAGACCGGCGACGCTTCCGCTCATGCCGAGACCGGCGCGCACCTCTTCGAGGAGGGCGCCGAGGCTGGTGATGGCGGGGCGGAGGTTGAGGGCCGTCAGGACGATGCCGACGACCAGCAGCCGTGCCGTCCACGCGCGCGTACCCCGCGCCGGGCCCCCGGGGGCGGGGCGTGCGGGCGCACCGCGTTCGGACACGGCCCGTCCACATGCCTGCGTCGATACCGCTGCCGCTGCCGTTGTCGATGCCGCTGTCGATGCCGGCGTCAAGGTCTCCTCGCTCACCATGACGCCTATCATAGAATCATAGGATGATTGGTTGTCCATGGGTCGGGCTCCCCCGGTCGGCCCGCGCATGCGAAGGTGTGCCATGCCGCTGAGCCATCCCCGCCGATCGGCGCTGTCCGAGCAGGTCATCGCCGCCCTGCGGAACCAGATCACCTCGGGCGAGTGGCCGGTCGGCTCCCGTATCCCCACCGAGCCCGAACTGGTCGAGCAGCTGGGCGTCGCCCGGAACACGGTCCGCGAGGCCGTACGCGCGCTCGCGCACAACGGGCTGCTCGACATCCGCCAGGGCTCCGGCACCTACGTCGTCGCGACCAGCGAACTCGCGGGCGTGATGCACCGCCGCTTCGCCGGCGCCGACCCCACCCACATCGCCGAGCTGCGCTCCGCCCTGGAGTCGAGCGCCGCCGGGCTCGCCGCCGAGCGGCGCACCGAGAAGGACCTCAAGCAGCTGGACGCGCTCCTCGTGCGCCGGGAGGAGACGTGGGCGTCGGGCGACGCGGAGGCGTTCGTGGCCGCCGACGCGACCTTCCACATGGCGGTCGTGGCCGCCTCCCACAACGACGTCGTCACGACGGTCTACGCGGACCTGGGCGAGGTGCTGCGGGACTGGCTGCGCGGTGACGTGGGCGAGGAGCTGACCCCGGAGACGTACCTGGACCATGCCCGGCTGGTGGACGCCATCCGCGCCGGCGACGCCGGGACAGCGGCGGCGGAGGCGGCCGGCTATCCCTTCCACTGCCGCCCGGGACGGGTCAACCCTCCCCCCGCTGGTGGCTGAACCACACCGAGCGGACTTCCTTCCAGCAGCGCCCGGCGAGCCGCACGGTCTGCGCCGGACCCGCCGCGACCGCGGCGCTGTCGCTGTCGATGTCCCACCAACGCGCGCACTCGATGTGCAGCCGGACGCGGTCGACGGAGGCGTAGGGGTTGTAGCAGTGCGCCATCACCCGGGAGCCGGTGACGGTGCTGCGGCAGGCCGCGCCGAAGGGGTCGGGCCTGTCGGCCGGACGCGCCTCGGACGGGAGGGCGGGGAGGAGAGCCAGGGCGAGGGCGAGGACCGCCGGGGCGATGCTGCGGAAGACGCGCACAAGGGGACCTCCTCAGGCCGAGCGGCTGAGCGGTACAGGTCCAGCGTGCGCGGCGCCGGGCCCCGGCGCCGCGCCGGCTGGGCCGAACGAGTGATCGTCCCCGTGAAGAGGAGTACGGCGAGGGCGCGCACCCGAATGGATGCGCGCCCTTCTGCGGTGCCGGAACCGTCCGCGGCGGCGCTCAGGCGCCGATCGCGTGCAGCCCGCCGTCGACGTGGATGATCTCGCCGGTGGTCTTCGGGAACCAGTCGCTGAGCAGCGCGACGACACCGCGGCCGGCCGGCTCGGGGTCCTTGAGGTCCCACTCCAGCGGCGAACGGTCGTCCCACACGGCGGCCAGCTCGCCGAAGCCCGGGATGGACTTGGCGGCCATGGAGCCGATGGGACCGGCGGAGATGAGGTTGCAGCGGATGTTCTGCTTGCCCAGGTCACGGGCCATGTAGCGGCTGGTGGCCTCCAGGGCGGCCTTGGCCGGGCCCATCCAGTCGTACTGCGGCCAGGCGTACTGCGCGTCGAAGGTGAGGCCGACGACCGACCCACCGTTCTGCATCAGCGGCAGGCAGGCCATGGTCAGCGACTTCAGGGAGTACGCCGAGACGTGCATCGCGGTGGCGACGGACTCGAACGGCGTGTTCAGGAAGTTGCCGCCGAGGGCGTCCTGCGGGGCGAAGCCGATGGAGTGGACGACGCCGTCGAGGCCGCCCAGTTCCTCGCCGACGATGTCGGCCAGCCGGCCGAGGTGCTCGTCGTTGGTGACGTCCAGCTCGATGACCTTGGTGGGCTTGGGGAGCTTCTTGGCGATGCGCTCGGTCAGCGTGGGCCGCGGGAACGCGGTCAGGATGATCTCCGCACCCTGCTCCTGGGCCAGTTTGGCGGTGTGGAAGGCGATAGAGGACTCCATCAGCACACCGGTGATCAGGACGCGCTTGCCTTCGAGGATTCCGCTCATGGTGATCAGTGACCCATTCCCAGTCCGCCGTCTACGGGGATGACGGCTCCAGTGATGTACGAGGCGTCGTCCGAGGCGAGGAACCGCACCGTCGCGGCGATCTCCTCGGGCTGTGCGTAACGGCCGAGCGGCACCTGCTTCACGATGCCCGCGCGCTGCTCGTCGGTGAGCACCTTGGTCATGTCGGTGTCGACGAAACCGGGGGTGACGACGTTGAAGGTGATGTCGCGCGAACCCAGCTCACGGGCGAGGGAGCGCGCGAAGCCGACCAGGGCGGCCTTGGAGGCGGCGTAGTTGGCCTGCCCGGGCGAGCCGTAGAGGCCCACGACCGAGGAGATGAGGACGACGCGCCCCTTCTTGGCCCGCAGCATGCCGCGGTTGGCGCGCTTGACCACGCGGAAGGTGCCCGTGAGGTTGGTGTCGATGACCGAGGTGAAGTCCTCCTCGGACATGCGCATCAGGAGCTGGTCCTTGGTGACGCCGGCGTTGGCGATCAGGACCTGCACGGGGCCGTGCACGGCCTCGATCTCCTTGTAGGCCTGCTCCACCTGCTCGGAGTCGGTGATGTCGCACTTGACCGCCAGGCAGCCCAATTCGGTGAGGGCGGCCGGCGGCTCCCCCGAGCGGTACGTGATGGCAACCTTGTCGCCGGCGTCGGCGAACGCGCGGGCGATGGCGAGGCCGATGCCCCGGTTGCCTCCGGTGACGAGAACCGAGCGGCTCAACGGATCACCCTTTCCTTAGCGGTCGGAACGCCTGCCCACATGCCTGGACGGCAGGCGCCTTCCTCGAAAACCTATCGGTCCGGTCCGCCGGGTGGGCATTCGAGCTGTGACAGTGGCTCGGGGACGGCACTGTGGGGTCCCTACAGAACGCATGGCGTTCGCGAGCGGAAAAATGTGGTCCCCGTGCCCGCGGGCGCGACATGATCGGAACCGACAGGCCACGACAACCGCTCGGCAACAGGGAGACCTCGGTGCCTCATTCCATCGACGAAGCCTTCACGGCACTACCGCTGAGGGCACTGGCCGACGCCGCGCTCGCCCGCGCGCGTGCCCTCGGCGCCGATCACGCGGACTTCCGGTTCGAGCGGGTGCGCAGTGCTTCCTGGCGGCTGCGGGACGCCAAGCCGGCCGGGTCCTCGGACACCACGGACCTCGGGTACGCGGTGCGGGTGGTGCACGGCGGGACCTGGGGGTTCGCCTCCGGGGTGGACCTGACGATGGACGCCGCCGCGAAGGTCGCCTCGCAGGCCGTGGCGATGGCCAAGCTGTCCGCGCAGGTCATCAGGGCCGCCGGGTCCGAGGAGCGGGTGGAGCTGGCCGACGAGCCGGTGCACGCGGAGAAGACCTGGATCTCCTCGTACGGGATCGACCCGTTCACCGTCCCCGACGAGGAGAAGACCGCGCTGCTCACGGAGTGGAGCACGCGCCTGCTGGCGGCCGACGGGGTCGACCACGTGGACGCCTCGCTGCTCACGGTGCACGAGAACAAGTTCTACGCGGACACGTCCGGGACCGTCACCACCCAGCAGCGCGTCCGGCTGCACCCGTCGCTGACCGCGGTGTCGGTCGACGAGTCCAGCGGCGAGTTCGACTCGATGCGGACGCTGGCACCGCCGGTGGGGCGCGGCTGGGAGTACCTCACGGGCACCGGCTGGGACTGGGACGACGAGCTGGCGCGGATCCCGGAGCTGCTCGCCGAGAAGATGCGGGCGCCGAGCGTCGAGTCCGGCGTGTACGACCTGGTCGTCGACCCCTCCAACCTGTGGCTGACCATCCACGAGTCCATCGGGCACGCCACCGAGCTGGACCGCGCGCTCGGCTACGAGGCCGCGTACGCCGGCACGTCCTTCGCCACCTTCGACAAGCTCAACAAGCTGCGTTACGGCTCCGAGCTGATGAACGTCACCGGCGACCGCACCGCCGAGCACGGGCTGGCGACCATCGGGTACGACGACGAGGGCGTGGCGGGCCAGAGCTGGGACCTGGTGAAGGACGGCACCCTCGTCGGGTACCAACTCGACCGCCGGATCGCGAAGCTGACCGGTCTCGGCCGCTCCAACGGCTGCGCCTACGCCGACTCCCCCGGGCATGTCCCCGTGCAGCGCATGGCCAATGTGTCGCTGCGGCCGGACCCGGCCGGGATGTCCACCGAGGACCTGATCGGCGGGGTCGACCGGGGGATCTACGTCGTCGGGGACCGGTCGTGGTCCATCGACATGCAGCGCTACAACTTCCAGTTCACCGGTCAGCGGTTCTTCAGGATCGAGAACGGGCGGATCACCGGGCAGCTGCGGGACGTCGCCTACCAGGCGACGACCACCGACTTCTGGGGTTCCATGGCGGCCGTGGGCGGACCGCAGACGTACGTCCTGGGCGGCGCCTTCAACTGCGGGAAGGCCCAGCCGGGCCAGGTCGCCGCGGTGTCGCACGGCTGTCCTTCGGCCCTCTTCAAGGGCGTCAACATTCTGAACACCACGCAGGAGGCGGGTCGATGAGCGCGCGGAACGACAAGGCGCACAGGCCGCACGAGATCGTCGAGCGGGCGCTCCAGCTGTCGCGGGCCGACGGCTGCGTGGTGATCGCCGACGAGTACTCGACGGCGAACCTGCGCTGGGCGGGCAACGCGCTGACCACGAACGGGGTCACCCGGGGCCGGTCGGTGACCGTGATCGCCACCGTCGACGGCAAGGAGGGCACCGCCTCGGGGGTGGTGTCGCGGTCCGCCGTCACCGCCGGGGAGCTGGAGCCGCTGGTGCGGGCCGCCGAGGCCGCCGCGCGAGGCGCGGGACCTGCAGAGGACGCCCAGCCGCTGGTCACGGACGTGGCGCACTCCCCCGACTTCGGGGACGCGCCCGCCGAGACGTCCTCCGCCGTGTTCGGCGACTTCGCGCCGGCGCTCGGGGAGTCGTTCGCCCGCGCGCGGGCCGGCGGCCGTGAGCTGTACGGCTTCGCCAACCACGAGATGGTGTCGAGCTACCTCGGTACGTCCACGGGGCTGCGCCTGCGGCACGACCAGCCGAACGGCACGCTGGAGCTGAACGCCAAGTCCCCGGACCGCAGGCGCTCGGCCTGGGCGGGGCGCTCCACGCGGGACTTCAAGGACGTCGACCCGGCGGCCCTGGACGCGGAGCTGGCCGTGCGGCTGGGCTGGGCCGAGCGGCGGGTGCCGCTGCCGGCCGGCCGGTACGAGACGCTGCTGCCGCCCACGGCGGTGTCCGACCTGCTGATCTACCAGATGTGGTCGGCGTCGGCGCGGGACGCGGCCGAGGGCCGGACGGTGTTCAGCAAGCCCGGTGGCGGCACGCGGATCGGCGAGCGGCTGACCGAGCTGCCGCTGACCCTGCGCAGCGACCCGAACGAGCCGGGCCTGGAGTCCGCGCCCTTCGTCCTGGCCCACTCCTCCGGCGGCGACAGCTCGGTGTTCGACAACGGCCTGCCGCTGCGGGAGACCGAGTGGATCAGCCGGGGCGAGGTCGCGCACCTGCCGACCACCCGGCACAGCGCGGGCCTGACCGGGCTGCCGGTGGTGCCGACGATCGGCAACCTGATCCTGGACGGCGGTGAGGACCGCTCCCTGGAGGAGATGGTCGCGAACACCCGGCGCGGGCTGCTGCTGACCTGTTTGTGGTACATCCGGGAGGTCGACCCGGCGACGCTGCTGCTGACCGGGCTGACCCGGGACGGGGTCTACCTCGTGGAGAACGGCGAGGTCACGGGCGAGGTCAACAACTTCCGGTTCAACGAGTCGCCGGTGGACCTGCTCGGCCGGGCCACGGAGGCCGGGCGTACCGAGAAGACGCTGCCGCGCGAGTGGAGCGACTACTTCACCAGGGCCGCGATGCCCGCACTGCGGGTGCCGGATTTCAATATGAGTTCTGTCAGCCAGGGCGTATAACCTCGTACCTGATTACGACCCACCCGAGGAGACAAGAGAACCGTGACGGACATCGTCGACGAGCTGAAGTGGCGGGGGCTGTTCTCCCTGTCCACCGACGAGGACGCTTTGCGCAAGGCTCTCGCGGACGGTCCCGTCACGTTCTATTGCGGTTTCGACCCGACCGCGCCGTCCCTGCACGTCGGGCATCTGGTGCAGGTGCTCACCGTGCGCCGGCTCCAGCAGGCCGGGCACCGGCCGCTGGCGCTGGTCGGCGGGGCGACGGGCCTGATCGGCGACCCCCGCCCGACGGCGGAGCGCACGCTGAACGACCCGGAGACGGTCGCGGGCTGGGTCGGCAGGCTGCGTGCCCAGATCGAGCCGTTCCTCTCCTTCGAGGGGGAGAACGCGGCCGTCATGGTCAACAACCTCGACTGGACCGAGGGCCTGTCCGCCATCGAGTTCCTGCGGGACATCGGCAAGCACTTCCGCGTCAACAAGATGCTGGCCAAGGACTCCGTCGCCCGTCGGCTGGAGTCCGACCAGGGCATCAGCTACACCGAGTTCAGCTACCAGATCCTCCAGGGCATGGACTTCCTCCAGCTCTACCGCAGGTACGGCTGCACGCTCCAGCAGGGCGGCAGCGACCAGTGGGGCAACCTCACGGCCGGTCTGGACCTGATCCACCGGATGGAGCCGGGGGTGGAGGCGCACGCGCTGGCCACGCCGCTGATGACCAAGGCGGACGGCACGAAATTCGGCAAGACCGAGGGCGGCGCCGTCTGGCTCGACCCGGAGATGACGTCGCCGTACGCGTTCTACCAGTTCTGGCTGAACGTGGACGACCGGGACATCAGCGGCTACCTGCGGATCCTGTCCTTCAGGTCCCGTGCGGAGCTGGAGGAGCTGGAGCGGCAGACCGAGGAGCGGCCGCAGGCGCGTGCCGCGCAGCGCGCGCTGGCGGAGGAGCTGACGACGCTGGTGCACGGGGCGGAGCAGACGGCCGCCGTGATCGCCGCGTCCCGTGCCCTCTTCGGGCAGGGCGAACTGGCGGAGCTGGACGAGAAGACGCTGGCCGCGGCCCTGTCCGAGCTGCCGCATGCGAAGGTGCCCGAGCTGGCGCCGGTCGTGGATCTCCTCGCGGAGGTCGGTCTGGTGCCGAGCAAGTCCGCGGGGCGGCGGACCGTCAAGGAGGGCGGGGCCTACGTGAACAACGTGAAGGTCACCGCGGAGGACGCGGTCCCCTCCCGGGAGGAGCTGATCCACGGGCGGTGGCTGGTGCTGCGCCGCGGCAAGAAGAACCTGGCCGCGGTCGAGGTGACCGGGGCCTAGGCGCCGCCGTAGGGGCGTGAGGTGTCCGCCGAGTGCCGCTTCGTCGTGGTCGCTCGCGCGGTTCCTCGCGCCCCTTCAGGTCGCCTGGGGCTCAGGTCCGCCGTTGTTTCCTCTTGCCCAGGGTCGCCACATAGGCCATGTCGCCGAAGGCCACGATGACGATCGCGGCGACCAGCTGGAAGATGTGGCGGCTCCAGTCGATGCCGGCGGTCTCCTCGACCCCGAAGCCGCGTGCGATCGCGTTTCCGATGACGGCGCCCAGCATGCCGAAGATCGTCGTCAGCCAGAGCGGGCTGTGCTGCTTGCCCGGGAGGATCGCCTTGGCCAGCAGGCCCAGGATGAATCCCACGATGATCGCCCACAACCAGCCCATGGCTGCCTCCTCGTACGGCTCGACGTGAGCAGTACGCCCAGTGTCGGCCCGCCCGCGATACGCCGCATGTCGGGCCCGGCCGTACGCGCCGCGGCGCATGTGCTCCGCTCCCCGCCGGAGGTGACCCGGTCTCGTAGGCGTCGCAGACGCGGCGTACCGTGGGACGTGTCCGGACCGCGTTCCGTGGGGCGGCGCGGGTGGGCACGGGCCGGGGAGCGTCCGATACAGGCGGGTGGTGGAACGTGATGCGGAAGCAGGGCAACGTCGAGGTCTTCCGGATCACGGGCGCCCGGCAGGGCCTCACCGACGACGTCCGCGCCCGGCAGCGTCGCTACATCATCTCGATGTCCGTCCGTACCCTCGCGGTGATCGCCGCCGCGGTCCTCTGGAACGTCGAACGGCACGTCGCGGTCGTCGCACTGGTGCTCGGCGGGGTGCTGCCCTACGTGGCCGTGGTGATCGCCAACGCGGGACGGGAGAACGCGCCCTCGCTGCCGTCCACGTTCGTCCACGCACCGACGCGTCCGATGATCACACCGCCGCCGGAGTCGGGCGCCGCGCCCTCGGCCGGTTCCGGGGCCGGGGAGCGCTTCGCGGAATCCGTCCCGGAGGACGTCACGGCCGACCCCGCGGGCGGCCGGCACGGCGAGTCGCGCGAGCGACTCTGAGCGCCGGGGGTCCGGGAGAAGCGGAATCCGGCCACCCGCCAAGCTCAAGAAATGCTCAGATCAATCATGTAGTTCCTGTGCCGGGCGGAGGCCTACCCGTGACATACTTCGTACGCGCTCCGCATCCCCCGTCGGAGCGACAGACCGACGCCGGGCAGCTCCCCCCGTGGCTGCTCGGCGTCGCCTTTTCTGCGGCTAGGGTCGGCGTGTGAACATCCTCCACGCCCCCGGTTCCGATCCTTCCTCCCCCATCTGTTCGGCCAAGGGCTGCAGGGCCGACGCGGTCTGGGTGCTCGCCTGGAACAACCCGAAGCTGCACACGCCGGAGCGCCGCAAGACGTGGCTCGCGTGCGACGAGCACCGGGAGCATCTCTCGCAGTTCCTGGGGGTGCGGGGGTTCCTGAAGGACGTCGTCGAGCTGGACGAGTGGGAGGACCCGGCGCCGTAGCGCGCCCGGTCCTTCCGGTCAGCCTCCGATGGCCGACATCGGGCGGTCCGGCTGGACGAAGGACGGGTCGTCCAGGCCCGCTCCCGCCTTCTTGCCCCACATCGCCAGGCGCCAGATCCGGGCGATCTCCTCGTCCGGCGCGCCGGAGCGCAGCGCGGCGCGCAGGTCGGTCTCCTCGCGGGCGAACAGGCAGGTGCGGACCTGGCCGTCGGCGGTGAGGCGGGTGCGGTCGCAGGCCGAGCAGAACGGGCGGGTGACGGAGGCGATGACGCCGACCCGGTGGGGGCCGCCGTCGACCAGCCAGCGTTCCGCCGGGGCCGAGCCGCGTGCGTCCTGGCCCTCGGGGGTGAGGTCGAAGCGGGTGCGCAGGGAGGCGAGGATGTCGCCGGCCGTCACCATGCCGTCGCGCTTCCAGCCGTGCTGGGCGTCCAGGGGCATCTGCTCGATGAAACGCAGCTCGTAGTCGTGCTCGACGGCCCAGGCCAGGAGGTCGGGGGCCTCGTCGTCGTTCAGGCCGGGCATCAGGACCGAGTTGACCTTGACGGGCGTCAGGCCCGCGTCGCGGGCGGCCTCCAGGCCCTCCAGCACGTCCTTGTGGCGGTCCCGGCGGGTGAGGGTCTTGAAGACGTCCGGGCGCAGGGTGTCCAGGGAGACGTTCACCCGGTCCAGGCCGGCCGCCTTCAGGGCGGTCGCCGTGCGCCTGAGGCCGATGCCGTTGGTGGTGAGGGACATCTGGGGGCGGGGGGCGAGGGCCGCCACGCGCTCCACGATGCCGGGCAGGCCGGGGCGCAGCAGCGGCTCACCGCCGGTGAAGCGGACCTCCGTGATTCCCAGGGTGCGCACGGCTATGTCGATGAGGCGGACGATCTCGTCGTCGTCGAGCAGGTCGGGCTTGGCCAGCCACTGCAGGCCCTCCTCGGGCATGCAGTACGTACAGCGCAGATTGCACCGGTCGGTCAGCGAGACCCGCAGGTCGGTGGCCACTCGGCCGTAGGTGTCGATGAGCACGTGGGCCCCCTCCCTCGAAGCGATCACAGTTTCGGCGACACTTGCGAGCCTACGTGACACCGCTGACAACATCACCGGCCGATTGCACGAGATGTGGCGCACGATCGTCGTAGATCCCTACGACCGGACACGGCGCGGGGCCGCCGTAGGGATCTACGACGGCCCCGGGCGGGGTGGGCCGGGTCAGTGGGCGCCGGTGCCCGTGAGGGAGCGGACCTCCAGCTCGGCGTACTTGGCCTCGTCGGGCTTCTCCTTGGACAGGACGGTGCCGAGGAAGCCCATGAGGAAGCCGAACGGGATGGAGATGATGCCCGGGTTCTTCAGCGGGAACCAGTGGAAGTCGACGTCCGGGAACATCGCCTTCGGGTCGCCGGAGACGACGGGTGAGAACAGCACCAGGCCGACGGCGACGATCAGACCGCCGTAGATCGACCACAGCGCGCCCTGGGTGGTGAACCTCTTCCAGAAGAGGCTGTAGAGGATCGTCGGCAGGTTGGCGGAGGCCGCGACCGCGAAGGCGAGCGCGACCAGGCCGGCCACGTTCAGGTCGCGGGCGAGGGCGCCCAGGCCGATGGAGACGATGCCGATGAAGACGGTCGCCCAGCGGGCCGCGCGGACCTCCTCGGCGCCGGACGCCTTGCCCTTGCGGATGACGTTGGCGTAGATGTCGTGCGCGAAGGAGGACGACGAGGCGAGGGTGAGGCCGGCGACCACGGCGAGGATCGTCGCGAAGGCCACCGCCGAGATGGTGGCCAGCAGGATCGCGCCCCAGGCCGAGTCGACACCGCCGAGGTGCAGGGCGAGCAGCGGGGCCGCCGTGTTGCCGGACGGGTTGGAGGCGATGATCTCTTCCTGGGAGATCAGCGCGGCGGCGCCGAAGCCGAGCGCGATGGTCATCAGGTAGAAGCCGCCGATGATGCCGATGGCCCAGTTCACGGACTTCCGGGCGGCCTTGGCGTTGGGCACCGTGTAGAAGCGGATCAGGATGTGCGGCAGGCCGGCGGTGCCGAGGACCAGGGCGATGCCGAGGGAGACGAAGTCCAGCTTGGAGGTGCCGGTCGCGCCGTACTGGAGGCCGGGCTCCAGGAAGGCGGCGCCCTTGCCGCTGTTCTCGGCGGCGGTGCCGAGCAGGTCGGAGATGTTGAAGTTGAACTTCAGCAGCACCAGGAAGGTGATCAGGAGCGTGCCGCCGATCAGCAGGACGGCCTTGACCATCTGGACCCAGGTGGTGCCCTTCATGCCGCCGATGGAGACGTAGACGATCATCAGGAGGCCGACGAGGGCGACGATGAGGATCTTGCCCGCGTCGGAGGTGATGCCGAGGAGCAGGGAGACGAGGACGCCCGCGCCCGCCATCTGGGCCAGCAGGTAGAAGATCGACACGACGATCGTGGAGGTGCCCGCGGCGGTGCGGACGGGGCGCTGGCGCATGCGGTAGGCGAGGACGTCGCCCATGGTGTAGCGGCCGGAGTTGCGCAGCGGCTCGGCGACCAGCAGGAGGGCGACCAGCCAGGCGACCAGGAAGCCGATGGAGTAGAGGAAGCCGTCGTAGCCGAAGAGGGCGATGGCGCCGGCGATGCCGAGGAACGAGGCGGCCGACATGTAGTCGCCGGAGACCGCGAGGCCGTTCTGGAAGGCACTGAACTGGCGTCCGCCCGCGTAGAAGTCGGCGGCGTCCTTGGTCTGGCGGCCGGCCCAGATGGTGATGGCGAGGGTCGCGAGGACGAACAGGCCGAAGAGGGTGATGATGAGCGGCCGGTGCTGGCTGGCCTCGTTGGCCGCGAGGAACGTCTGCTGTGCGGGGCTCATGCGCCGCCCTCCATCCGGGACTTGATCGCCTCGGCCTTGGGGTCGAGCTTCGCGGCGGCGTGCCGCGAGTACCACCAGGCGATGAGGAACGTGGTGACGAACTGGGCGACGCCGAGGACGAAGGCGACGTTGATGTTGCCGAAGAGCTTGGTGCCCATGAAGTCGCCCGCGTAGTTGGAGAGCAGGACGTACAGCAGGTACCAGGCGATGAATCCCACGGTCAGCGGGAAGGCGAACGAGCGGTAGGAGCGGCGCAGTTCGGCGAACTCGGCGCTCTCATGGACCGCGGCGTACTCCTCGGACGAGGGGAGGTGATGCTCGGTCTTCGAGGGGGGCGGTGCGTCGGTTGCCACGGAGTCTCCTCGCGTCTGCGCCGCCGTCGCGACGGCGGACGGTGGCTGCTTCGCCGTCGGGTCGGGGGACGGCTGGGGTACGGACATGGGGCGGGCTCTGTTTCCTTGGGTGAGGGGATGCACGATCGTGCTCGGGCTCCCTGCACAACGTCACGGCGGCGCGGTGGGACCGGTTCAACCGTGTGTGTTTCTTTCGAAAACCGATTCGGAAGCGGTCGGGACGTGCGGTGACTTCGAGGGTTACCCCTCTACTTCGGCCTCCCGCCCGTGAAGTCATTGCTGGCCGGCGACGACCAGGGATAGCTTCGGGCTGCACCACCAACGTCATGTACCTGCCCAGGCACCCGTGTGTCCCGGCCGGTTTCTTTGAAGCTGATGTGGAGATTCCATGGCTCATCTGCGCTCCAGACGACGGCTCGCTCTCGCGGTGCCGGTCGTCCTGTCGCTGACCGCCTCGCTCGGTTTCCTGCCGGGTGTCGCCTCGGCGGCCCCGGTCGCGAAGTCCACCGCCGCGACCGCGGAGGGCCCGAACCTGTCGTACGTCGTGAACACGAAGACGAACAAGCGCACGATAGCCGCGGTCCAGGAGGCGATAGCCGACGCAGGCGGCAAGATCGTGATCACGTACGACGAGATCGGCGTGATCGTGGTCCACTCGACCGACCCGGCGTTCGGTGCGAAGATCCGCGCCGTGCGCGGAGTGCAGTCCGCCGGTGCCACCCGGACCTCGCCGCTGACGCCGGCCGGTACGACGGAAGTGGGTGGCGTCGACTACCTGACGGCCAAGGAGGCCGCGAAGGTGGAGGCCGCCTCGGCCGACATCCCCGGTGCCGAGCCTCTTGAGGCCGACCAGTGGGACCTGCGGGCCATCGGCGCCGACAAGGCCGCGACGATCAACCCGGGCAGCAAGAACGTCACCGTCGCCGTGATCGACACCGGCGTCGACGACACCCACCCGGACCTCGCGCCGAACTTCTCCAAGTCGCAGTCGGCGAACTGCAACGGCGGTGTCGCGGACACCAGTGAGGGCGCCTGGCGTCCCTACACCGCGAACGACTACCACGGCACGCACGTGGCCGGTGAGATCGCCGCGGCCCGCAACGGCGTCGGTGTCGCCGGTGTCGCGCCGGGCGTGAAGGTCTCCGGCATCAACGTGACCGACCGCGTCAGCGGCCTCTTCTACGCGGAGAGCGTCGTCTGCGCGTTCGTCTTCGCCGCCGACCACGGCGTCGAGATCACGAACAACAGCTACTACGTCGACCCGTGGCTCTACAACTGCATGGACGACCCGGACCAGCGGGCCATCGTCGACGCGGTCAACCGGGCCCAGGAGTACGCCACGAAGGAAGGCACGCTGAACCTGGCGTCGGCGGGCAACTCCAACCACGACCTCGCCTCCGACGCGATCGCGGACGCCTCCAGCCCCAACGACACCACTCCGGTCCCGCGCACCATCGACCCGAGCGAGTGCTTCGACGTCCCGACCCAGCTGCCGGGCGTCGTCACGGTCAGCGCGACGGGCGTGAAGAACGAGAAGTCGTACTACTCCACGTACGGCAACGGCGTCGTCGACATCGCCGCGCCGGGCGGCGACGCCCGCTACCAGATCCCGGACACGCCGTCGAAGAACGGCCGCATCCTGTCCACGATGCCGAACGGCGCGTACGGCTTCCTGCAGGGCACCTCGATGGCGTCGCCGCACGCCGCCGGTGTCGCCGCGCTGCTGAAGTCCACGCACCCGGGCGCGAACCCGGGCCGGCTGCAGCGGCTGCTGAAGGCCGAGGCGGACAAGCACGCCTGCCCGACGTCGTACGACCAGAACGGTGACGGCACGCAGGACGCGGTGTGCCAGGGCACCCTCGACCAGAACGGTTTCTACGGGTTCGGCATCGTCAACGCCCTGAAGGCCGTCAAGAAGTAGCGCAACCCTCTCCACGGAAGTCGGGCCGGGCGGTGACACACCGCCCGGCCCTTGCGTTGCGTAGGTTCGGATCATGACTGACATGAACTGGGCATGGGCGGCCCTGGGCGGAGATCCCGCGCTGGCGCCGAGGGTCGCCACCGTCGGGCGGGACGGGGTGCTGGGGGCCCGGCTGCCGGTGCGGGAACTGGCGCGGACCTGCGTCGGGGTGTGCGCGCTGGCGGCGGCCGAGCTGGGGGCGCGGCGGGCCGGGCTCGCGGAGGTCCCCCGGGTGCGGGTGGACGACGGGGCGGTCGGCACCGCCTTCGTGAGCGAGCGTCATCTGCTGATCGACGGACGGGCACCGGTCGCCTTCGCGCCGCTGTCGCGGTTCTGGCCGACGGCGGACGGGTGGGTGCGCACGCACGCCAACTATCCCCACCACCGGGAGCGGTTGCTGTCCGCGCTGGGCGTGCCGGAGACCTCCGCCGACCCGGTCGCCGACGTCGGGGCGGCGCTCGCCGAGCGGGCGTCCCTGGAGGTCGAGGAGACGGTGTACGCGGCCGGGGGCCTGGCGGTCGCCCTGCGGACGGCCGCGCAGTGGGCGGCCCACGAGCAGGCGAGGGCGGTGGCGGCCCGGCCGCTGGTCGAGCACGAGCGGCCGGACACGGCGTCCGCGCGCGTGCTCGCGCCGGTCGGGGACGGGCCGCTGCTGCCCGCGGCCGGACTGCGGGTGCTGGATCTGACCCGGGTCATCGCGGGGCCCGTCGCCGGCCGCGCCCTCGCCCTGCTGGGCGCGGACGTCCTGCGGGTGGACCCGCCGGGGCTGCCGGAGATCCCCGACCAGCACGCCGACACCGGTACCGGGAAACGGTCGGCGCTGCTCGACCTGGGCCGCGCCGCCGACCGGCGCGCCTTCGAGGAGTTGCTGGCCGCGGCGGACGTCGTCCTCACCGGCTACCGGCCGGGCGCGCTCGACCGCTTCGGGCTGTCACCGCAGGCGCTGGTCGCACGGCGGTCCGGCCTGGTCGTGGCACAGCTCTCGGCGTGGGGCGCGTACGGACCGTGGGCCGGGCGGCGGGGGTTCGACAGTCTGGTGCAGGTGGCGACGGGTATCGCGGCGATCGAGGGCACCCGGGAACGGCCGGGCGCGCTGCCGGCGCAGGCGCTCGACCACGGGACGGGGTACCTGCTGGCGGCGGCCGTGCTGCGGGCGCTCACCGAGCGGGCGGAACAGGGGTACGGCCGGATCCTGCGGCTGTCACTCGCGCGGACTGCGGCCTGGCTGACCGGCGGGACCGGACACGTCCCGGACAGGAACGAGAGCGAGGACGAGGGCGAGGGCATGGCGTACGACGGGCCCGGGGCATGGCTCGCCGAACGGGACAGCCCGCTCGGGCGGCTGCGGTACGCGCTGCCTCCGGTGTCCTTCGAGGGCGGGCCCGGCGACTGGGCACGTCCGCCCGGGCCCTGGGGCGCGGACGAACCGCGCTGGACCTGAGTCACCCGGGCCGCTCACCCGTACGTATGGGGGCAATGTCGAACTGCCAGTTGTTTTCAGGCACTTGCATGGTTCTGGTGCGACTGGTGAACTTTTCGGGGTGAGCCTGACGAGTGGGACCGCTGGGTCGACGGAGGCGGGGGCGGACGAGCCCGGGCGGGATGCCGGGCGGGATGCCGGGCGGCGGACGGGGCGGCCCGGAGGCGGCGCCGTCCGGGCGGTCGTCGTGCTCGTCCTGGTGGGTGCGGGCGCGCTGATCCCCCTGCTCGGGCCGCGTGCCGCGCTGGACGGTACGGGTGAGGCCGGCGCGCCCGGCGCCGGGTTCGTCGCGCTGTTGCGGGCGGTGGCGCTGGCGGCGCTGTGTGTACCGGCGGGTGAACTGTTCGTGGGGTGGCTCGCTCGGCGGGTGCCCGGCGAGCGCGGGGCGGCGCCGCGCAGTTGGGCGCCCTGGGCGGCGGGGGCCGGTTTCGCGGCTTCTCTGGGGCTGGCCGCGGTGGTGGCCACGGGCAATCTGGTGCCGGGCTCCCCCGCCGACCTGGACGTGGGCGGCCTCTACGACAGCCGGGACGGCAGACTCGCGCTGCTGGAGGTGAACGCCTTCGCGGCGGCCGGGCTGCTCGCGCTCTCCCGCCGGCCGGCCGCCCAGGCGGTGCCCGTGGCCGCCCTCGTCGTCGCCGAGGCGCTGCGGGCACATCCCCCCGCCGAGGACGGCCCGCTCGTCGGCACCTGCCTGACCCTGGTGCATCTGACCTGCGCGGCGCTGTGGGCGGGCGGCTTGCTCCACGTCCTGCGGACCCTGCGCACGCGCGCGTGGCGCTCGACCCGGGCGGGCACCGCGCTGCTGTGCCTCTACGCGCGCGGGGCCGCCGTGCTGCTCGCCGCCGTCACCGCCACCGGTGTGTGGAGCACCCTGCGCCGGATGCCGCCGGAGACGGTCGGGGACCAGTTGACGCAGACGGCGTACGGGCGCGCCCTGTTGGCCAAGGTGCTTCTGGTGGCCGTCGTGGCCGCCCTCGCCCTGCGGGCCCGGCACCGGCTGCGCCGCACGACCGGAGACGGGCTGGACGCCTGCGCCCCCGCGCGGGCCGAGGTGGCCGTGCTCGGCGCGGTCGTCGCGATGTCGGCCCTGCTGACAGCACTGCCGCTACCGATCCGCTGGTGAGCACGGCTCACGGGCCGGCCGGAGATCACCCCGTCCGGCCCGGGCGGACCGGGACCGTCGGGGAGGTCGGCCGGGTGTCGGCGAGGCGGCCGAGGGCGCCTCGGACCAGGAGGTACTGGGCCGCCAGATAGGTGAGCATGATCCACAGGTCGGGGCGGGGCGGTTGCGGCCAGTCGGCGACGCCGGTCGCGATGAGCATGTCCGACAGCACGAAGAGCGCGCCGCCGAGTCCCGCGACGGGCCCGAGCCGTGTGGCGGCCCACGCCATCGTGGTCAGCAGTGCGCTGTAGCCGGCGACGGGGAGCCGTAGATCCGCCGGCAGACCGGGCCACAGACTCACGACGGCGGCGACCAGGGCGAGGCCGTACCCGACGGCGTGGGCGGGCCGTCCGGGACTGTCGGACCTCCGGAACAGCACGAGGTAGCAGACGTGCCCGGCGGCGAAGGACGCCATCCCGGCGAGGAAGGCGGGCTCGGCGTCGGAGAGGAGCAGGACGTCACCGCCCCAGCCGAACAGCAGGGCCGCGAGCAGCGGCCGGGGCGCGCCGCGCGTGTACGCGTACGCCGCGAGCAGCGGCATCAGCAGCGGTTTGGCGACGGTGTGCCCGGGAGCGAGGCCGAGGGCGAGGGCACCGAGGTCGGCCACGGCGGCGATCCCGAAGGCGACGAGGAGGACGGACGCCCTGTCCGGTCTCACGCGGCGGTCTCCTCGACGGCGGGCGCGCCCTCCCCGGGTGCCGCGCCCTCCCCGGCCGCCGCGGCCCGCTCGGGCGGCCGCGCGGGCTGCCAGCCGGGCCCGCGCAGGACCCGGCCCGCCCGTTCGCCCCAACCGCTCGCCCGCTTCAGGTCCTTGGCGATGGAGACGTACTCGTGGGTGGCGACCCGCAGCGGGTTGTACGTGTCGATGTTCTTCGTCAGCCCGTACACCGGCCGTTCGGTCTCCTCGACGAAGGACCCGAAGAGCCGGTCCCAGACGATGAGGATGCCGCCGAAGTTGCGGTCCAGATAGCCGCCCTGGGAGGCGTGGTGGACCCGGTGGTGCGAGGGCGTGTTGAACACGAACTCGAACGGCCGGGGCAGTTTCCCGATCCGCTCGGTGTGGATCCAGAACTGGTAGACGAGGTTGGCGGAGGAGCAGAACGCGAGCGCGGCCGGGTGCACGCCGAGGGCGATGAGGGGGACGTAGAACGGCCAGACGGTCCAGGTGGTCCAGGGCTGCCGCAGGGCGGTCGTCAGGTTGAACTTCCGGCTGGAGTGGTGGACCACGTGGCAGGCCCACAGGATCCGGATCACGTGGTGGCCGCGGTGCGACCAGTAGTAGAAGAAGTCCTGCGCGAGGAGCATCAGCGGGATCGTCCACCACAGGACGGGGACGCGCAGCGGGGTCACCTCGTGGACGGCCGTGTAGACGGCGAGGATCGGGATCTTCCAGAGGAAGTCGAAGGCGAGGCTCCCGAGCCCCATGCCGACACTGGTCGCGGCGTCCTTCGTCTCGTACCCGGCGGCATCGTCGTCCGGATGGATCCGGACACTGATCACCTCGATCACGGTGAGCAGTACGAAGGCGGGTATGGACCACAGCACGACATCGGGCAGGTTCGGCATGGGGGCACGGTAGATCCGCACGTCGGTGAGGGATAGACGTTGTTACTGACAAGTATTTCCGGTGGCACGCGCTTGCTTCTTGGCGCCCTCCACCAATCCGGACGGGGCGGGGCGGGACTGTCGCTCCGTCACCCGTCCCGCACCGGCGCCGGGTAACAGGCTGTCAGTCGCGGCCCGTATCCTCAGGGACCATGCTCGAAGACCACACGACCGCAGCGCCGCAGGCGCCTTGGCCGGCCGCGTATCCCCAGGGGTACGCGGTCGTCGACGTGGAGACGACCGGTCTGTCCCGGGACGACCGGATAATCTCCGCGGCCGTGTACAGACTGGACGCGCGGGGCGAGGTCGAGGACCACTGGTACACGCTGGTGAATCCGGAGCGCGATCCGGGGCCGGTGTGGATCCACGGGCTGACCAGCGACGTGCTCGAAGGGGCGCCGCTCTTCCCGGAGATCGCGCAGGAGTTCTCCTCCCGGCTCGCGGACCGCGTACTCGTCGCGCACAACGCGGTGTTCGACTGGTCGATGATCGCCCGGGAGTACGCGCGCGCGCAGACCGAGGCGCCCGTGCGGCACCGGCTGTGCACCATCGCGCTGTCGAAGGAGCTGGGCCTGCCGCTGCCCAACCACAAACTGGAGTCGCTGGCGGCGCACTTCGGGGTCGTCCAGCAGCGGGCGCACCACGCGCTGGACGACGCGCGGGTGCTGGCGGAGGCGTTCCGGCCGAGTCTGCGGGTCGCCGCCGCGGGCAACGTACGACTGCCGCTTCACGAGTGCCGGCCGCTGACCGAGTGGCGGGACAGCCCCGCCGCGCCCCGGATCGGGCAGCAGGCGGGCCCCGGCGGCTACGGCGCCCCCCGGCCCACCAGTTGGCGGCCCTCGCGGAAGCGGCCCGCCTGCCCCCACCCCAACCCCGGGCGCTACGAGGACGGCAAACCGCTCAAGCAGGGCATGCGGGTCGCCTTCTCGGGGGACACCTCGGTCGAACGCGACCTGCTGGAGGACCGCGCGATCGAGGCCGGGCTGCACGTGGCGACGAGCCTGTCCCGGGTGACCAGCCTGCTCGTCACCAACGACCCCGACTCGCACACGTCGAAGGTCGTCAAGGCACGGCAGTACGGAACGCCGGTCGTGGACGAGGCGGCGTTCGGGCAGCTGCTCCGCGATGTCGAGCCCGCCGACGGCTGAGCGGCGGGCAGGCCCGTGACGGCGGGCCGTACGGATGGGTGATTGGCGCGCGACTCGCCCGCCACCCGCTCGCCCGCGCGGTGGTGACGGCTCACCCTGTGGCGCATGGCGAGATGCGAAGTTTGCGGCAATGACTACGGAATGACCTTCGAGATCCACGCACAGGGCGCGGTGCACGTCTTCGACTGCTTCTCCTGCGCTATCCACCGTATGGCCCCCATCTGCGAGCACTGCCGGGTGCAGATCATCGGCCAGGGGGTCGACGTCGACGGGCACTGGTACTGCGGCGCCCACTGCGCGCGGGCCGAGGGGAAGGCGGGCATCGTCGACAGAGTCTGACCACGCCCCGCGCGAGCCCTCCGCGGCCCGAGCGGACACCCGCCGGAACACACCCCATGGCCGAGTTGTACGGTCGTGGGGTGTACCGCTTCCTGTTGTCCCGGCAGTGGGTGATCCTCACGCTGCTCTCGCTCGTCCTGATCCCGACCATGGTCAGGCTGGGCATCTGGCAGATGCATCGCTACGAGGAGCGCAGCGCCCGGAATCAGCTCGTCGCCGACGCGCTGGCCGCGAAGCCGGTGCCCGTGGAACGGCTGACCTCGCCCGGCCACACCGTCACCAGTGCCGAGCGCTACCGCACGGTGACCGCGAAGGGCCGCTTCGACACCGACGACGAGGTCGTCGTCCGCCGCCGCGTCAACGCCGACGACGAGGTCGGCTTCCATGTCCTGACCCCCTTCGTGCTCGACGACGGCAGGGTGCTGCTCGTCAACCGGGGCTGGATCCCGGCGAACGGCCCGAGCCAGACCGCGTTCCCCGAGATCCCCGCGCCTGCCGCCGGCGAGGTCACCGTCACCGGGCGGCTGATGCCCGACGAGACGACCGAGGCGAGCGGCATCAAGGACCTCCAGGGCCTGCCGGACCGGCAGATCATGCTGATCGACAGCGAGCGGGAGGCGGACCGCCTCGGCGTCCCCGTGCTCGGCGGCTATCTCGCGCAGACGGCGCCCGAGCCGAAGGGCGACACGCCGGAGCAGCTCGGCAGCCCCGGCGACGAGAACGCCGCGCTGAACTACGCCTACGCCCTGCAGTGGTGGCTCTTCGCCCTCGGTGTCCCGATCGGCTATGTCGTCCTCGTGCGCCGTGAGCGCCGCGACCGCGCGGAGGCCGCGACCGCCGCGGCCGAGGAGAAGGAGACGGCGCCCGCGCCGGCGTAGCCGGGGTCCGGGGCCGGTTCTCAGGTGGGGCCACGGCCTCCGTCCGCTCTCTCCCGCCAGTACGCGAACGTGCGGTCCGGCTCGGGCAGCAGTTCCCACGGGTGGCGTGTCATGTGGCGGCCGAGGCGCCGGAAGACGGGGACGGCCTCCGCGGGGCGGTGGGCGCGGGTCAGGGCGAACGCCAGGATGTTGAGGTCGGTGACGGCTTCGGCGTGGGGTGCGGTGCCGGCGTCGAACCAGCTTCTGAGGGCCAGGTCGATCTCGTGGACGGACCGGGGCTCGTGCCAGTTGCCGCCGCCCGAGCCGAGCGCGTCGAGCGGCGCCGCGTCCTGGCGGTGGGCCATGAGTTCGACGCGGGCCGCCACCGGGAGCAGGGCGAGCGGTGAGCCGTGCGGGGCCCGGGCGGCGGCCTGCCAGGCGAAGTCCATCATGTCGGGGACCGTGCCGTGTCCGCGCGGCGACAGGTAGCGGAGCAGAAGGTGGTGGGCCGTCCGGAGCCAGGGCGCCCGGTCGACGGCCTCGGTCCACACCGGCACCGCGTCCCTGACCGGTACGGCGCACGTGTGCATCAGGGCCAGCAGCGCCAGCCAGGGGCTGGGGTCCTCGGGGCAGGCTTCGGCGGCGCGGAGGCAGGAGTGCTCGGCCCGGCGGACGGCGGCACGGTCGGTGGCGGGGGTGCGGTACGACTCGACGAAGGCGCGCAGGGCGAGGGCGTCGCCGTCCTCCGGGCGGTCGGCCGTCCAGCGTTGCGGGATCGCGGCGGGGAGGTGCCGGGCCAGTACGGCCATGCGGTGTGTCCGGCGGTCCCAGTCGCGGCCCGTGGCCCGCAGGAGGTCGGCCACGGGTTCCCAGGCGGGGCGGGAGCGGCCCGCCCCGAGTCCGTGGAGCTGCGGGGCGGGACGGAGTTCGGTCAGGGTCCTGTGCAGGGGGTCGTCGTCGAGTTCGGGGCGGATCAGCAGGGCGGGTCGGCGTCTCGGCATCACTGGATCCGGGGTCGGAGAGGGGGGCGGGGTGGACGCCCCGGGGTCACTGGCCGCCCGGCGGCTGGGGCCGGGTGGGTGTGGGTCTCGCTCACCGGCGCTCACCGGCGCCTGCCGGGAGGGACGGGGAGCCGTCCCGGCCGCGGGCTGCCCGCGGCCGGGGACGGCTCAGGGGGTGGCCGCGGCTCTCAGCAGCAGCGGCCCTCCGGGTGCTCCTCCCTGCGCCGGGTCCGCAGGGCGTCGTACTCCCTGCGGGTCGGGAGCGGGGCCTTCGGGTGGTGGCGGCGGTGACGGTCGCAGTAGCGGTCGTACTCGGCCTCGCCGGTCAGCTCCCGCAGGTACCAGCGCACCCCGCGCACCCAGTTCCGGACGGTCACCGGCGAGCCCCCACCAGCTCCTTCTCGGAGTCCCCCGCGTCGATGCGCGACGCGACGTACGGGGCCTCGGTGGACGGCAGCGGGACCGGCGAGCGTACGGCGCGGACGCACACCACGGCGCAGTTGACCAGGACGGTGAGGACCAGGATCAGGAAGACCGCCATGATCACGCCGTCGACCGTGTTGTTGGTGACGATCGTGTGCATGTCGTCCATGGTCGTGGCGCCGGGCAGGAGTTCGCCCTTGTCGACGGCCGCCGCGTACTTGTCCCGCAGGGCGAAGAAACCGATCGCGGGGTTGTCCGAGAAGATCTTCTGCCAGCCGGCGGTGAAGGTGACGGCCACGTCCCAGGCCAGCGGGATGCCGGTGACCCAGGCCCAGCGCAGCTTGCCGGACTTGATGAGCACGGTGGTGGTGACGGCGAGGGCGACCGCGGCGAGCAGCTGGTTGGCGATGCCGAAGAGCGGGAAGAGCTGCTTGATCCCGCCGAGGGGGTCGGTGACACCGGCGTGGAGGAAGTAGCCCCAGGCTCCGACGACCAGGGCGCTGGTGATCCAGATGCCCGGCTTCCAGGTGACGCGGCCGATCGGCTTCCAGACGTTGCCGAGCATGTCCTGGAGCATGAAGCGCCCGACGCGGGTGCCGGCGTCCACCGTCGTGAGGATGAACAGGGCCTCGAACATGATCGCGAAGTGGTACCAGAACGCCTTCATCCCGGCGCCGCCGAAGACCCCGGCGAAGATCTCCGACATGCCCACGGCCAGGGTGGGCGCGCCGCCGGAGCGGCCGACGAGGGTCTCCTCCTCGACGGCCTTGGCCGCCGCCGTGAGCTGTTCCGGGGTGATGGTGAAGCCGAGGTTCTTGACCGCCTCGGCGGCGGTGTCGACCGTCGGGCCGAGCAGCGCGGCCGGGGAGTTCATGGCGTAGAAGAGGCCGGGCTCCAGCACACACGCGGCGATCAGGGCCATCACGGCGACGAAGGACTCCGTGAGCATGGAGCCGTAGCCGATCAGCCGGACCTGGGACTCCTTCTGGATCAGCTTCGGGGTGGTGCCGGAGGAGACCAGGGCGTGGAAGCCGGACAGGGCGCCGCAGGCGATGGTGATGAAGAGGAAGGGGAAGAGGGAGCCGGCGAAGACCGGTCCGGCGCCGGTGCGGGCGAACTCGGTGACCGGCTCGGCGCGGAGGTTGGGGGCGGCGATCACGACACCGACGGCCATCAGGACGATGGTGCCGACCTTCATGAAGGTGGAGAGGTAGTCGCGCGGGGCCAGCAGCATCCACACGGGGAGCACGGAGGCGACGAAGCCGTAGCCGACCAGGCAGAAGACCAGGGTCTCGGGGCTCCAGACGAAGTACTCGGCGAGCGAGGAGTCCTGGATCCAGCCGCCGCCGAGGATGGCCAGCAGGAGGAGGGCCACGCCGATGAAGCTGGTCTCCACGACCCGGCCCGGGCGCAGGTAGCGCAGGTAGAAGCCCATGAAGAGGGCGATCGGGATGGTCATGGTGACCGAGAAGGTGCCCCAGGCGGACTCGGCGAGGGCGTTGACGACGACCATCGCGAGGACCGCGAGCAGAATGATCATGATGGCGAAGACACCGATCAGCGCGGCGGCGCCGCCGACCCTGCCGATCTCGTCCCGGGCCATCTGGCCGAGGCTCTTGCCGTCCCGGCGCATCGAGAGGAACAGGACGATCATGTCCTGGACCGCACCGGCGAAGATCACGCCCGCGATGATCCAGATGGTGCCCGGCAGATAGCCCATCTGGGCCGCCAGCACCGGTCCGACCAGCGGGCCCGCGCCGGCGATCGCCGCGAAGTGGTGGCCGAACAGCACCCGCTTGTCGGTCGGGTGGTAGTCGACGCCGTCCTCCAGGCGTTCGGCCGGGGTGGCCCGGGTGTCGTCGGCCTGGAGGACCCGGCGCACGATGAACCGCGAGTAGAAGCGGTAGCCGATCGCGTACGAACCGAGGGCCGCCATGAGCAGCCAGACGGCCGAGATCTCCTCGCCCCGGGACAGCGCGAGCACGGCCCAGCCGATCGCGCCGACGAGGGCCACGGATATCCACAGCGCGATCGATTTCGGCGACATGCGGGATTTCTCCGGGGCCTCGGGACCGGATTCGGGCATGGCTGACACAGACATGGCGGCTCCTGATTTCAACGGGTGTGCGGCAGGGAGAAGCGGGGGCGGGTGCGGCTCAGTGATGTCGGTCGGGGCGCTGCCCGTCCGAGCGGCGCCCCTCCGGGCGGCGGCGGCCGGTCAGCGCGTACGCGGCGAGCAGGCAGAGGCCGCATCCCGGGACCCAGGCGAGCTGGTACCAGTAGAAGAACGGCGTTCCCGCGAGCCGTGGCTCCGCACCGGCGTACCAGGGGACCCAGAGCAGTCCCGCGGCGGGGGCGAGGAGCAGGACGGCGCTCGCGACGCGCCGTAGTCGCTGGTGAGCGTGGTGTGCCGGGGTATGTGCCACGGGCCGTTCTCCTCTCCCGATCGCTGTGGGTCTGTGCAAGAGTTGCCCACCCGACGGATCCGGTTGACAGCGAATTCCAGAAGATTCCCCGAAGATTTCTCGCCGCCGCGTGTCCTCCGAACCGGCCGTCCGCGCAACCAACACGCGAGGGCCGAGGCACACCCGGGAGCCCAGGCACACCAAGGACGGTGACCCATGGCGGACGCAGCCATGACCGCGACGTTCCTCGCCGTGATCGGCGGAGCGTCGCTGCTCGCCGTCACCGCGCGCCGGCTGCGCCCCTCGGACCGGCTGCCGTCGCTGGAGGGGTGGGCGCTGGCCGACCGGAGTCTCGGCCCGGTGTGGACCTGGCTGCTGCTCGGCGGGACGATCTTCACCGCGTACACCTTCACCGCCGTGCCGGGCCTCGCGTACGGCAACGGGGCGCCCGCCTTCTTCGCGGTGCCGTACACGGTGATCGTCTGCCCGCTGGCCTTCGTCCTGCTGACCCGGCTCTGGGAGGTCGCCCGGCGGCACGGCTATGTGACGGCCGGGGACTTCGTGCGCGGCCGGTACGGTTCGGCGCCGCTCGCCCTGGTGGTGGCGCTGACCGGGATCCTCGCGACGATGCCGTATCTGGCGCTGCAACTGCTCGGCATCAGGGCGGTGCTGACGGCCGGGGGCGTCTATCCGAAGGGCGCGGCCGGTGACCTCGTGATGGTGGCGTTGTTCGCGGGGCTCGCGGTGGCGACGTACCGGCACGGGCTGCGGGCGCCCGCGGTGATCTCGGCGCTGAAGGCGGTGGCCGTCTTCGTGTCGCTGACCGCCGTGTGCTGGCTGGTGCTGGAACGGTTCGGCGGTCCGGGCGCGGTCTTCGAGGGGGCCGCCCGGCGGCTCGGCGGCACCGGTGTGGAGGGATCCGCGCTCCTGTTGGCCCCCGAACAGCAGCCCGCCTACGCCACCCTCGCACTCGGCTCGGCGCTGGCCCTGCTGATGTACCCGCACGTCCTGACCGCCGGGTTCGCCGCCGACGGGCCGCGCACGGTCCGCAAGGTCGCCGTGGCGCTGCCCGCCTGGACGGGACTGCTGGCCCTCTTCGGGTTCCTCGGCATCGCGGCGCTCGCGTCCGGGGTCCGGGCGCCGGAGGGCGGCGCGGAGGCGGCCGTACCGATGCTGGTGGACCGGCTGATGCCGGGGCCGCTGGCCGGACTGGTGTTCGGCGCGATCACCGTGGGCGCGCTGGTCCCGGCGGCGGTGATGTCGATCGCGGCCGCCACGGGCTTCGTCCGCAACGTGTACGTCGAGTACTTCCAGCCCACCGCCACGCCCAAGCGCCAGGTGCGCATCGCCAAGGTGGTGTCGCTGACCGCGAAGGTGGGGGCGGTGGCGTTCGTGTTCGGGCTGCGGGACCAGGACGCCATCAACCTCCAGCTCCTCGGCGGGGTGTGGATCCTGCAGATCTTCCCGGCGGTGGCCGTCGGCCTCTTCACCGGACGGCTGCACCCCCGGGCGCTGCTCGCCGGATGGGGCGTGGGCATGCTGACCGGCACGTTCCTGGTGGTGCGCGAGGGCTTCTCGTCCATCGTGCTCCTGGGCGGCGGCACGCTGGAGATCTACGCCGGCCTGCTCGCGCTCCTGCTCAACCTGACCGTCGCCGTCGTCGGCACCACGGTCCTCGAACGGCTCGGTGTCCCGCGCGGCGCCGACGCGACCGACCTACCGTCCCGCCTGACCGTCAGGCGGCGCCCCGAGACGGGAGCGAGCAACCCGTGAGACGCAGACAGCACCTCCGTGTGCCGGTGCCCCCGCCGGCCTCCGCGCCCCTGGCCGCCGCCGGGCAGCCCCGGAGCCAGGTGCCGGCCCCGGCCGAACCCCTGGTGCCGCACCCCGGACAGGTCCCGCACCCCGCCCTGCCGCCGGGCGCCCTCGGCGATCCCGCCGACGTGGAACGGGAGGCGGGCGTCGCCCGGCTGTTCGAGCTGCACTACTCCTCGATGCTGCGGCTCGCGGTGCTGCTGGGCGCCGACGACCCCGAGAACGTGGTGGCCGAGGCGTACTACCAGATCTACCGCAAGTGGCGGCGCCTGCGGGACGCCGAGGCCGCGGAGGCGTATCTGCGGTCGACGGTCTGCAATCTGACCCGGATGCGGATACGGCACCTCCAGGTCGCCCGCAGGCATGTGGAGACACCGGCGGCCGAGGAGCCGGTCGCCTCCGCCGAGAGCACCGCGCTGCTCCACGACGACCAGCGGGTGCTGATCGGCGCGCTCCAGCACCTGCCCGCCCGGCAGCGGGAGGCCCTCGTGCTGCGCCACTGGCTGGGGCTGAAGGAGAGCGAGATCGCGGCCGCGATGGGCATCTCCTGCGGCTCGGTCAAGACCCACACCGCACGCGGCCTCGCCGCCCTGACGCAGGCGATGGAGGCCCGGCGATGAACGACACCACCGGCAACGACACCGGCCGGGACCGCACCGAGCGGGAGCTGGCCGAGGCGCTCGCCGCGCTGGCGGGCGGGGTCCACGCCGCCCCCGACGCCTACCGCACGGCCCGCGGCGACTGGCTCCGCCGCGAACGCCGCCGGCGGCTCGTCCTCGCGGTCCTCGTCCTCCTGGTCTTCGCCCTCGCCACCCTGCTCGGCCTCTGGGTGCTCAACCAGGCCCCCTCCGGCTCGGGGGTGATCTTCTCGGGAGTGGGAGGGACCACGGCGGGGACGGGGCCGGGCTGACGCTCCCCCTCCGGATCCCGCCGGATTGATCACCCCGGGCTACGGGAACCCGCAACCCCGTGCACCCCCGCATCGAGGACTACGCGCTGATCGGCGACCACCAGACGGCTGCGCTGGTGAACCGCCACGGTTCCATCGACTGGCTCTGCCTGCCCCGCTTCGACTCGGCGGCCTGCTTCGCGGCGCTGCTCGGCGACCGGGAGAACGGGCACTGGACGATCGCGCCGCGAGGGGGCGGGACCTGCGCGCGCCGGGCGTACCGGCACGACTCGCTCGTCCTCGACACCGAGTGGGAGACCGACGAGGGCACGGTACGGGTCACCGACCTGATGCCGCAGCGCGACCGCTCCCCCGATGTCGTACGGATCGTGGAGGGGCTGTCGGGCCGGGTGACCATGCGCAGCACGGTGCGCCTGCGCTTCGACTACGGCTCGGCCGTGCCGTGGATGCGCAGGTCGGACGGTCATCGCGTGGCGGTCGCCGGCCCGGACTCGGTGTGGCTGCGCAGCGAACCCGGGGTCCGGTCCTGGAGCGAGGACCGCGCCACGTACGCGGAGTTCACCGTCGAGCCGGGCGAGAAGGTCGCGTTCGTCCTGACCTGGCACCCCTCGCACGAGCCCCGGCCCCGCCTCGTCGACCCGTACGACTCGCTGCGGTCGAGCCTGCACGACTGGCGGGCGTGGGCGGCGCGCTGCCGGTACGACGGCCCGCACCGGGACACCGTGGTCCGTTCCCTGATCACCCTCAAGGCCCTCACGTACGCCCCGACCGGGGGGATCGTCGCGGCCGCCACCACCTCGCTGCCCGAGGAGGTCGGCGGGGTCCGCAACTGGGACTACCGCCACTGCTGGCTGCGCGACTCCACCCTCACCCTCGGCGCGCTGCTGTCCTGCGGCTACCAGGAGGAGGCGGAGGCCTGGCGTGACTGGCTGCTGCGCGCGGCTGCGGGCGACCCGGCCGACCTGCAGATCATGTACGGCCTGGCCGGTGAGCGCCGCATCCCCGAGTACGACCTGCCCTGGCTGTCCGGGTACGAGGACTCGCGTCCGGTCCGGGTCGGCAACGACGCCGTACGGCAGTTGCAGCTGGACGTGTACGGCGAGGTCATGGACTCCGTGTTCGTGTCACGGCGTGCGGGTCTGCCCGACAAGCCGGACATGTGGCGGATGCAGTGCGCGCTGATGGAGTACCTGCGGACGGCCTGGCGCAAGCCGGACGAGGGACTGTGGGAGGTGCGCGGGCCGCGCCGCCACTTCACGCACTCCAAGGTGATGTGCTGGGTGGCCGCCGACCGGGCGGTGCGCACCCTGGAGGACGACCCGACACTGACCGGTGGCGACCTCGAAGGCTGGCGGGCCATGCGCGACGAGATCCACCGCGAGGTCTGCGACCGCGGCTACGACCCCGACCGGGGCACCTTCACCCAGTCGTACGGCTCCCGCGAGCTCGACGCCTCGCTGCTGCTCATCCCCCTCATGGGCTTCCTGCCGCCGGACGACCCCCGGGTCGTCGGGACCGTCGACGCGATCCGTGCGGAGCTGAGCCATGAGGGGCTGGTCCGCCGCTACGGACTCGACCACCGCACGGCCGCGGCCACCTCCGTCGACGGTCTGCCGGGCGGTGAGGGCACGTTCCTCGTGTGTTCGTTCTGGCTGGCGGACGCGCTGCACCTGACCGGCCGCACGGCCGAGGCGCGCGAGCTGTTCGAACGGCTGATGGGGCTGGTCAACGACGTGGGCCTGCTGGCGGAGGAGTACGACCCCGTCGCGGGCCGGCAGCTCGGGAACTTCCCGCAGGCGTTCAGCCACGTCGGTCTGGTGGGTACCGCCCTCGCCCTCTTCGGCGGGCAGGAGGCAGGATAGGGGTCATGGATCTTGGGCTGAAGGACCGTGTCTACATCGTCACCGGAGCGACCCGCGGGCTGGGTCACGCGGTCGCGCGGGAACTCGTCGCCGACGGCGCGAAGGTGGTCCTCACGGGCCGCGAGGAGGAGAGCGCCGGGGCGGCGGCGGCCGCGCTCGGGGCGAACGCGGTGGGTGTCGCCGTGGACAACGCCGACCCCGCGGCCGCCGGGCTGCTGATCGCCGCCGCGCGCGACCGCTTCGGGCGTTTCGACGGCATCCTGGTCAGTGTGGGCGGGCCGGCGCCCGGGTTCGTCGCCGACAACACGGACGAGCAGTGGACCGCCGCGTTCGAGTCGGTGTTCCTCGGGGCCGTCCGTCTGGCGCGGGCCGCGGCCGAGGAGCTGGGCGAGGGCGGTGTCATCGGCTTCGTGCTGTCCGGGTCCGTGCACGAGCCGATTCCGGGGCTGACCATCTCGAACGGGCTGCGGCCCGGGCTCGCCGGGTTCGCCAAGTCGCTCTCCGACGAGCTGGGGCCGAGGGGCATCCGGGTCGTGGGTCTGCTCCCGGCCCGCATCGACACGGACCGGGTGCGCGAGCTGGACGGGATGTCGGCGGATCCGGAGGCGACGCGGGCCGCGCACGAGTCGCGCATCCCGTTGCGGCGGTACGGGCGGCCGGAGGAGTTCGGGCGGACGGGGGCCTTCCTGCTCTCCCCCGCCGCCTCCTATCTGACGGGGATCATGCTGCCGGTGGACGGCGGGATGCGGCACGGGTTCTGACACCCGCGCGCCGCGGGCGGGCCCTCAGCCGACCCGCTCCGCCCGGTGCCGGGCTCCCTGCAGTCTGATCTCCGCGGGGAGTTCGGCCAGTCCCGCCGAGTCCCTGGCGTGGGACAGGGCCTGCGACGTCAGGGTGTGCAGGGCCTCGCCCGGATTCACGTGGGGCCGGAGGAGGAGGCGGATGCGGGCCTCGGGGGCGTGCCGGCGGCCCGTCAGGCGGGTGTGGGCCCGTTCGACGCCGTCCGCCCCGGCCGCCTCGGTGGTCAGGACGCCCTCCAGCGCCCGCCCGCGCAGCAGCGCACCCTCGCCGTCGCCGGTGTCGACGAGCACCTCGGCGAGCCGGTGGCGCCGCAGGACCACCGTCAGCCACCACAGGGCGAGCAGGACGAGTACGGCGAGTACGGCGATGACGGTGGGCCACCACCAGCCGGAGTCGTGCCACCGGGTCCGGTCGGCGTCGCTGAGCAGGACGTCCTCACGGCCGTCGTGCGGCCACCACGAGGGCGGGTCCGCACCGAGTCCCACGGCCAGCACGGCGCCGCCGCCGACTGTCAGCAGGAGCCCGACCAGTCCGAGCAGCACCCGGTTCACGGTCCTCGGCATCGGGCCTCACCCCTTCCGGCCGGGCCGGCGGACATGCACCGACAGCGCGGGCGGCCGGGACAGGCCGAGCCCCCGGATGCCGTCGGCGAGCGTGACGTCCAGGTCGGCCCGTACCTCGTCGAGCTCCCGGAAGTGCGACACCGCGCGGACGTCGACCCGCTTGCGGCCCGCCCGGACGCGTACGGACCGCACACCGGACACCTCCATGGCCCGGTCGCGCAGGGCCAGCGCGGCGGCGCCCCGGTGCAGTCCGGCCCGGACCCGGGGGTGGACGCGCCGCATCGGCAGGACGTCACGCAGCCCGGGGGTCGCGGCGAGCAGCAGCAGCCACAGCCCGAGGAGCACGGCGACCGAGGCACCGGCCAGCACCCAGGGGTCGTCGAGGGGGCGCTCGGCGAGCTCCCTGGCCAGTGAGCGGCGCCATTCCATCGCGGCCCGCCCGGCGCGGACGGCGACGACGTCGTACAGAAGGAGGCCCGCGCCCCCGAGGAGCAGGACGGCGAGGACGCCCGCGGGGATTCTGCGCGCGGACCAGAAGCGCTTCTCGCCCCCGCCCTCGTCGTCGCGGAGGGACGGCGGATCGTACGCGGCGGCCGAGGCGGACTGATCGGCGTCGCGGCCGGCGGCCGTCCCGCCCGTGGCCGCCGCGTCCGTGTCGTCGGTCTTCTCGATGACGGGTAGTCGTCGTGTGGTGCCTTCGGAACGCCGGGGTTCGCTCATCGCGTCCTCCCCTGTGCCACGTCGTGTGCGTGCGCCGGGTGCAGCCGTTCCACCGTGACGGCCACCTCCGACACGTGCATTCCCGTCAACGTCCCTACCCGCTCGATGACATGACGACGCACCGCAGCGCATTGGCCACCGATGTCCGAGGGGTACGGGAGCCCGAGCATCACATGGACGCGCGCGGTCTCGTGGGCGACCAGGACGGTGGCGTTCGGGGGCGCGGAGTCCGGCGCCGGCGCCACCAGTGCCTCGCGCGCCGCCTGCGCGGCGATCTTCGCGACCACCCGGTCGGCGATCCGGATCGCCCCGCGCTCACCGGGGTCGACGGCTCCGCGCTCCGCGGGCCGGCCGCTGTCCACCGGGTTCACCGGCGTCGGTCGTCGCGCGGGCGGAAGAAGTCGCCCAGTTCCAGGTCCCCCTCCAGGAACCGGCCGACGACGAAGCCGACGGCACCCAGCGCGGCGACCAGCAAGAAGGCACCGAAGCCGCCGAAGTACCCGGCGAAGCCCAGCGCCATCCCGGCGATCATGCCGATCATGGCCAAGCTCATCCAGCGCTCCTAGACACTCGCGGACTCCTGACGTACGTGGTGGGCCAGGTGCTCAAGGCGGGGGTCACGCTCACTGCAGCCGGGAATCGGGCTCCTCGTCCTCCTCGTCGGGCAGCTTCACATCGCTGACCGCGATGTTGACCTCGACGACCTCCAGGCCGGTCATCCGCTCGACGGCCGCGACGACGTTCTCGCGCACGTCACGGGCCACGTCACCGATGGACACCCCGTAGTCGACGACGATCTCCAGGTCCAGCGCGGTCTGCACCTCGCCGACCTCGACCTTCACACCCCGGGTCACGGACTTGGCCCCGCCGGGCACCCGGTCCCGCACGGCCCCGAAGGTCCGGGACAGCCCGCTGCCCATGGCATGGACGCCCACGACCTCCCGCGCGGCAAGTCCGGCGATCTTCTCCACGACGCCGTCGGCGATGGTGGTACGCCCCCGGCTCGCCGGATCTCCGCCGCCGCGCCGGGTGGCCCTGCGGCCGGCCTGCGGCGATTCCTTGGCGGCGTCGGGCGCTTCCGTCCGGTTCCGCTCCGTCATGTCAGTCATGCCGTACGTCCCTTCCGGTCAACCCCCTCAACCCACAGTAAGCGCGGTTGCGGCACCGCGCGCCGGGGATGCGGCAGGGTGGAGGAATGACGGCGGACGGTTGGACCGAAGCGGTACGCCGGCAGCTCGGGCCGGGCCGTGTGCTCCCCCTGGGCGGCCCGCGGGACGGAGCGTGGATCACGGAGCGGGCGGCCGAGTCGGTACTGCGCCGCGCGGCCGCCGCGCTGCGGGGGCTCAGTCTCGGCACGCTCCGTATCTCGGTGGCGGACCCCGACGGGCAGGAGGCGGCGGTGCCCCCGCCGCCGAGCGCGCTCCCCTCCGGCCCACTGCGGGTCACGGTGGACTTCGCGGCCCTGGCGGGCCTGGCCGCCGAGCCCTTCCCGGCGACGGCGGCCCGGCTGCGGGGCGTCCTCGCCACCGCAGCCGAGGCGGGGCTCGGCCTGCGGGTGGCGGAGGTGGATCTCCGGCTGACACGCCTGCTGGAGGAGGACGAGCGGGCGGTCCCCCAGCCCCCGGCCCGTCCGGCCGCCGCGCCCGACTCGCCTGCGCCCACCGGCGACGACGAGCAGGCGCGCGCGGCCGCCGCGGGGCTCTCGGTGCCCGGCGTGAGCCGTCTGACCACCGTCCTCGGCGCCTCCGGCACGTCAGGGCCCGTCCTCCCCCGCCGCCATGTGCTCGTGGACCTGAGGGTGACGGAGGAACGACGGACCCTGGACGTGGCACGCGAGGTGAGAGCGGCGGTGGGCGAGGCCCTGCCGGACCATCCGTCGGTGGCGGTGCTCGTCACCGCGGTGACGGGCGGGGCGGCCCTGGTCTGACCACCGTGGGACCACCCCCCGTGGACTGTCCGCCGTGGACCGTCGGCTACTCCGCGATCCCCGCGAGGTCCCGCAGGCGCCGCGCCTGGGCCGCCCGCTCCGCCGCGCGCTGCCGGTCGTAGTCCCGGTCCACCGCTCCCCGCAGCAGCGCCTTCGTCTCGATCACCGCGTCCCGCGGCGCGGCCACCAGTGCTCCGGCCAGATCGCGCACCGTGTCGGCGAGCTGGTCCCCGGGCACCGCGAGGTTCGCGAGCCCGATCCGCTGCGCCTCGTCCGCCTGGACGAAGCGTCCGGTGAGGCAGATCTCCAGCGCGCGGGCGTACCCGACGAGTCCGACCAGGGGGTGCGTGCCCGTGAGGTCGGGCACCAGCCCGAGGCTTGTTTCGAGCATGGCGAACTGCACGTCGTCGGCGACGACGCGCAGATCACAGGCGAGGGCGAGTTGGAAGCCCGCACCGACGGCGTGTCCCTGCACGGCGGCGATGGACACGATGTCGTTGCGCCGCCACCAGGTGAAAGCCTCCTGGTACTCGGCGATGGTCGAGTCGAGCCCGGCGTCGTCACGGCGCGCGAGATCGACGAAGGACGGCTCCCCTTCGATGCCTTCGGGCGTGAACATCTGCCGGTCGAGGCCGGCGGAGAACGATCTGCCCTCGGCACGCAGCACGACCACACGGACGGAGCCCGGCACCGACCGCCCGGCCTCGGTGAGCGCCCGCCACAGAGCGGGGCTCTGCGCGTTGCGCTTGGCCGGGTTGGTCAGCGTCACCGTGGCGATGGCGTCGTCGACGGTGAGCCGTACGCCGTCCTGGTCGAGCAGCGGTTCGAGCGAAGCCATGGGGCGCCTCCGATGAGTGCGGTCAGCCGAGCGATGGAGCATGCTAAGTGACTGCACAGTAACCATCCGGCCGGCCGGGGCTCCCCGCAGGTCCCTCACGGGCCCTGAGGGACGACCGACCGGATGGTCACCATCGAAGCCGATGGACCGCCCGGCGCGTCAGGCCGAGGCGGCTTTCTTGCCCCGCGTCGCGCCGCCACGCCCACGGAGCGTGACGCCCGATTCGCTGAGCATCCGGTGTACGAAGCCATACGAGCGGCCGGTTTCCTCGGCCAGCGCCCGAATGCTCGCACCGGAGTCGTACTTCTTCTTCAGGTCTGCCGCGAGCTTGTCGCGCGCGGCGCCGGTAACCCGGCTGCCCTTCTTCAGAGTCTCGGCCACCCGGTCCTCCTCATGGGAAGTGCGCTCTGGTCTCCTCATGATCACCCCTCCGGGGCGCGATGGCCACCCATTCGGCAAGGTCCGTGGGACAAGGTTGTGACGACAGGAGCGCGTACTCACGAGCGGAAGCTGTGATTCCGCACAGGGTTGTCCGTACACCCGAACGGGTTGTTCCACGAAGTACCAGGTCAGAGACGCACGACGGCCGAGCCCTGCACACACAGGGGCTCGGCCGTGAAATCGATGGAGGACACACCTCGGTACGAGGAGATCTCACACAGATGGTGGATCACGGATGGGCCGAATGATCCAGAGGAAGTTGATCAACCGGCAAGCTCCGCCCATCCGATCGGATGTTCACTCAGGCGAGCGCCACGAGATCCGCGTAGTCCGCGCCCCACAGGTCCTCGACACCGTCCGGCAGCAGGATGATCCGCTCCGGCTGGAGCGCCTCGACCGCTCCCTCGTCGTGGGTGACGAGCACGACCGCGCCCTTGTAGGTGCGCAGCGCGCCGAGGATCTCCTCGCGGCTCGCGGGGTCCAGGTTGTTCGTCGGCTCGTCGAGGAGGAGGACGTTCGCGGACGACACCACCAGGGTGGCGAGCGCCAGACGGGTCTTCTCACCACCGGACAGGACCCCGGCCGGCTTGTCGACGTCGTCGCCGGAGAACAGGAACGAGCCGAGCGTCTTGCGGATCTCGACCAGATCCAGGTCCGGGGAGGCGGAGCGCATGTTCTCCAGGACCGTGCGCTCCGGGTCGAGGGTCTCGTGCTCCTGGGCGTAGTACCCCAGCTTGAGGCCGTGGCCCTCGATCACCTGGCCGGTGTCGGGCTTCTCGACCCCGCCGAGCAGGCGCAGGAGGGTGGTCTTGCCGGCGCCGTTGAGACCGAGGATGACGACCCGGGAGCCCTTGTCGATGGCCAGGTCGACGTCGGTGAAGATCTCCAGCGAGCCGTACGACTTCGACAGGCCCTCGGCGGTGAGCGGGGTCTTGCCGCAGGGCGCGGGCTCGGGGAAGCGCAGCTTGGCGACCTTGTCGGAGACCCGGACCGCGTCGAGGCCCGCGAGGAGCCGGTCGGCGCGCTTGGCCATGTTCTGCGCGGCGACCGTCTTGGTGGCCTTGGCGCGCATCTTGTCGGCCTGCGAGTGCAGCGCGGCGGCCTTCTTCTCGGCGTTCTGCCGCTCGCGCTTGCGGCGCTTCTCGTCGGCCTCGCGCTGCTGCTGGTAGAGCTTCCAGCCCATGTTGTAGACGTCGATCTCGGCGCGGTTGGCGTCCAGGTAGAACACCTTGTTGACGACCGTCTCGACCAGGTCGACGTCGTGGGAGATCACGATGAAGCCGCCGCGGTAGGTCTTCAGGTAGTCCCGCAGCCAGACGATCGAGTCGGCGTCGAGGTGGTTGGTCGGCTCGTCGAGGAGCAGGGTGTCCGCGTCGGAGAACAGGATCCGGGCCAGCTCGATACGGCGGCGCTGACCGCCGGAGAGGGTGTGCAGCGGCTGGCCGAGCACCCGGTCGGGCAGGTTGAGCGCGGCGGCGATGGTGGCGGCCTCGGCCTCGGCGGAGTATCCGCCCTTGGTGAGGAACTCCGTCTCCTGGCGCTCGTACTGCTTCAGGGCCTTCTCCCGGGTCGCGCCCTGGCCGTTGGCGATGCGCTGCTCGTTGTCGCGCATCTTGCGGATCAGCACGTCGAGGCCGCGCGCGGAGAGGATGCGGTCGCGGGCGAGGACGTCGAGGTCGCCGGTGCGGGGGTCCTGCGGGAGGTAGCCGACCTCGCCGGAGCGGGTGATGGTGCCGCCGGCCGGGATGCCCTCGCCGGCCAGGCACTTGGTGAGGGTGGTCTTGCCGGCGCCGTTGCGGCCCACCAGACCGATGCGGTCGCCCTTGGCGATGCGGAAGGTGGCGGACTCGATGAGGACGCGGGCACCGGCGCGCAGCTCGACGGCGGAGGCGGAGATCACGGACAGACTCCAGGGCGGATCGGGGGTGGCGGGTGGGCGGCTGAGGACGTTCCCGCCGTCTAATGCGCGAGGAGAATGGCCATGGGCCGATTCTAACTGGGGGCGGCAAGCGGTTTTCCGCCCGTGTGACAAGGGATCACGTGGTCTCGGTCACCGGCGCGCCGGGCCCCGCCGCGGCCCGTTCGCCGCCGGGGCGTTGTCGGTGGCGGGTGCGAAACTGGGCAGCGGGTCGTATTCCGGACGACGGAGAGGTCGTGATCGGTATGACGGGCAGGAGCGAGGGACGTCCGAGCGTCTATCCGACATTGCTGTACGCGGACGCGAAGGCCGCCATCAGACAGCTCACGGAGGCGCTGGGCTTCACCGAACTGTCGGTCTACGAGGGCGAGGACGGCGTGGTGCAGCACGCCGAGCTGACGCAGGGCAACGGCGCGGTGATGATCGGCTCCAAGGGCAGCGGCAGCGTCTTCGACGGCGCGATGAAGGGCGCGGGGCCCGCCGGGGTGTACATCGTCGTGTCCGCCGACGACCTGGACGCCCACCACCGGCGGGCCGTGGAGCACGGCGTGGAGATCCTGACGCCCCCGACGGACCAGGAGTACGGCTCGCGGGACTACATGGCCCGGGACGCCGAGGGCAATGTGTGGAGCTTCGGCACGTACGCCCCCGAGACGGGCGGCTGACGCGCCTCGGCCGGGCGGCCGACGTGCTCGGCCGCCCGGTCAGCTGCCTCCGGTGTGCACCTGGAAGGCGGCGCGCCGGACGGCCTTGGCGAGGGCCGGGTCGGGGTGGGCGGCGGCGAGGGCGACCAGGACCTGGACGGTGCGGGGGTGGCCGACCGCGCGGACCTCGGCGAGCAGCGCGGGGACCGTGGGCTGCACCGCGGACTCCAGGTGCCGGACGAGGAGCGGGGCCTCGCCGTGGTCGGCGACGGCGGCGGCGGTGTCCACCCAGAGCCAGGTGGACTCCTCGCGGGTGAGGACCTCGTGGGCGTCCTCGGGGTCGGCGCCGTCGTGCTCGGCGAGCCAGAGCAGGGCGTAGGGGCGCAGCGGGGTCTCGTCGGCGACCGTGCGGACGTCGGGCTCGGCGGGGGCGCCGACGACGCGCAGGGCCTCGAAGGCGAGGCCCCGGATGAGGGCGTCCTCGCCGCGCGCGGCGGCGATCAGTTCGGTGACGGCGCCGCCCACGGGACGGGCGGCGAGCCAGGCGCGGTACTCGGCGCGGGCCGCGTTCGGACGGAGCTGGGCGCAGCCTCTGAGCATGTCCTCGGCGGAGACCTCGATGTTCCCTGCGGGGCTCTGCGCGGCGACGCAGATCTGCTCCAGCTTGACCCAGACCGCCCAGCTGCCGAGCGGGGTGAGGGTGGCCTGGGCGTCGCCGTAGGTGAGGGCGCCGACGGAGGCGAGGGCGCGCAGGGACCAGTCGAGGAGCGGGGCGAGGGGGGTGTCCCCGGCGGGCTCGGGGCTCGGCTCGGGATCAGGAGGTGCGGCGCGTGGCGCCTCGTCAGAAGAGTGGTGGTGGGCGACGGGTGGGACGTAGGGGACCTCGCAGCGTTCGGTGCGCAGTTCGGTGACCCGCTGCTCCAGGAGGTCGAGGAGCTGCTCGACGGGGACGGGCCCGGCGGAGAGCTGGAGGAAGGAAAGCACCTGGGGCATGGCCGACACGACCTCGGCCACCGCCGCGGGCTCGCGGTCCTCGGGCTCGGGGTAGGCGATGGACCAGGCGTCGAAGAAAGCGACCCAGCCGCGCAGCACGGCGCTGTCGTCGCGGTGCCAGGCGCGCAGGCGCCACCCGGGGCGCGCGCTGTCGCCGTGCACCTCGACGAGGCCGGCCAGCCGTGCCGTGTCCCAGTCGTGGCGGACCTGATCCGCGGTCAGCCCCAGATCGGCGGCGGCCCGTTCCGCGGTCGCGGCGGAGAGGGTGCCCTTGCCGTCGGGGTTCGCGCCCTCGCGGCCGGGGCGCAGGGCGGTGTCGGCCCAGTGGGCGACGCGGGCCGCGTCCGCCAGGACGGCGCGGGCCATGCGGGCGAGTTCCACGGGCGGTGGTGTGCCCTCCGGGGGCCGGGGGGCCGGTCGGCGGCGCTGGGTCACTGCTGCTCGGGGAGCGGCGGCCAGGGTTCGCGGGCCGACGAGGCGGAGCCTGGAGTCGCGCGGGTTACGGGACGTCACGGGGGCAGTCTTCCGGTTGACGGTCCGAAAACCCAAACGGAATGTCACAGCGGGCGACAGGGGTGGCCAACGCACCGCGTCTCCACGGGCTCCCCCGGGGTCGGCGCGGACGGGGATCGCGTCGGCGCGGCGCTAAGCGGAATGTGGCGTACCTCTCTGTCGCGAGCGGGTTCCGGCGGGGCTCCCGACGACCCCCGGCCGCCTATCCGAGCGGGGTGAGGAAGCGGCGGAGGCTCTCCTCGTACGCCTTCGGGTCGGCGTTCCACATGGCGCCGTGCGGGGCGTGGCGGACCGTGCGGAGGGTGACCCGGTCGGGGCGGAGGGCGGCGAGGCGGCGGGAGGGGGCCCAGGGAGCGACGGTGTCGTCGGGGCCGTGGAAGAGCAGGATCGGCACCCTGATGCCCGACGGCGTGGCGTCGTGACCGGCGGGGGCGGCGCGCAGTCCGGTGCGCCCCTGGGCGGCGCGGACCGCGAGGGGCAGCAGGGCCCCGGGCGTGCGGCGGGCGGTGGCGAGGGCCCGCAGGGTGGCGGTCCAGTCGAGGACCGGTGAGTCCAGGACCAGTCCGGCGACGCGGTCGCGCAGCGCGGAGTGCGCGGCGGCGCGCAGGGCCATCGTGGCGCCGGTGGACCAGCCGTACAGGACGACCCGCTCGGCGCCGTTCCGGACGGCGTGCCTGAGGGCGGCGTCCACGTCGCGCCACTCGGTCTCGCCGAGGTGGTTCAGGCCGTCCGGGGAGCGGGGGGCGCCCGGGTCGCCCCGGTAGGCCGGGGCGAGGACCGGGAAGTGGTGGCGGTGCAGGGCCTCCATGACGTTCAGGGTGTGCTCGCGGGTGGCGCCGAGCCCATGTACGGCGATCACCCAGGTGTCCCGGGCGGCGGGCACGAACCAGGCGGGCAGGGTGCCGAGTTCGCCGGGGATCTCGACGTCGTCGTGGTCGAGGCCGAGCGCGGTGCGGGGGTCGCCGACGTGGAGGCCGGGGGTGAGCCGCACCTTGTCGCCGGGCTCCAGGGTGCCTCGGCTGACACGCTCCAGGCGGCGTACGACCGCGTCCGGGGCGTGCGGGGCGCCGCTCAGCACGCCGCCGACGACCGCGTGGGAGCCGTTGCCGGTGAGGCCGTAGGTGCCGGGGCGCTGGGAGGCGAAGGCCCGGGTCAGCGCGATGCGGCCGGCCGCGGTGGAGTGCACGGTCAGCCGGGGTTCGGTGGGCAGCGGTTCGCCCGGCGGCGCCTTCAGCGCGACATCGCTCGCCAGCCGGCCCGCGGCGACACTGACCGCACCGGCTGCGAACGCGACCCCGAGGGCCGATGCTGCCGCTCTCACTCCACGCACGGCTCCAGTGTCCCGGCGGACCGCGCCGGGGGCCAGTGGGCGTGCGTACGGGGGTGACCGGGATGCGCCGGGCGAATGCGAGAGCCGACCCGGCCCCCCGGAGCCCGGCAGCAGCGGGCAGAAACGGTTGCGCGACGAAAGCGGCCGGAGGAAGCAGCCGGGGCCGGAGGGGTGCGGGTCCGGGGTCCGGTGATCAGCCCGGCTGGCCGTAGCCCTTGAGGCGCTCACCCGTCTCGGCCAGTTGTCCGGGGGTGAGCAGATGCGGGGTGAGGTGAGGGACGGAGGACGCCCTCAGCCAGACCTGGCACATCCATTCGAGCTGGGTCGTGCGGTCGTATGCCTCGTCGAGGCTGTCGCCGTAGGCGATCGTGCCGTGGTTCTGGAGCAGGCAGGCGGTGCGCCCCTTCAGGGCGCGGAGCATGTTCTCGGCCAGCCGCGGGGTGCCGTAGGTCGCGTAGGGGGCGACCCGGACGGGGCCGCCGAGCGCCGCGGACATGTAGTGGATGAGCGGCAGTTCGTCCACGAGGGTGGAGACGGCCGTCGCGTGCACGGCGTGGGTGTGGACGACGGCGCGGGCCTCGGCCGTCGTGTGGATCGCCAGGTGCATGGGGAGTTCGCTGGTCGGACGAAGCGTGCCGAGGACCTGCCGGCCGGTGAGGTCGACGCCCGTGACGTCGTCCGGCCTCAGACGGTCGTACGGCACTCCCGTCGGTGTGACCAGGACGGTGTCCCCCACCCGCACGGACACGTTGCCGGAGGTGCCGACGACCAGACCGTCGGCCACCGTCCGGCGGGCGGTGGCGACGAGTGCGTCCCATGCCCGCGCCACCTCGTCCGGCACACCCCGCCGTCCCGCGCCCCGCGCGCCCTCGTCCGCCTCGTCCACCTCGTCCGCGGTCCGCTCGTCCCGGACACCGCGCCGCTGCTCAGCCATGCGGTGATCCTGGCACCCGCCTCGGGGGCGGGTGGCCCTTCCCGCGGGGTGGCCGGAACTTTTTCCACGGCCGAGCGGGCCGGCCGGACGGAGTTCACCGAGGAGAGCGGGCGGCCGGAAGCGGTGCGAGTAGGCCCCGGACCTCGGCATTCCGCCTGCGTTCGAACCTCGGGGCGCCGCCACGGCGGGCCCGGCACCGCCGCCCGCACACAAACGGAGGGGCGACCGCTCATTCACTACACCCACGCGCCCGCCCCAGTTCATCTTCCGTTCACCCAGGTTGCCTACGGTCCTCATGCCACTGACGTCCGAAAGAAGCCCGGGTAAATGGAAAACTTCTCGCTGATCCTCGCGATCGTGGTCATCACCGCGCTTGCGTTCGATTTTACGAACGGTTTCCACGACACCGCCAACGCGATGGCCACCACCATCTCGACAGGCGCGATGAAGCCCAAGGTCGCGGTGGCCATGTCCGCCGTGCTCAACCTTGTCGGCGCGTTCCTTTCCATCGAGGTCGCCAACACCATCTCCAAGGGGCTCGTCGACGAGTCCGGCATACAGCCAGAGGTCATATTCGCGGCGCTCGTGGGTGCCATCCTCTGGAACCTGTTGACCTGGCTGGTCGGGCTCCCCTCCAGCTCCTCGCACGCCCTGATGGGCGGCCTCATCGGTGCCACGATCGCCTCGGTGGGCGTGGGCGCGGTGCACGGGGACGTGCTCGTCACCAAGGTGCTGATCCCGGCCGTCGCCGCCCCGCTGGTCGCCGGCATCGCGGCGATGCTCGCCACCCGGCTGACGTACAAGCTCGGCGCGCACACCAACGAGAAGGCCAGCGGCAAGGGTTACCGCGCCGGCCAGATCGCCTCGGCCGGTCTGGTCTCGCTGGCCCACGGCACGAACGACGCCCAGAAGACGATGGGCATCATCACGCTGGCCCTGGTGGCCGGTGGCACCCTGGCGCCCGACTCCGACCCGCCGGTGTGGGTCATCGTCTCCGCCGGTACGGCCATCGCGCTCGGTACCTACCTGGGCGGCTGGCGCATCATCCGCACGATGGGCAAGGGCCTGACCGACCTCCAGCCGCAGCAGGGCTTCGCCGCCCAGACCAGCGCGGCCACGGTCATCCTGGCCTCCTCGCACCTCGGCTTCTCGCTCTCCACCACGCACTCGGTCTCGGGTGCGGTGATGGGCGCGGGCCTCGGCCGCAAGGGCGGTGTGGTCCGCTGGTCCACCGCGACCCGGATGTTCGTCGCCTGGGGCCTGACCCTGCCGGCGGCGGCGCTGGTCGCCGCGCTGGCCGAGTGGGTGACGTCCTTCGGCACCTGGGGCACGGCCGTCGTCGCGGTCTTCCTCATCGCCTCCAGCGTGGCGATCTGGCTGGTCTCCCGCCGCGAGGTGATCGACCACACCAACGTGAACGACACCGAGGAACCGCCCGGCGTGGTGACGACGGCGATGGCCGCCGTGACCCCGCCGCCGGTCGGCACCGTGACCGAGGACCTGACGGCGACCATCCCGGCCCCCGCCGCCGAGACCACGGCACCGGCCGGCTCGTCCACGCCGACGCCCGCCGTCTGAGCCCCACGACTCCCTGAGGAAGATCACCACCATGCACATCGACTGGGCAGCTCTCGGCTCCGTCTTCGGAGTCAGCCTCGTGGTCACCGTGGCCCTCGTCGGCCTGTTCACCCTCGGCATCGTCGGCCTCTCCAAGCGGGAGGAGGCGTCGGCCCGGGGCGACTCGGTGGCGGTGGCGACCACGGGCGCGTACGCGTGCTTCGCGCTGTGCGCGGCGGCAGTGGCGTACGGCATCTCCCTGATCATGGCCTGATCAGCCGCTGGTCAGGCCGTGAGACCGGCGGTCCCGCGGCCCTCGGCGGCCGACGGCGACGACTGAACGAGCAACCCCCGTGCGCGTCCCGCGACGCTCACGGGGGTTCTCCACGTATACGGGGGTTCTCCGCCTATACGTGGAGTCTCCGCCTATACCGGGGTTCTCCGCGTACACGGAGCGACGCCCTCGTCGGCGGTGGTACGGCCCGCGCGGCCGGGCCTCCCCCAGCGCCCGGTTCAGGATCTTGAGCCGTTCCCCTGGAAGACGAGCAGCGTGTCACTGTTGCGGCACGGGGCGTTCCACCACACCGGCGCCGGGGAAGGGCACGGAAAGAGCCAATACGGGGGTCTGACGTGATTTCGGCGGTGTGGGGCTGAGCACACCGTTGCGTCGCAGGTCAACGGCAAGTTGACGGGTCTTCCGGGGGCGTGGTGGACTGCCGGGGCCATGTACGACGGCAGGAGAGGAAGCCGGTGCGAGTCCGGCGCGGTCCCGCCACTGTCACCGGGGAAGCGACAGCGAAACGCCTCCCGGGAGCCAGGAACTCTCGCCGTCGGTCTCGTCGAACCAGGGCGTGGACACCCTGAGTGAGGACATATCGCCATGCGCGTCCTGTACGGCTGCCCCGCGGGGCTCGGCGTCCGCCCCCTGCCCGACCCCGTGAACGGCTGAACGGGTGCGTGCCGATCGCGTCTTCGCGTACGGCGCCGCCGCCGGGCTCCTCGGTGATCTGCTGCTCGGCGACCCGCGCCGGGGGCATCCGGTCGCCGCGTTCGGCCGGGCCGCCGGGGCCGTGGAGCGGGTGCTGTGGCGGGACCACCGCGGGTGGGGCGCACTGCACACCGCGGTGTGCGCGGGCGGCGCCGTCGCCCTGGGGGCCGTCGCCTCGGCCGCCGTACGGCCGTCGCGGGCCGCTTCCGTCGGGCTGACCGCCGCCGCCACCTGGGCCGTCGTCGGCGGGACCTCGCTCGGGCGGGAGGCGCGGGCGATCGGACGGTCTCTCGACGCGGGTGATGTCGAGGGCGCGCGGGCTCGGTTGCCCCATCTGTGCGGGCGGGATCCCCAGGCGCTGGACGCGGACGGGATCGCGAGGGCCGTCGTGGAGTCCGTCGCCGAGAACACCTCCGACGCGGTCGTGGGGGCGCTCGTGTGGGGGGCCGTCGGCGGAGTGCCGGGACTGGTGGGGTTCCGGGCCGTCAACACCCTGGACGCCATGGTCGGGCACCGCTCGCCGCGGTACCGGCGCTACGGCTGGGCCTCCGCACGGCTGGACGACGTCGTGGGGTGGCCGGGTGCCCGGCTGACGGCCGTGCTGGCCGCGGCCTGCGGCGGGGACGCCCGGGGCGCCGTACGGACCTGGCGGGCGGACGCGGGGAAGCATCCGAGTCCCAACGCGGGGCCGGTGGAGGCCTCGTTCGCGGGGGCGCTCGGAGTGCGGCTGGGGGGCACGTTGTCGTACGGGGGGCGGGTCGAGCACCGGCCCGTGCTGAATGGGAAGGGGCGCGCCGTCGCCGTGGAGGACATCGAGCGGGCCGTCCGGCTGTCCCGGCGGGTGAGTTGGCTCGCGCTGGGCGTCGGCGCGGGTGCGGCGGTGCTGCGGGGAAGGGTCGTGCGTCGGTGGGGGAGTCAGGGATGAGTGGCGGGTTGCTGGTCGCCGGGACCACCTCCGATGCCGGCAAGAGCGTGGTGACCGCCGGGATCTGCCGGTGGCTCGTGCGGCAGGGCGTCAAGGTCGCGCCCTTCAAGGCGCAGAACATGTCGCTCAACTCCTTCGTGACGAAGGAGGGCGCCGAGATCGGCCGGGCCCAGGCCATGCAGGCGCAGGCCTGCCGGGTGGAGCCCACCGCGCTCATGAACCCGGTGCTGCTCAAGCCCGGGGGCGAGCGCAGCAGCCAGGTCGTGCTGCTGGGGAAGCCCGTGGGCGAGATGAGTGCGCGCGGCTATCACGGCGGGCGGCAACAGCGGCTGCTCGGGACCGTGCTGGACTGTCTCGCCGAGTTGCGGGGCACGTATGACGCGGTGATCTGTGAGGGGGCCGGCTCCCCCGCCGAGATCAATCTCCGGCGGACCGACATCGTCAACATGGGGATCGCCCGGAACGCCGGGCTCCCCGTGCTCGTCGTCGGCGACATCGACCGCGGCGGGGTCTTCGCGTCCTTCTTCGGGACCGTGGCGCTGCTCTCCCCCGAGGACCAGGCGCTCGTCGCCGGGTTCCTCGTCAACAAGTTCCGGGGGGACGTCTCCCTGCTGGAGCCGGGGCTCGACATGCTGCAGGGGCTCACCGGGCGGCGGACGTACGGGGTGCTGCCGTTCCGGCACGGGCTCGGGATCGACGAGGAGGACGGGCTGCGCGTCTCGCTGCGCGGGACGGTCCGGGAGTCGAACGTGGCGCCGCCCGTCGGGGAGGACGTCCTGCGGGTCGCCGTGTGCGCGGTGCCGCTGATGTCCAACTTCACCGACGTGGACGCGCTCGCCGCCGAACCCGGTGTCGTGGTGCGGTTCGTGGACCGGGCCGAGGAACTGGCCGACGCCGACCTCGTCGTCGTGCCGGGGACCCGGGGGACGGTGCGGGCACTGGAGTGGCTGCGCGAGCGCGGGCTCGCCGACGCCCTCGTGCGGCGTGCGGCCGAGGGGCGGCCGGTGCTCGGGATCTGCGGCGGCTTCCAGGTGCTCGGGGAGCACATCGAGGACGACGTCGAGAGCCGGCGGGGGCGGGTGGAGGGGCTAGGAGTCCTTCCCGTCCGGGTGCGGTTCGCCGAGGACAAGACCCTCACACGGCCCGCCGGGGAGGCCCTCGGGGAGCGGGTCGAGGGGTACGAGATCCATCACGGGGTCGCCGAGGTCCTGGGCGGGGAACCCTTCCTGGACGGGTGCCGGGTCGGCCAGACCTGGGGCACGCACTGGCACGGGTCGCTGGAGTCGGACGGATTCCGGCGGGCCTTTCTGCGCGAGGTGGCGGCCGCCTCGGGGCGCCGGTTCGTCCCGGCCCCCGACACGTCCTTCGCGGCGCTGCGCGAGGAGCAGCTGGACCGGCTCGGCGATCTGATCGAGGAGCACGCGGACACGGACGCGCTGTGGCGGCTCGTCGAGTCGGGGGCGCCCACGGGACTGCCGTTCGTGCCGCCGGGGGCTCCGGGGGTGCCCGGATGAGCGCCGGATCGCTGTTGAACGACCGGCCGCGGGTCAACCGCCCACGGCCGGAGGGTGACTTGGAGGGCGACCAGAAGTGAGTGTTCCGTTTCCGTTCACGGCCGTCGTCGGCCAGGACGACCTGCGCCTGGCGCTGCTGCTAAACGCGGTGTCACCGGCGGTCGGCGGTGTGCTGGTGCGCGGCGAGAAGGGCACCGCCAAGAGCACCGCCGTGCGGGCGCTCGCGGCGCTGCTGCCACCGGTGGAGGTCGTCGTCGGGTGCCGGTTCTCGTGCGATCCGGCGAAGCCGGACCCCGCGTGCCCGGACGGGCCGCACGAGCCGGCGTTCGAGACGCGCCCGGCCCGCATGGTCGAGCTGCCCGTCGGCGCCTCCGAGGACCGGCTCGTCGGCGCCCTCGACATCGAACGGGCGCTGTCGGAGGGCGTGAAGGCGTTCGAGCCCGGCCTGCTCGCCGACGCGCACCGGGGCATCCTCTACGTCGACGAGGTCAACCTGCTCCACGACCACCTCGTCGACCTGCTGCTCGACGCGGCCGCGATGGGCGCCTCGTACGTGGAGCGCGAGGGCGTCTCCGTACGGCATGCCGCGCGGTTCCTGCTCGTCGGGACGATGAACCCCGAGGAGGGCGAGCTGCGGCCGCAGTTGCTCGACCGGTTCGGGCTGACCGTGGAGGTCGCGGCCTCGCGGGAGCCGGACCGGCGGGTCGAGGTCGTACGGCGACGGCTCGCGTACGACGACGACCCGGCGGGTTTCGCGGCCCGCTGGGCTGCCGAGGAGGCCGACGTACGGCAACGGGTCGTCGCGGCACGGGAGTTGCTGCCGTCCGTGGTGCTGGGCGACGGGGTGCTGCGGCAGATCGCGGCGACCTGCGCGGCCTTCGAGGTGGACGGGATGCGCGCCGACATCGTGATGGCCCGCACGGCGACCGCGCTGGCCGCCTGGGCCGGGCGGACGGAGGTGCTCGCCGAGGATGTGCGGCAGGCGGCGCTGCTGGCGCTGCCGCACCGGCGGCGGCGGAACCCGTTCGACGCGCCGGGGCTCGACGAGGACAGGCTCGACGAGACGCTGGAGGAGTTCGCGGAGCCGCCGCAGGACCCGCGGGGCCCTCAGGACTCGCAGGACCCTCAGGACTCTCAGGACGACGACGATCCGGATCCCGGGCCCGACGGTCCCGGTGGCGGTGGGCGGCCGCCCGCTCCCGAGTCCGAGGGGCCGCAGGGCGGCGACGGTGGCGCACAGCCCGAGTCCGGCGAGGGCGTGCCGGCGCAGGCCCCGGCCGCCGGGGAGCAGTCGGCCGTACGGGCCGCCGAGCCGTTCCGTACGAAGGTGCTCAGCGTGCCGGGGCTCGGGGAAGGCGCCGCCGGGCGGCGCTCGCGGGCCCGGACCGAGCACGGGCGCACCACCGGGGCACGCAGGCCGCGTGGCACGCTGACCAAGCTGCATCTGGCGGCGACCGTGCAGGCCGCCGCTCCGCATCAGCGGACGCGCGGGCGGTCCGGGCCGGGTCTGGTGGTCCGCCGGGACGATCTGCGGCAGGCGACCCGGGAGGGGCGTGAGGGCAACCTCGTGCTGTTCGTGGTCGACGCCTCCGGGTCGATGGCGGCGCGGCAGCGGATGAGCGCCGTGAAGGGCGCGGTGCTGTCGCTGCTCCTCGACGCCTATCAGCGACGGGACAAGGTGGGTCTGGTGACCTTCCGGGGGTCGGCGGCCGAGGTGGCGCTGCCGCCCACCTCGTCCGTGGACGCGGCGGCGACCCGGCTGGAGTCGCTGCCGACGGGCGGGCGGACACCGCTCGCGGCCGGGCTGCTGAAGGCGCACGACGTGCTGCGGGTGGAGCGGCTGCGCGACCCGGCGCGCCGGCCGCTGGTCGTGGTGGTGACCGACGGCCGGGCGACCGGCGGGCCGGAGCCCGTCGCGCTCGCGGGGCGGGCGGCACGGCTGTTCGCGGCCGAGGGCACCGCGTCCGTGGTCGTCGACTGCGAGTCGGGCCATGTCCGGCTGGGGCTCGCCGGGCAGCTGGCGGGTGAACTGGGCGGTACGGCCGTGACGTTGGACGAGCTGCGGGCGGACTCCATCGCCGGGCTCGTCCGGGATGTGCAGGGCGGTCAGAGGGCTCAGGGCACGCAGGGAACACAGGGGACTTCGAGGAGGGCCGCGTAGATGCCGCAGGGACAGCCGAGTGTCGTGCCGGACGACGGACTGACGACACGTCAGCGCCGCAACCGTCCGCTGGTGTTCGTGCACACGGGAATCGGGAAGGGCAAGTCCACCGCCGCCTTCGGGCTGGCGCTGCGCGCCTGGAACCAGGGGTGGCCGATCGGGGTGTTCCAGTTCGTCAAGTCGGCGAAGTGGAAGGTCGGCGAGGAGAACGCGCTGCGGGTGCTCGGGGCGTCCGGTGAGGGCGGGTCCGTCGACTGGCACAAGATGGGCGAGGGCTGGTCGTGGGTGCAGCGCGACGGGCAGATGGACAACGAGGACAAGGCCCGGGAGGGCTGGGAGCAGGTCAAGCGGGACCTGGCTGCCGAGACGTACAAGCTGTACGTGCTGGACGAGTTCGCGTACCCGCTGCACTGGGGCTGGATCGACACCGACGAGGTCGTCGACGTGCTGCGGAACCGGCCCGGGACCCAGCATGTGGTGATCACGGGGCGGAACGCGCCCGAGAAGCTCGTCGACTTCGCGGACCTCGTGACCGACATGTCGAAGGTCAAGCACCCCATGGACGCGGGCCAGAAGGGCCAGCGGGGCATCGAGTGGTGACGACGTGACCTCCTTCGCCTCGACGGCCTCCGTCCCCCGGCTGGTGATCGCCGCGCCGTCCTCGCGCAGTGGCAAGACCACCGTGGCGACGGGGCTGATGGCCGCGCTCACCGAGCGGGGGCTCGCCGTGTCCCCGCACAAGGTGGGGCCGGACTACATCGACCCCGGCTACCACGCGCTCGCGAGCGGGAGGGTGGGCCGCAACCTCGACGCGTACCTGTGCGGACCGGACCTGGTCGCGCCGCTGTTCGCGCACGGGGCCCACGGATGCGACATCGCCGTCGTCGAGGGCGTGATGGGGATGTACGACGGGGCCTCGGGGCAGGGGGAACTGGCGTCCACCGCGCATGTGGCGAAGCTGCTGCGGGCGCCGGTCGTGCTGGTCGTGGACACCTCCTCGCAGTCGCGGTCCGTGGCGGCGCTGGTGCACGGGTTCGCCTCCTGGGATCCCGAGGTGCGGATCGGGGGCGTGATCCTCAACAAGGTCGCCTCCGACCGGCACGAGGAGCTGCTGCGGGACGCCCTGGAGTCGACCGGGGTACCGGTCCTGGGGGTGCTGCGGCGGGCGCCCCAGGTGGACACGCCGTCCCGGCATCTGGGGCTGGTGCCGGTCGCCGAGCGGCAGGCCGCGGCGGTGGAGGCGGTCGCGGCGATGGCCGCGCAGGTACGGGCGGGGTGCGATCTGGAGGCACTGGTCGCGCTCGCCCGGAGCGCCGGGGCGCTGTCGGGTCCGGCGTGGGAGCCGCCCGTCGTCGGCCCCGTGGGCGGACGGGAGGTGGTCGCCGTGGCCGGCGGGCCCGCGTTCACGTTCTCCTACGCCGAGCACGCCGAACTGCTGACCGCCGCCGGTGCAGAGGTCGTCGTCTTCGATCCGTTGCGCGACGAGCAACTGCCCGAAGGAACACGCGGGTTGGTGATCGGGGGCGGGTTCCCCGAGATGTACGCGGCCGAGCTGTCCGCCAACGAGCCGCTGCGCAAGGCGGTCGCCGAGCTGGCGTTCGGCGGTGCTCCGGTGGCCGCCGAGTGCGCCGGTCTGCTCTACCTGTGCCGGGAGCTGGACGGGCGGCCCATGTGCGGGGTGCTCGACGCGACGGCCCGGATGGACGAGCGGCTGACGCTCGGCTACCGGGACGCCGTGGCCGTCGGCGACAGTGTGCTCGCGCCCGCCGGGACCCGGATGCGCGCCCACGAGTTCCACCGGACGGTCGTCGAGCCGGGGGCCGGGCCGGCGCCCGCCTGGGGAGTACGGACTCCCGGGCCGCGGGTGGAGGGGTTCGTCCAGCAGGGGGTGCACGCGAGCTATCTGCACACCCACTGGGCGGCCGGGCCCGGGGTCGCCGCGCGGTTCGTCGAGAGATGCCGGACGTCATGAGCGCTCGCCCGGCCGGCGCCGCGCCCGGCTCGGCGTCCCGCCCCTCACTCCGCGACGCCCACCACCAGCCAGATGAAGGCCGCCCCGGCGATCGTGCACAGCAGGGTGGAGCGGGCCGGGTGTGCGTGGTGGGCCTCGGGCAGGATCTCGGCGGCGGCGAGATAGAGCAGCGCGCCGCCGAAGAAACCGAGGTAGCAGCCGAGAGGGCCCTCCGGGATCGTGAACAGCAGGGTGGACGCGGCCCCCAGCACCGGGGCCACGGCGTCGGCGAACAGCATCGCGAGCGCCCGGCGACGGGCGTTGCCGTACAGGCTCGTGAGCGTGTAGGTGTTGAAGCCGTCCGCGAAGTCGTGGGCGATCACCGCCAGCGCGACCGCGACGCCCATGCCCTCGCCGACCTGGAAGGCGGCGCCGATCGCGACGCCGTCCATGGCGCTGTGCCCGACCATCGCGGCCGCGGCCGTCAGACCCACCTGGGGCGAACGGCCGTCGTTCTCCAGAGCGCCGTGCGCGGCCTGGCGTGCGGCCAGCAGGCGCTCCACGAGGTGGGCCAGGAGGAATCCGGCGACGAACAGCAGCAGGGCGGCCGGTACGCCGAAGACCTCGTCGCCGGCGGCCGCCAGGGCCTCGGGGAGCAGGTCGAGGCCGACCACGCCCAGCATCAGGCCGCCGGCCAGGCCCAGCACCAGATGACGGCGGTCCGTCACCCGTTGTGCCGTCCAGCCGCCGACCAGCGTCATCAGGAACGCGCCGAGTGCCACGAAGACCGCCATGCGTCCTTGCTACCGGATCAGCGGGGTCTGCCGGCCGCGGCACCCCGAACGAGTGAGGAGCGGGGCGGGCGGGTTCCGGTCGCGGGCCGGCCCGCGCGGTGGAACCTCCTCGCCTTCCCCGTGGGGCGCGGCCGTGGGTGACCACGCGCCCGGCCCCGTCGTCGTAGGGGTGGGCGCCTCCCGGGGCGCGCCGGTGGCGGAGGTCGTCGGCCTGATCGAGGACGTGCTGCGGGAGGCCGGCCTTCCGTCCGGGTCGGTCGCCGTCCTCGCCACGGTGGACACCAAGGCCGGCGAACCCGGCCTCGTCCGCGCCGCGGCGCGGCTCGGCGTGCCCCTCGTGACGTACTCGGCGCGGGAGTTGGCCGCGGTCGAGGTGCCCCATCCCTCCGATCTGCCCCTGGCCGCCCTGGGCACCCCGTCCGTCGCGGAGGCCGCCGCGCTCGCGGGCGGGGGCGAACTCCTCGTGTCCAAGCGGAAGTCGGCCCCGGCGGACGGCCGGCCGGCGAGGGTCACCTGCGCCGTCGCGTCGGCCGGTGCGGGGCGGGACGTCTCGTCGCCGGACGGGGCGGGCGCTCCGGGGAACCCTGGTTGCGCAGGACCCGCCGCCGGTCGGCATGATGATCACCGTGCGCACGACCTCGACCGTGACCGCGACCGGGGCCGTGTCCCCGGGCGTGGCCCGGAGGGACACGATCACGACGACCGCCGCCGCCCCGACCCGACCGCCTCGACGCACCACCCGGCCGCCGCCCGCGCTCCAGATCCAGATCCAGATCCAGCCCCGTCCCCAGCCCCAGCCCCAGCCCCAGCCCCAGCCGTATCCGCATCCGTATCCGCATCCGCATCCGCATCCGCATCCGCATCCGCATCCGCATCCAAGGAGACATCGTGACCACCCCGCCGCCCGCCCTGCTCGTCGCCGGTGATGACCCCCGGGACGAGGCCGGGGCCGAGGCGTTCCGCGGCTTACTGCGCGAACTGGGGCGCCGTCACCCCGGGTTGCCCCTCGGGGGCGGCTTCGCCGGGGCGCCCCGGCCGTCGCTGGGCACGACCGTGGACGAGCTGGTGGAACGGGGGGTACGGCGGTTCGCCGTGGTCCCGCTGACGTCGGAGCGCTCCGCGCGGGCCGACCGGGACATGGCGGCGGCGCTGGCCCTCGCTCAGGAGCGGCACCCGGGGACCGCGTTCACGTGCGGCCGGCCGCCGGGCCCGCACCCGGCCCTGCTGAACCTTCTGGAGCGGCGCGTGGAGGAGGCGCTGGCGTCGGCCGCGCTCCGGACGCCGGGCGACCGGGCCGATGTGACCGTGCTCCTCGTGGGGCACGGTTCCACCGACGCCGGGGCCAACGCCGAGGTGTCCCGGGCGGCCCGGCTGTTGTGGGAGGGGCGCGGATACGGGGGCGTGGAGACGGCGTTCGTGTCGCTGGCCGCGCCGGATGTGCCGAGCGGCCTCGACCGGTGCGTGCGGCTGGGCGCGCGGCGCGTCGTCGTACTGCCGTACTTCCCGCTCGCCGGCGAACCGGCGGACCGGGCGCGGATGCAGACCGAGGGCTGGGCTGCCGCTCGCCCGGAGATCGAGGTACGGTCGGCCGATGTCATCGGACCGGAGCCGGAGCTGCTCGACCTGGTCGTGAAGCGGTACCGGGAGGCGCTGGAGGGCGACCCGCACATGAACCGCGCATCCCGCGAACCCTCCGCCCACGACGCCGCCCCGTCCGGCGCCGGGGACATCACCGGGCTGCCGCGGCAGCCGCGCGTCCAGCCGGACGAGAACGGGCACCACGGCCACGATCATCACCATCGGGGACACGCGAACTCCCATGCACACTGAATCCGGCACCGAGAACGGACACGCCCCGCGGCACACGGGGCACGACCTTCGGCATCACGGCGACGCCGAGGTGCGGGACGACGGCGCGCGACTCGTCGACCTCGCCGTGAACGTCCGGGCCGGCACCCCGCCCGCCTGGCTGCGGGAGCGGATAGCCGGGTCGCTGACGGGGCTCGCCGCCTACCCCGACGGGCGGTCGGCCCGCGAGGCGGTGGCGGCCCGGCACGGGCTGCCGGCGGACCGGGTGCTGCTCACGGCGGGTGCCGCCGAGGCGTTCGTGCTGCTCGCCCGCGCCCTGCGGGTCCGCCGCCCCGTGGTCGTGCACCCGCAGTTCACGGAGCCGGAGGCCGCGCTGCGGGACGCCGGGCACACCGTGGGCCGGGTGCTGCTGCGGGCGTCGGACGGCTTCCGGCTGGACCCGGCGGCCGTGCCCGGGGACGCGGACCTGGTCGTCATCGGCAACCCGACGAACCCGACGTCGGTGCTGCACCCGGCGGAGGCCGTCGCCCGACTGGCCCGGCCGGGGCGGACGTTGGTGGTCGACGAGGCGTTCATGGACGCGGTGCCCGGTGAGCGTGAGGCGCTCGCCGGGCGGACGGACGTGCCCGGCCTCGTCGTCCTGCGCAGCCTCACCAAGACCTGGGGCCTGGCCGGCCTGCGGATCGGCTATGTCCTCGCCGCCCCCGGCACGATCGACGAGCTGCAGCGCGCACAGCCTCTGTGGCCGGTGTCGACGCCCGCCCTCGCGGCGGCCGAGGCGTGCGTGTCGGACCGGGCGCTCGCGGAGGCCGCCGACGCGGCCGGCCGGATCACCGCGGACCGGGACCATCTGGTCGCCGGGCTCCGGGAGTTCGCACCCGACGGGCTCGTCGTGGCCGAGCCCGCCGAGGGCCCCTTCGTCCTGATCCGGCTCCCCCGCGCGACCGCCGTACGACGGCATCTGCGCAGCCTCGGTTACGCCGTCCGGCGCGGCGACACCTTCCCGGGGCTGGACGAGGAGTGGCTGCGCCTGGCGGTCCGCGACCGGGTCACGGTCAACGGTTTCCTCCAGGCGCTGGACCGGGCGATGACCCTGGCGGACCGCTGAGCGGAGGGCTTCAGCCGACCACCCGTCCGTTCAGGACCACCCTCGACGGTGCCGCCAGCACGCGCACGTCCGCGCGGGGGTCCTCCGCGTAGACCACCAGGTCGGCGGGGGCGCCCTCGGTGAGGCCGGGGCGGCCCAGCCATTCACGGGCGGCCCAGGCGGTGGCCGAGAGCGCCTCGACGGGCGGGATGCCGGCGGTGACCAGTTCCGCGACCTCGGCGGCGACCAGGCCGTGGGCGAGGGAGCCGCCGGCGTCCGTGCCGACGTAGACGGGGATGCCGGCGTCGTAGGCGTCGCGGACTGTGTCGTAGCGGCGCTCGTGGAGGCGGCGCATGTGGGCGGACCAGCGCGGGAACTTGGCCTCGCCGCCGTCCGCCATGGAGGGGAACGTGGCGATGTTGACGAGGGTGGGGACGATCGCGACCCCGCGGGCGGCGAAGAGCGGGATCAGGTCCGCGGTCAGCCCCGTCGCGTGCTCGACGCAGTCGATGCCCGCCTCGACGAGGTCCTTCAGGGAGTCCTCCGCGAAGCAGTGGGCGGTGACCCGGGCGCCCAGCAGGTGCGCCTCGGCGATGGCCGCCTCGACGGCCTCCCGGGGCCAGCACGGGGCCAGGTCGCCGACGCCCCGGTCGATCCAGTCCCCCACCAGCTTCACCCAGCCGTCCCCGCGCCGGGCCTCCTGGGCGACGTACGCGACGAGTTCGTCCGGTTCGATCTCGTGGGCGAAGTTCCGGATGTAGCGGCGGGTGCGGGCGATGTGGCGGCCGGCCCGGATGATCTTCGGGAGGTCGTCGCGGTCGTCGATCCAGCGGGTGTCGGAGGGGGAGCCCGCGTCGCGGATCAGCAGGGTGCCGGCCTCGCGGTCGGTCAGCGCCTGCTTCTCGGCGACGTCCTCCGGGACCGGGCCGTGGGGGCCGAGGCCGACATGGCAGTGGGCGTCGACCAGGCCGGGGAGGGCCCAGCCCTCGACGGTACGGATGTCGCCCGCGGCGGGACGGTCGTAGGTGATACGACCGTCCACGATCCAGAGGTCGTCGCGGACCTCCTCCGGGCCGGTGAGGATGCGTCCCTTGACGTGCAGCACCGCGTGATCGCTCATGCACCGCACGATAAGGGTCCTCCGGGGCACCGTTGCGACCGCGGGTACGCCGCTCCGGTCGCACCCTCGCGGCGGTGCCGCACAGGTCACGTCCCCGGGCCGCTCAGGGGGCGGCTCAGGGGGCGCTGTCCTCCTCCTCCACGTTCGCCATCGCCGGGTCGAGGAGGCGGGAGAGGAAGTGGCGGGTGCGCTCGTGCCGCGGGCTGCCGATGACCTGGTCCGGGGTGCCGTCCTCGACGACGATCCCGCCGTCCATGAAGACCACCCGGTCGGCGACCTCCCTCGCGAACGTCATCTCGTGCGTCACGACCATCATGGTCATGCCCTCCCGGGCGAGCATGCGCATCACGGCCAGGACGTCCCCCACCAGCTCCGGGTCCAGCGCCGACGTCGGCTCGTCGAAGAGCATCACCTCGGGGCCCATCGACAGCGAGCGGGCGATCGCGACCCGCTGCTGCTGGCCGCCGGAGAGGGAGGCCGGATAGGCGTCCGCCTTCTCGGACAGGCCCACGCGCTCCAGGTTCTCGGCGGCCACCTTCGCCGCCTTCGCCTTGTCGCGCCCGAGGACCCGGCGCTGCGGCAGCGTGAGGTTCTCGGTCACCGTGAGGTGCGGGAAGAGGTTGAACTGCTGGAAGACCATGCCGATGCGGCGGCGTACGGCGTCGATGTCGACGTCGGGGTCGGTGAGTTCGGTGCCGCCGACGAAGACCTGGCCACCGGTGGGTTCCTCCAGCAGGTTCACGCACCTGAGCAGGGTCGACTTGCCCGATCCCGACGGGCCGATCACGCAGACGACCTCGCCTCGGGCGATCTCCAGGTCGATGCCCTTGAGGACCTCGTTGTCGCCGAACGACTTGTGCAGGGCGCGTACTTCGATCTCGGGCCGGGTCATTTCACGGCCTCCTGGGCCTTCGCCTCCATACGGCGCACGACGAAGCCGAGCGGGATGGTCACCAGCAGGTAGCACAGGCCGGCGACCAGGATCGGCGTGGAGTTGGCGGTGGTGCTGGCGAGGTCCCGGCCGTACTTGGACAGTTCGCGCTCCTCCAGAGTGACACCGAGGAACAGCACGAGCGAGGAGTCCTTGAACAGCAGCACCAGTTCGTTGGTGAGCGGCGGGAGGATGATCCGGAACGCCTGCGGGATGATGATCGAGACCATCGCGCGCGCGGGTGAGAAGCCCAGCGAACGGGCCGCCTCCAGCTGCCCCTTGGGGACCGCCTGGATGCCCGCGCGGATGGTCTCCGCCATGTACGCGGCGGCCACCAGGCCGAGCGCGAGGGCCACCTTGCCGTAGGTGCCGCCGGGGATCTGCGTGCCGGGGAAGGCCAGTGGCACGGCGACACCGATGAAGATGAAGATCAGCAGGGCGGGCAGACCCCGGAAGATCTCGATGTAGACACCGGCGAACCAGCGGTACGGGCCCACCGACGACAGCCGCATCAGCGCGATGACCATGCCGAGGACGAGCCCGAACACGAAGCCGGACAGGGTGTAGAGCACGGTGTTCTTGAGCGCCAGCGTGATGACGTCCGGGAACATCTGCTCGGCGATGTCCCACTGGGCGAACTGGTTCTTCAGCCGGGCCCAGTCGGCGGAGACCGCGAAGGCGATGACGGCGGCGGCGAAGACGACGTACTGCGCGCCCCGGGACAGGGCGCGCTTGCGGCTCCGGCTGAGGCCCTTGCGCTTCGGCTGGAGCGGTGTGCCGGGGTCGGTCACGCTCATGAGGCGGACGGTGCCGCGGAGGCGGCGCCCTCGTCGTACGGGCCGATCCACTGCTCGTACAGCTTCTTGTACGTGCCGTCGGACTTCGCCTTCGCCAGTGCCTCGTCGATCGCGGCGAGGAGCTTGGTGTTGCCCTTCCTGACCGTGAAGCCGTACTGCTCACCGGTGTTGATCTGCTCGGCGACCTCGAAGGCGTCGGCGTTCGCCTTGTCCTTCAACCAGCCCTGGACGACCGGGTAGTCGATGATCACGGCGTCGACCTGCTTGGTGCGCAGGCCGTTGAGGACGGCGTCGGAGGACTCGAAGGAGACGGAGTCGATGCCCTTGCTCTTGGCGTAGTCCTCGCCGGTGGTCTGCGCCTGGGTGCCGACCTTCTTGCCCTTGAGGTCCGCGAAGGAGGCGATGCCGGCCTTCTTGTCGGCGAGGACGGCCTGGGTGGCCTCGAAGTAGGGGTCGGAGAAGTCGACGTTCTTCTTGCGCTCGTCGGTGATCGTCATACCGGCCGCGGCGAGGTCGCACTCGCCGGAGTTGAGGAAGGCACCCGTCTTGAAGTTCTCGAAGGGGGTGTCGAGGATCTCCTGCTTCACGTCCAGGTCCTGGGCGACGAGGTCGATCAGGGACACGTCGAAGCCCTGCACCTTGCCGTCGATCTCCGACTGGAACGGCGGGTACGGCAGGTGCGTGCAGGTCGTGAGCCGGCCGGCCTTCACCAGCTCGACCCCGCCGGCCGCGGTCTTGGTGCCGCCGCTGCCGCCGTCGTCCGAGCCGCAGCCGGCCACGAGCAGCAGACCGGCCGCGGCGGTGGTGGCGGCCAGGGTGCGGGTCCGGCGTCCGAGGACCGAGTTCACGGGGAGACCTCCTGTGGGGGACTTGAGACAATCGATTATAAGGAGATGTTTGACTTTCCCAAACCAATCCGATGGTCACTCAGCTACTTGACCTCGGATGTCGCCGGTGAGGGGCACGAGGGCGCCGTCGGTACCCTCGACACCATCTACCCCGTCGGTGAAGAGAGCACCCCGTGACACACCCGTTTCTGGATCTGGCCCCGCTGAGCGCGGCGCACTTCGCGTCGATCGAGGACCGGGTGGCCCGGCTGCTCTCCACCGCCCAGGACGTCGTGATCACCCAGGGCGAGGCGCTGCTGCCGCTGGAGGGCGCGATCCGCGGGGCCGCCGGGCCCGGCACGACCGCGCTGAACGTGATCACCGGTCCCTACGGGCAGACCTTCGGGAACTGGCTGCGGGACTGCGGGGCGACCGTCATCGACCTGGCCGTCCCCTTCCGCACGGCGGTCACGGCCGCGCGGATCCGGGAGGCCCTCGCCGCGCACCCGGCGATCGACTTCGTCTCACTGGTCCACGCGGAGGCGGCGACCGGCAACACCAACCCCGTGGCGGAGATCGGCGAGGCCGTCCGCGAGCACGGCGCCCTCTTCTACCTGGACGCGGTGGCCTCCGTCGGCGCCGAGCCGGTGCTGCCGGACGCGTGGGGGGTCGACCTGTGCGTCATCGGGGCGCAGAAGGCCATGGGCGGGCCCGCCGGGGTGTCGGCGATCTCCGTGAGCGAGCGGGCGTGGGCGCGGATGGCGGCCAACCCGCGGGCCCCGCGCCGCTCGTACCTCTCCCTGCTGGACTGGAAGGAGCGCTGGATCGACGGCGGCCGCCGCGCGCTCCTGCACGCGCCGGCCCAGCTGGAGATGCTGGCGCTGGAGGCGTGTCTGGAGCGCATCGAGAAGGAAGGGCTCGACGCGGTGATGTCCCGGCACGCGTCGGCCGCCGCGGCGACCCGGGCGGGGGCGCTCGCGCTGGGTGGGGGCCTGGAGCCGTACGTCCACGAGGCGGCCGACGCGGCGCCGGTCGCCACGACCCTGAGGACGCCCGCCGGCGTCGACGCGGCGGAGCTGGTCGCCGAGGCACTCGCCGCGGACCCCGCCCTGCCGCTGGCCGCGGGCGGCGGCGCCTTGGCCTCGGAGATGATCCGCGTGAACCACTACGGCCCCGACGCGACCCCGGAGGTCGTGCACGCGTGCCTCGCGGCGCTGGGAGTGGCACTGACCGGGCGCGGTGGAACGACCGATCCGCGAGCGGCCCGGCGCGCGGCGGCGGAAGCCTGGGCGTAGGCACAGGCGACGGCGTGGTCCCAGGCAAGGGCGTGGTCACGCAGCGGCGTGGCACAGGCGTGGGACGCCCGCCGAAGCCGCTTTCCCGCACTTTCCTTCCCCACACTTTTCCGCAAAAGTAATTCATTGAATTCAGCGGGTAGGGCCCCGTATTCTTCTGCCCGCTGATCTCTTCTCTAAACGCAAAGATTTCGCGAACGCCACGGGGCGCAATTCGAGCAGATTCCGTGAGGGTTACGCACGTGTGACCGACTCCACAGAGCGCCCCTTTCGTCCGGTAATTTCCGGACGAAAGTCATCAGAACCACCTCACCTCGATGGAGCACTCACGCCCGCGTGATAACACGTGAGCGGCGCATACGTAACCCCGCGGGGCGATGCAATTCGAAATTTCGCTGGGTAAATTCAAGCCGTATGACTGCCGCACAAGCAGACCTGCACACCCAGCCTCTGGAAGCCCCTCGGGAAATCGCGGAAGGGATTCGGATCGACCGCCCGGACGTGGCGGACGGCGCGGCGCTGTGGCGCATCGCCGGGGACTCGAAAGCCCTGGACCTGAACTCCTCCTACAGCTATCTGCTGTGGTGCCGGGACTTCGCGGACACCTCCGCCGTGGCGCGGGACGAGTCCGGGGAGCCGGTCGGTTTCGTCACCGGGTACGTGCGGCCCGGACGGCCGGACACCCTGCTGGTGTGGCAGGTGGCCGTCGACGAGGCGCACCGGGGGCTCGGCCTCGCGGGGGCGCTGCTGGACGGGCTCACCGAACGGGTCGCGCGACGGCACCCCCTGACCACCGTCGAGACCACCATCACACCGGGCAACACCGCCTCCGAGCGTCTGTTCGCCGCGTACGCCGCACGTCATGGCGCGGACATCGAGCGCACGGTGCTGTTCGAGACGGCGGACTTCCCGGACGGCCCGCACGCGCCCGAGATGCTCCACCGCATCGGACCCCTCTCCCTCTGAGCCCCACCCGTACTCCCCCCCTCCCCCTCCCCTCACTCCCTCCCCACGCATCGAGGAGCGATTCGACGTGACCATCACCCAGCCCGACCTGAGCGTCTTCGAGACCCTGGAGTCCGAGGTACGCAGCTACTGCCGCGGCTGGCCCACCGTCTTCGACCGCGCGCAGGGCAGCCGGATGTTCGACGAGGACGGCCACACCTACCTGGACTTCTTCGCCGGCGCCGGCTCACTCAACTACGGCCACAACAACCCCGTACTCAAACGCGCGCTCATCGACTATCTGGAACGGGACGGCGTCACCCACGGGCTCGACATGTCGACGACCGCCAAGCGGACGTTCCTGGAGTCCTTCCAGAACCTGGTGCTGCGGCCGCGCGACCTGCCGTACAAGGTGATGTTCCCGGGCCCGACGGGCACCAACGCGGTGGAGTCGGCGCTGAAGCTGGCGCGGAAGGTGAAGGGCCGTGAGTCCGTCGTCTCCTTCACCAACGCCTTCCACGGCATGTCGCTCGGCTCGCTCGCCGTCACCGGCAACGCCTTCAAGCGGGCCGGGGCGGGGATCCCGCTGGTGCACGGCACCCCGATGCCGTTCGACAACTACTTCGACGGCACGGTCGAGGACTTCCTGTGGTTCGAGCGGCTCCTGGAGGACCAGGGCTCCGGGCTCAACAAGCCCGCCGCGGTGATCGTGGAGACCGTGCAGGGCGAGGGCGGCATCAACGTCGCCCGCCCGGAGTGGCTGCGCGCGCTCGCCGAGCTGTGCGAGCGGCAGGACATGCTGCTCATCGTCGACGACATCCAGATGGGCTGCGGTCGTACGGGCGCCTTCTTCTCGTTCGAGGAGTCGGGCATCACCCCCGACATCGTCACCGTCTCCAAGTCCATCAGCGGCTACGGACTGCCGATGTCGCTCTGCCTGTTCAAGCCGGAGCTGGACATCTGGGAGCCGGGCGAGCACAACGGCACGTTCCGCGGCAACAACCCGGCGTTCGTGACGGCGACGGCCGCGCTGGAGACCTACTGGGCCGACGGCTCCGCCATGGAGAAGCAGACCCGCAAGCGCGGTGAGCAGGTCGAGCAGGCGTTCATCTCCATCACGGAGGAGAACCTGGCCGACGTGAAGGAGTACCGGGGCCGCGGCCTGGTGTGGGGCCTGGAGTTCCACGAGAAGGAGCGCGCGGGACGGGTCGCCAAGCGGGCCTTCGAACTCGGGCTGCTGATCGAGACGTCCGGCCCGGAGAGCGAGGTCGTCAAGCTGCTGCCCGCCCTCACCATCACCCCCGAGGAGCTGGACGAGGGCCTGCGCGTCCTCGCCCGCGCCGTACGGGAAACCGCCTGAGCCGTACGGGAAACCATCTGACAAGGCTGAGAAGGAGGCCTGGAACCACCGTGATCGTCCGTTCTTTCAAGGACCTGGAAGGCACCGACCGGCACGTCAAAGCCGCGTCCGGCACGTGGGAGAGCAAACGCATCGTCCTCGCCAGGGAGAAGGTCGGCTTCTCCCTGCACGAGACGGTCCTCTACGCCGGCACGGAGACGTCGATGTGGTACGCGAACCACGTCGAGGCCGTGGTGTGCGTCGAGGGCGAGGCCGAGCTGACCGACGACGAGACCGGGCGGACGTACACGATCACGCCCGGGACCATGTACCTCCTCGACGGGCACGAGCGGCACACGATGCGGATCAAGGAGGACTTCCGCTGTCTCTGTGTGTTCAACCCGCCCGTGACCGGTCGGGAGGACCACGACGAGAACGGCGTCTATCCCCTGCTGACGGAGGAGGGCTGACCACCATGACCACCACGACCACACTCACCGATCTCTACCCGAGCCGCGGCGCCACCGAGGTGTCGGTCCCGCGTCAGGACCCGGTCGTCTGGGGCTCCCCCACCACGCCCGGCCCGGTCTCCCTCGCCGAACTCCAGGCGTACGAGCGCGACGGCTTCCTGCCCGTCGAGCAGCTCATCGCGCCGGACGAGGTCGCCGTGTACCGGCAGGAGCTGGAGCGGCTCGTCGCCGATCCGGCGATCCGCGCCGACGAGCGCTCGATCGTCGAGCCGCAGTCGCAGGAGATCCGCTCGGTCTTCGAGGTGCACCGGATCAGCGAGCTGTTCGCTCAGCTGGTGCGCGACGAGCGGGTCGTCGGACGGGCCCGGCAGATCCTCGGCTCGGACGTCTACGTCCACCAGTCGCGGATCAACGTCAAGCCGGGGTTCGGCGCGTCCGGTTTCTACTGGCACTCCGACTTCGAGACCTGGCACGCCGAGGACGGTCTGCCGAACATGCGGACGGTGTCCGTCTCGATCGCCCTGACCGAGAACCACGACACCAACGGCGGTCTGATGATCATGCCGGGGTCGCACCGCACGTTCCTCGGCTGCGCGGGCGCCACCCCGAAGGACAACTACAAGAAGTCCCTGCAGATGCAGGACGCCGGCACCCCGTCCGACGAGGCGCTGACGGCCATGGCGTCCGAGTACGGCATCAAGCTGTTCACGGGCAAGGCCGGTTCGGCGACCTGGTTCGACTGCAACTGCATGCACGGCTCCGGCGACAACATCACGCCGTTCCCGCGCAGCAACGTCTTCATCGTGTTCAACAGCGTGGAGAACGCTGCGGTCGAGCCGTTCTCGGCGCCGGTACGGCGGCCGGAGTTCATCGGCGCGCGGGACTTCACCCCGGTGCGCTGAGCACCGGGTCCGGGCCCGTGCGGTGACCTCACCGTCACCCGGGCCGGGGGGGGGGGGGGGGGGGGCCGGGGGGGGGGTCCCCCTGGGGGGGTTCCCCCCCCCACCGCCGTTGTGCCGGAGCGCGTGGGAACGGAGGGCTGTTGCCGGGGCTGGACTGCGGGGCAGGGGCCGCTGCCGGGACTGTCGGCCGGGGCTGGCGCCGGGGCCGCTTGCCGGGGGCTGCTCAGGCGCCCGCGAGCTGCTGCTTGACGATGGCGGCGACGCGGCCGCCCTCGGCGAGCCCGGCCACCTTCGGGTTGACGATCTTCATGACCTGGCCCATCGCGCGCGGCCCCTCGGCACCGGCGGCCCGGGCCTCCTCGACGGCCTGGACGACGATCTGCTTCAGCTCCTCGTCGGACAGCTGCTTGGGCAGGTACCCGGCGAGCAGCGCGCCCTCCGCCTTCTCCCGCTCGGCCGACTCGGGGCGACCGCCCTGGGCGAAGGCGTCCGCGGCCTCGCGGCGCTTCTTCGCCTCCTTGGTGATCACCTGGAGCACCTCGTCGTCGGAGAGCTCGCGCTTCTCCTTGCCGGCGACCTCTTCCTTGGTGATCGCGGTGAGGGTCAGCCGGAGCGTCGAGGAGCGGAGCTCGTCGCGCTCCCTGATGGCGGCGTTGAGGTCTTCCTGCAGCTTCGACTTGAGCGTGGTCATGGGGCCGATTGTCGCAGGTGCGGTGCGGAGAGCGCGCCTTGATTTCGCTGGTGTGTGCGGGGTGGGGAAGGCTCGGGCGCCGACTGGGGAGGGCTCGGGTGCCGAGTGGTGACGGCTCGGATGCTGAGTGGTGACGGCTCGGATGCTGTTCGGGGAGGGCTCGGGGGACCGATCGGGGAGGGCTCGGGGACCGGTCGGGCGTCGGTCGGGTGGACAGTCCGGAGTGGGTTGTCCACAGGGGGAGTTGGCGGTCGCGGGTGGAGGGTCGGCGGTTGTCCACAGGCGTGCGCTCGGGGTCGGCGGGGTCTGACACGATGGACACATGCAAGCGCGATACGGAGTACCTCTGGGGATCGCGGCGGTCGGTGCCGCCGGTGTGGTGTATGCGGCGGGTATCGAGGCCCGCTCCTTCCGACTGCGGCGGGTGACGGTGCCGGTGCTGCCACCGGGCATGCGGCCGCTGCGCATACTCCAGGTCTCCGACATCCACATGGTGAGCGGGCAGCGCAAGAAGCAGCGCTGGTTGCGGTCCCTGGCCGGGTTGCGCCCCGACTTCGTGATCAACACCGGCGACAACCTCTCCGACCCCGAGGGCGTCCCCGAGGTGCTGGACTCGCTGGGTCCGCTGATGGAGTTCCCGGGCGCCTACGTCTTCGGCTCCAACGACTACTACGGCCCGACCCTGCGCAACCCCGCCCGCTATCTCCTGGAGAAGGTCCAGGGCCGCCACGGCCTGAACGGCAACAAGCCGGTGGTCGGCGCCGTCCACAACCCGTGGGAGGACCTGCGGGACGGATTCGACGGAGCGGGCTGGCTCAACCTCACCAACACCCGCGGCACGCTGAAGGTCGAGGGCATGTCGGTGGAGCTGACCGGCCTCGACGACCCGCACATCAAGCGGGACCGCTACGCCCGCGTGGCCGGCGGCCCGTCCGACTCCGCCGATCTCTCCCTGGGCGTCGTGCACGCTCCCTATCTCCGCGCCCTCGACGCCTTCACCGCCGACGGCTACCCCCTCGTCCTCGCCGGCCACACGCACGGCGGCCAGCTCTGCATCCCCTTTTACGGCGCCCTCGTCACCAACTGCGACCTCGACACGGACCGTGTGAAGGGCCTCTCCACGCACACGGCCGACGGCCGCACGGCGTACATGCACGTGTCGGCCGGCTGCGGCACGAGCCGCTACACCCCGGTGAGGTTCGCGTGCCCGCCGGAGGCTTCGCTGCTCACGCTGGTGGCGCGGAAGGGGTAGCACAAGGAGTAAAGGGGCAGGGCGAGCCGCGGGCAGGAGGGAGCGCCGGAGCCGCCACGGTTGGGGTGACCCGGCGAGGAAGCGCACCACCTCATACGGATCATCCCGAATGGCCCGTTTCGCGGGGGCGTCCTAGCGTGAGCGCATGACCGCACCGATACCCAGGGACATCCCCGACCTGCCCGCGATCTCGGGCATCCCCGCACCGGTGACATCCGTCGTGCCCGCGGCGGCGGTGGTGACACCGACACGGCGTGCGCCGGCGGCGGCGTACCGCGCCCTGGTCGCACTGGCGGCGGCAGCGGCCGTGGTGATCGAGATGGTGCTGGGCAGCCCACTGCGGGCGTTCAGCCACTTCGCGGTCCAGAGCACGGCCCTGGTGGCGCTGGTCTTCGCCGCCTCGGCCCGCAGCGCGTGGTTCGCCCGCCGCCCCCTGCCGTCCTGGATGACGCTCGGCACGGTCCTCTACGCCGTGATCACGGCCCTGGTCCACCACCTGATCCTCACGAGGGACGCGACGCCCTTCTCCATGACGATGACGTCGACGGGCGCCCCGGCGACCCCCACCGGCTGGCTCGCATGGACGGACGTCGCCTTCCACACCGCGATCCCGCTCGCGGTGGTGGTGGACTGGCTGCTCCTGACCCGCCCGGCACCGCCACGCCTGAGCCACACGGTGGCCTGGCTGCTCTACCCGCTGGCGTTCCTGGCGTTCACACTCGGCCGAGCCGCCCTGGTGACCCCCGACTGGCCGGCCCCGTACCTCTACCCCTTCCTGGACGTCGACCGCCACGGCTTCAAGAGCGTCCTCGGCAACGCCCTGCTCCTGGGCCTCGCCTTCTACGCCCTCGCCCTCCTCCTCGTCGTGGTCGACCACCTCCGCCCCGACCCCGTACACCCCCGCAGGGGCCGCCCGGACCGCCCCGACCGACGCCCCGAAAACCGGATTTCGTCTCCGGCCACCGGTGGGCTAAAGTAAACGACGTCGCCGCGACAAGCAGTGACAATCGGGGTGTAGCGCAGCTTGGCAGCGCGCTTCGTTCGGGACGAAGAGGTCGTGGGTTCAAATCCCGCCACCCCGACAGTGAAACACCAGGTCAGGCCCGGTGCTGAGAGATCAGCACCGGGCCTGCCTCGTTCTCCAAGGGCTCTCTGGAGGAATCCTGGAGAAGATCTTGGAATCTGCCTCCAGATCAGCGCGCTGCTAGCGAGCTTGAGCAGCGCATCCAGAGCAGTCACGGGCGAGCCGAGACTCATGGTCCGGCGCGCGTCCAACGCTTCCTCCCACATCCCGGTGAGTGCGGTCATCAGCGCCTGCCGCATCCCTGGCGTGATGGGGTCCATAGCGCGACTGGACGGAACCGTCCTCATGACCCATGCGCTCGTCCATGAGCTTTGGCGGGGTCCCCGCCTCCCTCATCAGGGTCTTGTGAGTGTGGCGCAAGCCGTGCGGAGTAAGCGCCGGGGCGATCGGCACCCAGCACGTCTCAGCCCGCTTGGAGGCTCCTCGCCCGCGTGCAGGGATGCCAGGCCACGGCTCGGCGACCACAGGCACTGGCCGCTCTTCCTGACTACCTCGCCCGGGATACCGCCCTGTCGCGGCCGGTCGAAAGAGCCACGTGGCGAAACCAGAGCGCCGCCAGTGAGCAGCCAACCAACCGCCGTCTGCCTCACGGACGCGCGGCCTGGACCGCTTCTTGGATGCGATTCAGCTCCCTCTCAGCGTGCGCCCGGACGCTGTTCCAGGCAGCCTCGAAGTCCCGAACCGAGAAGGCCAGGCCGAGTGTCAATCCCCTGGTTCCGTAGAGACTTTGGTTATGCAGTCTGATCCATCTGGCCGTGTCGCTCGCGCGCTTCGGCGATGATTCTTTCGAACTCCTCGGGCGGTAGGCCGCCGGCCGCGCTGTGCCTTCGTCGCGGGTTGTAGAACCCAGTGATCCATGGGGCGATCCTCAGGCGGGCCTCGGTCCGGGTCGCGAATTGTCGGCGGTGGATGTACTCGACCTTGATCAGCGAGTTGAAACTCTCCGCGGTGGCATTGTCCAGCGCGGACCCCACCCGTCCCATGGACTGCACCACGCCCAGGCGGTCACAGAGCTTGTTGTACGCCTCGGACGTGTACTCCCCGCCGCGGTCGCTGTGGAAGATCGTCGCGGCCACGCTCCACCTCTCGGAGTCCACGGTCCGCAGCTACCTCTCCTCCGCGATCGGCAGGACAGGCACCCGCAACCGGATGGAGGCGATGCGGGAGGCGCGGCAGCAGGGGTGGTGGTGACCCTGCTGCCGCGGCGGGGGTCGTGACCCCTGCCGCCGCCCTGCCCGCATCGCTCACCTCACCTCGTGACCTGCGCCTTCTTGTAGTTCGCTCCGTCCGGTCCCAGGCACACGAACCAGTCCTTCGGGGAGCCGTCCACCTCGCGGATCAGGTTCTTGAAGTCGCCGGCCCCCGCAGGGGCCCGTTCCACCCGGGCCTTCGTTCCGTCGTCCCAGGTGCAGGTGACCTCCTGGACGGTCCGGAAGACCTGGCCGATCACCAGGCGCTGCGGGGCGTCGCTGCCCGGGTCGGTGTCCAACGGCCTCGAGTACGCCTCCATTCTGCGCGTGAACTGGCCGTCCTTACTGACTAGTCTCAGGATCACCGTCGACGACTTGCCCACGGTCAGGTGCACGAAGTGCCAGCTCCTGCCTACCAGTTCCGAGGCCTTCTCCAACGCGACCGGCTCGTCCCCGTACAGGGCCATCTCGGCGAGCTGGGCGCGTGCCTTCGCCGTGGTCTTCGGCGCGGTCCAGACGACGGCGTCGACCTTCCACTTCCTGCCGTGGTCCGTGCCCCTGGCCAGAGTCGTCACCCGCCGTTCAGGACTCTGCTTCACCGTCCCCGCCGAGGGCCGCGCGGCCACCTGCCCCGCCCCGTGCCCGCCGCCCGTGCCTCCCGCCAGCGCCAGCGTCGTCCCCGTGGACCCCGCGATCACCGCCGCGGCCGCCGCGGCCACCGCCCAGCGGCGCGTCTTGCGGCGCCTCCCTCCCCGTACCACCGCCTGATAGGGGGCCGCGCGGACCTCCACCTCGTCCGCCGCGTCCGCCAGCAGGAGGGCGATGTCCGTGTGCGCCTCGTCGTACGTCATGTCGTGGTTCGTCTCCCTGTCCCCGCTCATCACTTCCGCCCTCCGCTCGTGAGTGCCTCGGCCAGTCCCGGCAGGGCGCGGAGCTTCGCGATCCCCCTCGCCGTGTTGCTCTTCACCGTGCCGACGCTGCATCCCATGGCCTCCGCGGCCTGCTCCTCGCTCAGGTCCTCCCAGTACCGCAGGACCACCGCCTCCCGCTGGCGCACGGGCAGTGCGGCGAGCACCGTCAGCAGCGCGCCGCGGTCGTCCGCCCGCGCGATGCGGTCGTCGGCGTCGGGCAGCTCGTGGGTGGGGCCCGAGTAGTCCTTCGGCGCCAGGAACTCCTTGAGGCGTCTGCGGTGCCTGCGGGCGTGCGCGTTGATCATCACGCGCCGTACGTACGCGTCGGGGTCGTCGGCCGCGCCGACCCTGCGCCAGGCCACATAGGCCCGTTCGAGCGTCGACTGGACCAGGTCCTCCGCGGCATGCTGCTCCCCCGTGAGCAGGAAAGCCGTGCGCAGCAACCGTGGCCAGCGGCCGACGACGAAGCTCTGGAACTCCGCGTCCCGAGCCTCTTTCCGATCCAACATGGGCACCTCCTAGATGGTTGAAGGAGTCCATGAGGATCGGATTTCGTTGCACCGCCGTGCGGAGGATTTTTTTCGAGCCTCGGGCCCGGAGATTGTGCGGCAGGCCCGCGCGGCCGTGGCCTCACGCCTGCCGCACCGGCACCTTCCGCGGCAGCCACAGCAGATCTGTCAACCCCCTGGTTCCGTAGAGACTTTGGTTATGCGGTCTGATCTTTCTGGCCGTGTCGCTCGCGCGCTTCGGCGATGATTCTTTCGAACTCCTCGGGCGGTAGGCCGCCGGCCGCGCTGTGCCTTCGTCGCGGGTCGTAGAACCCAGTGATCCATGTGGCGATCCTCAGGCGGGCCTCGGTCCGGGTCGCGAATTGTCGGCGGTGGATGTACTCGACCTTGATCAGCGAGTTGAAACTCTCCGCGGCGGCATTGTCCAGCGCGGACCCCACCCGTCCCATGGACTGCACCACGCCCAGGCGGTCACAGAGCTTGTTGTACGCCTCGGACGTGTACTCCGCGCCGCGGTCGCTGTGGAAGATCGTCCCATCCAGGCTGCCGCCACGTGTCACGGCCGCCATCTTCAACGACGCCCCGACCAGGGCCGCGTCGTGATGCTCGCCCATCGCGTAGCCGAGACAGCGCCGCGAGAACGCGTCGATGACCGTAGCCGAGTAGATCTTGTCCTCGCCGGTCTCGATCTCGGTCATGTCGCCGTACCACAGCAGATCCGGAGCGACAGCGGCGAACCGGCGACGCACCGGTCAGGGGCGGCTTTCCGCTTGCCCTGCCCGGTCAGTGACTTCCGCCGACGCGGGGGCTTGCGCCCCTGTAGGCCGGGCTCGGCCATGATCTCGGCGACGGTGTTCACCGACACCTGCCAGCCCTCCTCCCACAAATCCAGCGTGATCCTCGGCGACCCGTACGTCTCGCCCGACGCGCGGAAGAAGTACCTGATCCTTTCATCCAGCTTCACGCGCCTGACCTCACGTTCCGTCGGCTCCGCGGAACGTCGCCGCCATTTGCAGAACCACGCCTCGCTCACCCCGAGCAGGCGACAGGACATCCGATGGGGCCCGTTGTGCTCGGCTCTCTGGCGACCGATGAAGGCGACCAGCGCCTCCGGTTCGTTCTCGGTCACTTCACCCAGAGAGCCATGGCACGCTTGAAGACATCACGCTCCATCTCAACTTCCTTGATCCGCTTGCGGTTCTCCACGCTCTCCCGGCGCAGCCGCACGAGCTCCTCGCGTCCCAGCTCGCCCAGCGTCCCGTCCCCGCCGGCCCTCCGGGCCCGCGCCACCCAGCTGCCCAGGGCGGTCTCCTTGATCCCGAGATCGGCCGCTACCTGCGCGATCGTCTTCCCCGTCTCAGTCACGATCCGCACAGCCCCCTCACGGAACTCGGCATCGTACGACTGTCGCTTCTCCGCCATGACTCTCAACTTCCCCTGCAGTCACAGCCTCAACGCTACGAGGGGAAGGTCAGGGCTACCGGTACGGCAGGCCCGTGGGGACCATCAGCGCGCTCGGCCCGCCTCCGGCCGAAGCCGTAAGCGGGCCGGGTGGAGCGGATGCGTCGTCAGCGGGCGCTGGTGGTGCGGAGGTCGGAGACGCCGTTGAACGCGTCGGCCTTCATGACGAGGTCGGTGGTCGTCGGCGGCGACTCCCCGCCGACGACGCTGTGGGTGACGGCGAGTCCACGGCTTTCGCCGTCACCGGTCACCGTCCTCACCGGACTCGGTGGGGAGCGCTGCGTCCGGCACCGGTCCCTCCCCTCGTGGGGACCGGTGCCGGACGGCGCGGGTGTCGATCCGGGCGTGGGGGCGCGGATCGAGGTAGGGGTGGAGCGGGGGTGTGCGGCATGATGGGACGCCTTTGCGGACGCTATGCCGGGGGCCCCGTGCTCGGTGGCGCGGCTTGGGCTCGATCCTGCCATTCGGGGTCGGCGGGGTGGAGGGACCAGGTGTCCGGTGATGGCGTTTGCACAGGTCAGACACGCAAGGTGAGTTTTCCGGTCCGGATGGTCAGGTAGTGGGGGAAGGTAAGGGGTGGATGCCTTGGGTCATGGCTCAGGGGCACGCACGGCCTTCGCGGAACGTCTCGCGCTGCTGTACAAGGAGGCGGGCAACCCTCCCCTCAAGACTGTTTCCGAGTCGGTCGTCCGGCTTCAGCGGGTCGATGAACGGGGGCGGCCCGTGCGGGTGTCCGTCCAGCGGATCAGTGACTGGCGGCGGGCCAGGAACGTGCCCGCGCAGTTCGCCGCCCTCGCCGCCGTACTGCACGTCCTGATCCCCGAGGCCCGGCGGGCGCGGGCCGTGCCCGTGTCCAAGGGGCTGTACGACATGGCCCAGTGGCAGCGGCTGTGGGAGCGGGCCCTGGCCGATCCCGTCGGCGAGCGTCCGGCCGGTGCGGGGGCCGCGTCCGCCGCAGCCGCGGCCCTGCCCGTGGACGAGCCTCCTCCCGGTGGTGTCTGTCCCTACCGGGGGCTGTCCTCGTACCGGCAGCAGGACGCCCGTTGGTTCTTCGGGCGGGAGCGGAGCACCGGCGCGCTCGTGGAGCAGTTGCGAGCGGCGGAGCGCACGGGTGGCCTGGTCATGCTCGTGGGTGCCTCGGGCGCCGGTAAGTCCTCGCTGCTGCACGCCGGGCTGGTGCCCGCGGTGCGCGGCGGCGCCCTGGACGGTGACGAGGAACGGGTGGACGAGGGGTCGTCGGGGCGGCGGCGGACCGGTGAGGTGCTTCGGCTCGTACCGGGCACCGATCCCGTCGGGGAGCTGATCCGTCGGATACCGGAGTTGGGGCAGGTGGTGTCCGCCGCGTACGAGCCCGGTACGCCGGTGTTCGCCGACGCGGTGCGGGAGGCCGTCGGGGCGTGGGAGGCGCGGAGGCGGGGAGCGGCCGTCGCCGACGGTGCGGGCCCCTCCCCGACCGGAACCAGAACAGGTGCCGGTGCCGGTGCCGGTGCTGACACCCCCACCCCCGCTCCCACCCGGCCCGTTCTGATCGTCGACCAGTTCGAAGAAACCTTCACGCTCTCCGCCGACGAGGCGGACCGGCGGATGTTCGTCCAGTTGCTCGGTGCCGCGTGCACGCCCGGGGAGGCGGGCGGGGTGGCGCCCGTGGCCGTGGTGCTCGGGGTGCGCGCGGACTTCTACGAGCAGTGCCTCGGGTATCCGGAGCTGGCGGACGCGTTGCAGCACCGGCACATGGTGCTGGGTCCGCTGACGGCGACGGAGCTGCGCGAGGCGGTGACGGGGCCGGCCAGGGCCGTGGGGCTGGAGCTCGAACCGGGGCTCGCGGAGCTGATCGTGCGGGAGGTGAGCGCGGACGGTCCGCGCGGGGCGCACGACGCCGGAGTACTGCCACTGCTGTCGCACGCCCTGCTCGTGACGTGGCAGCGGCGGAAGGCGGGGCGGCTGACGCTGGCCGGATACCGGGCGGCCGGCGGTATCCAGGGCGCCGTGGCGGCGACCGCCGAGCGGGCCTGGTCGGAGCTGGACCCGGCGGCCCGGACGGCCGCGCGGTTGCTGTTGCTGCGGCTGGTCCGGCTGCACGAGGACACGCAGGCCACCCGGCGTCGGGGGACGCGGCGGCAGCTCGCGGACGGGTCGGCGGACCCGGCGAAGACCGAGGAGTCGTTGGAGGCGATGGCCCGCGCCCGCCTGCTGACGCTCGACGCCGAGACCGTGGAGATCACCCACGAGGCGCTGTTGCACGCCTGGCCCCGCTTGCGGGGGTGGATCGACGAGGGGCGCAACGACCATCTGTTGCGGCAACGGCTGGAGGAGGACGGCCGGGCCTGGGAGGACGCCGAGCGCGACTCCTCGCTGCTCTACCGGGGCTCGCGGCTCGAACAGGCCCACACCTGGGCGAAGTCCACCGGCGAAGCCGGCAGCGGGGAAACCGGGGGCGCCGGGAAAGCCGGGGGCGCCGCCGACACCTTCCTGACCCGGAGCGCGGTGGAGTTCCTGGCCGCCTCGGTCCGGCTGCGCCGGCGCACGGTCCGGCTCAGGCGGGGTGCCGTGGCCGCGCTGGTGGCGTTCGCCCTGGTGGCCGTCGGCTCGGCGGTGGTCGCGTGGCAGCAGCGCAACGACGCCGTGTTCGAGCAGGTGGTCGCCCAGGCGGATCGCGTCCAGTACTCGGATCCGTCGCTCTCCGCCCAGCTCGACCTGGTGGCGCACAGGCTGCGGGCCGACGACGAGGGCACCGACAACCGGCTCCTCTCGATCGTCAACGCGCCCCTGGCCACCCCGCTCCTCGGCCACGGCGGCGCCGTCTACCTCACCTCGTTCAGCCCCGACGGGTCGTACCTGGCCACCGCCAGCTACGACCGGACCGTACGGCTCTGGGACGTGAGCGATCCGGCGCGCGCCACGCCGCTCGGCAAGCCCCTCACCGGCCACACCAGTTGGGTGAGCAGCGCGGTCTTCGCGCCGGACGGCCGTACGCTCGCCAGCGCCGGCGACGACGGCACCGTCCGGCTGTGGGACCTCACCGATCCGCGTGCTCCGCGGAAGCTGGGTGCCCCTCTGGACGGGCACGACGGCACGATCTTCCTGCTCGCGTTCAGCCCGGACGGCAGGACGCTGGCCTCCGTCGGCGAGGACCGGACGGTACGGCTGTGGGACGTGAGCGATCCGGCGCGCGCGACGGCGCTCGGCGCGCCGCTCACCGGGCACAGCGCTCCGGTACGCGCCGTGGCCTTCGGTCCGGACGGCAAGACGCTGGCGACCGGGGGCGACGACAACACGATCCGGCTCTGGGACGTCACCGATCCGCGCGCTCCCGCCGCCTTCGGCAGGGTGCTCAAGGGCCATACGGGTCTGGTGCACTCGCTGGCCTTCGCTCCCGACGGGCGGACACTGGCCAGCGGCAGTTCGGACAACACGGTCCGGCTCTGGGACGTGGGCGAACCCCGGCGCGCGAGGGCGCTCGGCGCGCCCCTCACCGGACACACCGGCGCCATCTGGTCCGTGGCCTTCAGCCCCGACGGACGGCTGCTCGCGGCCGCCAGCGCGGACAGTACGGCGAGCCTGTGGAGCGTCGCCGACCCCGCGTATCCCTCTCAGGTCGGCGAACCCCTCGCCGGGGCCAGCGGCGAGATGTTCGCGCTCGGGTTCAGTCCGGACGGCCGGACCCTCGCCACCGGGAGCGGGGACAGCAAGGTCCGGCTGTGGTCGGTGCCGACCTCGGACATGGTCGGGCGGAACGGGGTGTTCCGGCCGGACGGGAAGGTGCTGGCCACCGCCGGGCGTGACGGCCGGATCCGGCTGTGGGACGTGGCGGAGCCCGACCGGCCCGTGCTGCTGGGGAAGGCTTTCACCCTGAAGGACGGCGGCAACCGCTCCCTGGCGTTCTCGCCGGACGGCCGCACCCTGTCGATCGTCGCCGGGAACCGGGCGCTGTATCTCTGGGACGTCGGTGACCCGTCGCGTCCGGTGCTGCGCGGCTCGCCCCTCGCGCTGCGGATCCGGTACACCGACGCGCAGGCCTACAGTCCGGACGGGCGGGTGCTGGCCACCTCCTACGGCGACCACGACGTGCAGCTGTGGGACGTCCGCGATCCGTCCCGGGTCGTCCCGCTCGGCAAGCCCCTCACCGGCCACAAGGGATACATCCTCGCCCTCGTCCTCAGCCCGGACGGCCGCACGCTGGCCAGCGGCAGCGCGGACGGCACCATCCGGTTGTGGAACGTGTCCGACCCCGCCCGGTCCACCCGGCTCGGCGGACCGCTCACCGCCCACCGGGGCGCGGTCAGCGATCTCGTCTACAGCCCGGACGGCAGGACACTGGCCAGCGGTGGCGGCGACGACAAGGTCCGACTCTGGGACGTCTCCGACCCTCGCGCGGTGAAGCGGCTGGGCTCCCCGCTCGTCGGACACACCGAGACGGTCGTGTCGCTGACCTACAGCCCGGACGGGCGGACCCTGGCCAGCGGCGGCAACGACAGCACCGTCCACCTCTGGGACGTCGGCAGCCCCGCCGACGCCTCCCCCATCGGCCGGTCGATGAGCCCCAACGCCAGAACCGGCCATTTCCTCTCCTTCAGCCCCGGCGGCCACATGCTCGGGGTGTCCAGCGGTGCCGACACCGTGCGGCTGTGGAATCTGGACGTGGACGACGCCGTACGGCACATCTGCTCGACGACGCGGGGGGTGCTCACCCGGGAGAAGTGGGAGGAGTATCTGCCCCGGCTGTCGTACGAGCCGCCGTGCGGGGGCGGTTGACGCACGTCCGGGCGGACATCCCCTCCCACGTGATACCGATCACAACTCGTCAACCCAGTCGAGCAGTCGGCTCCCGTCCGACGACCAGCCTTGTTAGCCTTGGCCATAGCCCGGTCGCTGGTGCATCCCCCGTCGCCAGCGACCGGGCCCTTTCATGCCCACGACACCTCTGAAGTGTCTCGCGCCTCTCACGCCTCTGACGCGTCTCGCGCCACTCACTCCGTGGACGACGAGGACGCCTCTGCCGCCCCGGATGCCCTGCGCTCTCAGCCGTTCCATGCCTCGTCGTACGGGTCCTGCGGTGCCTTCACCGGCTTGGTGGCGGTGACGGTGAGGTACGGGACGGCGGTGCCGTTCAGGGGGTCCTCGGTCCGCTTCGGGGTGTAGGTGCCGGTGACCTCGATCCAGGTGTCGGGCCGCAGGACGGCCGGCAGTTCGCCGGTGAGGGCGATCTTGACGGGCTGGGCGTCGGCGGCGCAGCAGTTGAGGGCCATACGGACGAGGTAGGGGTGGCCCGAGCCGTCGAGGGCGAGGAACCCGGCGATCCTGAGCGGGCGGCCGGAGAGGGCGCGGCCCTTGTCGTAGACCGCGCGGCCCGCGTAGTCGGCGACGCTCAGCCGGAGCGGACCCTCGGCGGGAAGGGCGGGGTAGCCCCAGGGCTGCTCCTGGAGTGCGCTGCCGGTGCGCATCGCGGTGTAGGACCCGGCGGCGGGCGGGGCGACCAGTACGAGGGCCAGCAGGGGCAGGACGAGCAGCCAGGAGACCCGGGGTTCGTGGTGGCCGTGCTCCTCGTCGCCCTGGCGCCGCGCCCGGCGTTCGTACAGGACCGTGGCGACGGCGGCGGCTATGAGGACGACGCCCGCGCCGATGAGGAGGGGGCGCAGTCCGGCCTTGACGTAGCGGAGGTAGAGGTCGGTGAAGCCCGCGTGCAGGAGGGCGCCGCCGGTGAGGAACAGGATGACGGTCTGGGCCTGACGGTTCACAGGAGCACCGCCCCGACGAGTGCCGACACGAGGATCGCGAGGGCGAAGGTGGCGGGGGCGAAGCGGAGCGCGAAGGCGCGCCCGAAGGTGGCGGTCTGCATGGCGAAGAGTTTCAGGTCGATCATCGGGCCGACGACCAGGAAGGCGAGCCGGGAGGTCAGGGAGAACTGGGTCAGGGAGGCCGCCACGAACGCGTCCGCCTCGGAGCAGATGGAGAGGAGGACGGCCAGTACCGCCAGGGCGAGGATCGCGATCACCGGGTTGTCGGCGGCGGCGTTCAGCCAGCTCGCCGGGACGACCGCCTTGAGGGTGGCCGCCGCGATCGCGCCGACGACCAGGAACCCGCCGGCGTGCATCACGTCGTGCCGGACCGATCCCCAGAAGGCGGCGCCCTTGCTCTGTCCCTCGTAGGACGGCCGCTCGGGCGGGCGCATCCACTCACCGCGGCCCAGCCGTTGCCACAGCCAGCCCATCGTGCAGGCCACCAGCAGGCTCGCCGCGAATCTGGCCAGCACCATCTCGGGGTTGCCGGGGAATGCCACGGCGGTCGCGGTCAGGACGATCGGGTTGATCGCGGGGGCGGAGAGGAGGAAGGCGAGCGCCGCCGCGGGTGTCACGCCCCGGCGCACGAGGGCGCCCGCCACCGGCACCGAGGCACACTCGCACCCCGGCAGGACGACACCGGCCATGCCCGCCGCCGGTACCGCCAGCGCGGGGCGCTTCGGCAGCGCGCGGGCGAAGAACGAGGCCGGCACGAACACCGCGATGGCCGCCGACAGCAGCACTCCGACGACCAGGAACGGCAGGGCCTGAACGACCACCGCCACGAAGACCGTCATCCAGCTCTGCGTCACGGGCGCGGACAGCAGACCGCGGAGCGGGCCCTGCGCCACGACCGCCAGCACCAGCAGCATGGTGAGGACGAGCGGTGGGTCGAGGTGCCGACCGCGCTGGGGGGCTTCTTCCTTGGTTGTGGCCACGGGGGACGGTACCTCCGTAGGGAACGGCTGGACCGGGCGGGGCCGGTTCGGCCCCTTCCTCCCATACGGCGCTGATGACGGGGTTGCTCATGGTCGCCGGGGTGTCGTACCGCACCGAAGACCTCTTTTAGTAATGGGATCCATTTTCATGTAGCGTCCGGTCCGTCACCTGTGAAGCCCGTGGAGGAGGACCCCATGGCCGTGCCCAAGCGGAAGATGTCCCGCAGCAACACCCGTCATCGTCGCGCCCAGTGGAAGGCGAGCACGCCACAGCTCGTGCCGTTCACGGTCGACGGCACCACTCATCTCGTACCGCAGCGGCTGCTGAGGGCGTACGAGCGCGGGCTGCTCCACCCCGAGGGCTAGGGGCGACGGCCATGGCGTACGAACGGCTGCCCGTCACCGTCCTCTCCGGGTTCCTCGGGGCGGGCAAGACCACCCTGCTCAACCATGTCCTCGCCAACCGCGAGGGACTCCGCGTGGCCGTCATCGTCAACGACATGAGCGAGGTCAACATCGACGCCGCCCTCGTGCGCGGCGGCGAGGCGGCGCTGTCGCGCACGGAGGAGCGGCTGGTCGAGATGACCAACGGGTGCATCTGCTGCACCCTGCGCGACGATCTGCTGGAGGAGGTGGACCGGCTGGCGCGCGAGGGGCGTTTCGACTATCTCCTCATCGAGAGTTCGGGGATCTCCGAACCGATGCCCGTCGCCGCGACCTTCGCCTTCGCGCGCGACGACGGGGCCACGCTCGGGGACCTCGCCCGGCTCGACACCATGGTCACCGTGGTCGACGCGGTGAACTTCCTGCCGGAGCTGGCGGGGGGTGACGAGCTGGTGGCCCGGGGGCTCGACCAGTACGAGGACGACGAACGCACCGTGAGCGATCTGCTGATGGACCAGGTGGAGTTCGCCGACGTGATCGTCCTGAACAAGCTCGACCTCGTCGACGGCGCGACCGCCGAGCGGCTCGCGGCGACGCTGGCCCGGCTCAATCCGGCGGCGCGGATCGTGCCGGTCAGCCATGGCCGGGTGCGGGTCTCGGAGGTGCTCGGCACCGGGGTGTTCGACCTCGAACGGGCGCAGCAGGCGCCGGGATGGGTGCGGGAGCTGAACGGGGACCATGTGCCGGAGACCGAGGAGTACGGCATCTCCTCGACCGTCTTCCGGTCCGAACTGCCCTTCCATCCGGCGCGGTTGTGGACCTTCGTGACCGAGGCGCTCGACAGCGGGACCTTCGGGCACGTCCTGCGCTCCAAGGGGTTCTTCACGCTCGCCAGCAGGCCGCGTGTGGTGGGGCTGTGGTCGCAGGCCGGTTCCGTCGCCCGCTTCGAGCCGTCGGCCGCGCGGGACGACTCGGCGCCGGAGGCGGAGGAAGCGCCGTTCGCGCAGGAGACGCCGTTCGCGCAGGAGACGTCGATCGCGCAGGAGGCTCCGTACGCGCAGGAGGCTCCGTACGCGCAGGAGTTGGTGTTCATCGGGACGGGGCTCCGGGCGGAGGCGTTGCGCTCGGCCTTGGCAGGTTGTCTGGTGAGGGCGGGGGAGGTGCCCTCCGCGGCGGGGTTCGAGGATCCGTTCCCCGCCTGGGAGACGCACGGGGTCGTCTGCGCGTGAGTGGGGTAGCTGGTCGGCGGCGGGTGGTCGGGCCGTCCGGTCGGCTGCGGGTGCGTCGGGGCTTGTCGCGCGGTTCCCCGCGCCCCTGAGAAGCAGGGGCTGCGCCCCGTGCTTCTCAGGCCGCCATGCCGCCAGGTCTCCCCACGCCGCGCGCTACGCGCCCGCCACCGCCCGCCTCCCCAGCAGTTCCGCAAGGCCGCGCCTCGTGGCCGCCAGCACCACGCGGTCCTCGGCACGGAGGACGTAGGTGGGCGGCAGGTCCCAGACCAGGCCGGACCCCGCCGCGCCCGGCGTTCGCTCGGTGTCCGGCTCTCCGGGGGCGGCCGTGTCGAGGGCCAGGACGCGCCACGCGCCCGCCCGGAAGGTCTCCGCCACGGTCCTGCCCTCCAGGCGGGGGTGGCCGCGGACCTCGACGGCGGCGAAGAGGAGGACGCGGCGTTCGACGGGGATCGCGCCCAGGATCTGGCGGCCCATCATCGCGCCGGCGAAGGCGGGCGCGGCGAGATGGCTGACGCTGCGGCTGCGGGTGAGAGCGCTGGGGTGGGCGGCGCGCAGGGTGCGGTAGACGGCGGTGGCGAAGTCGTCGTCGTACAGGCGCAGGACGACACGCAGGTCGGGGCGTACGGAACGGGCGTACAGGCCGGCTTCGAGGTTCGTCGTGTCGGAGCTGGTCACGGCGAGGAGAGCGTGCGCGCGGTGGATCTTGGCGGCCTCCAGGACGCCCTCCTGGGTCACGTCGCCGAGGATCACCGGCACCCGCAGGCGCCGGGCCTCCGCCAGGCCGCGCGCCTCCGGGTCGTCCTCCACGCACACGACCGGGATGTGGAGTTCGCGCAGGCGGGCGAGCACACGGGTGCCGATCTTGCCGAGGCCGAGGAGGACGACGTGCCCGGAGAGGCCGCGGGGCGGTTTGCGCAGGGCGGTACCGCTGCGGAAGGTGCCGAGGGCCTCCAGCACGGCGGCCAGCAGCACGGGCAGCAGGAGTAAGCCCATGAGCCCGGACAGGAGTTGCAGGATCTGACGGGAGTCGCTCTGATCGGTCGCCGGGTCGGCGATCCCGAAGAGGTCGAGGAGGGTCGCGTACGTCGCCTGGAGCGGATGCTCGCCGGTGATCACCATCTGCGCGACGGCCAGCGCGAACACGCACCCGATCATCCCCGCGAGCGACCACCGGAGCCGCCGCGAGAGCAGCGAGCCGAAGGCGCCGAGCGGACCGCCGCCCGCCCGGCCGGGCGGCAGCGCGGGTCCCGCGTAGCGAACCGTGTCGAGTACGACTGTTCCGCGTCCGCCCGCCTCCGCCACCGCCCTTTCGTCGGGCAGGAGTTGGGGGCCACGTGAGCCGCTGCCCTCGGAACCCTCCGTCCCGGCGGGGTCGTTGGTGGTCGCTGACAGGAGGGCGAGCGTGCAGAGGCCGCCCGGGCTCTGGCCGCCGCGGCCCGGCGGGCGTTCCACGGCCCGCAGCATCAGCCCGTCCGTCTGCACGACCTTGCTGGTCCCGGCGACGGCGGTCGCGGCCAGCGCGGGCGCGGCGGTGTCGGCGTCGGAGAGGACGGTCGTCGAGGCGCCGAACCCGTCGACCCCGTCGGCCTCACCGTCACCGGCCGCCAACGCCGATGCCTGGTCGAGCAGTTCCTCGATGTACTGCCCCAAGCGGCGGTTGTAGAGCCGCAGGACCAGCCGCAGACGCGGGTTGAGGCGGCGGGCGGTCAGCGCCGCGCGGATGTTGGTCTCGTCGTCGTCGTACACGAGGGCCAGCGCGGCGGCCCGCTCCACCCCGGCCTCGGCGAGCACCGCCTCGGTGGCCTCCCCCGCCTCCAGGACGCGTTCGCCGCCGTCCCGAGTGCGGGCCTCGCCGGTGCGGGCCTCGCCGGTGCGGTCGCCGGCCACCGGGTCGGGGGAGCCCGTGGCCCGGTTGACCGCGGCCGCCATCCGGTCGAGGAACGCGGCGGCGGTCCGGGCGCGTCCGACGACCGGCCGCTGCGCGACCCGTGCCATGGGCGGCACGACGAGCGTCACCTGTTCCCGGTACACGGTCCGCAGTTCCCCGGCGAGCCGGTGCGCCAGCCCGTCGTCCCCGCAGACGACCATGTGGGCGCCGGAGTCGGCGGTCGGCCGGCCGCGCCGGCCCGGGGCGGGTTGCCTGCCCGCGCCGAGCGGGCCCGACGGCGCGCGCTGACCGGGCGGGACGCCCGGACCGGACGGCATACGGGGGCCGGTCGCCGTCGCGGCCGGGCCGGTCGTCGGCGCCGGGTCGGGCGGGTCGGCCCGACCCGTGCGTCCGCCCGAACCCGCCTGTCCGTTCGGCCCGTTACTGCTGTTGTGCTGCGAAGGGGTCCCCACGAGTCAGAAGACTGCCCCATACACCCGACCGGTTTCTCAGTGATCCGGATCACAGTTGGCGGTGTGAGTGCGACGACGGGTGGAAATCCGTACTCAAGAGGGACGGGGTGACGGCGGTGTCCGGATGCGAGGATGGGGCGCCATGACCGCAGGGTGGGGTTCGCGCACGACACGCGCCGCGATGTTCGCGGCCGTCTGCGTGCTGCTCGCCGCCCTGGGCCACGTGATGATGTCGGGCAGTCATGTCCCCTGGCCGGCGATGGCCGTCGGGGCGGTCGTGACCGGTGCCGTCGGCTGGTGCCTGGCCGGACGTGAGCGCGGACTCCCTCTGATCACCTCCGTCGTGGTCGCCGCCCAGACGGCCCTCCACTGGGGCTTCGAACTGTCGCAGCCACCCGTCCCGTCGGCCGCCGACGGCCCCGCGGGCGCGAGGGGTGCCATGGATCCGGTGGGTTCCATGGACGTGATGGGCTCCATGGACCTGATGGGTTCCGCGGGCTCGGCGGACTTCATGGGCATGGGTTCCGCCCACTCGGTCCACACGGTCCCCGCGGGTGCGGCCGGTCACCTGGGTCATGTGGACCACGCCGGCTACCTCCTGGACGGCTCGTCCGCGTCCTCCTCACCCCTCCTGTCCTCGCTCGCGTCCCTGTACGCGTCCTCGTCCGGCATGCTCGCCGCGCATCTGCTGGCCGCGCTGCTGTGCGGGCTGTGGCTGGCGTACGGCGAACGCGCGGCCTTCGGGCTGCTGCGGGCCGTGGCCGGCTGGCTGGCCGCGCCGCTGCGGCTGTCGCTCGCGCTGCACGTCGCCGCGGAGCGGCCACGTCCCCGGGTGCGGCGAGGCCGTGCGGACCGTTCGCCGCGCCGGCTCCTTCTCGTCCACGCGATCACTTCTCGGGGCCCGCCCGCCGGGGCCGCTGTCATCTGACGACAGCCGGTGACCCGAGGCAGCCGACCCGGCTCACGCCTCGGGCTTCGGCCGTACGCCGCCCCCGCGCGTGCCGTACGGCCGCCCTCCCTTCCTCACCGGACCGCCCGGCGCGTTCTCACGGACGCGCACACGTTTTCCGGCACGCTTCCCGAGACGCTTCCGACCGTCAGGCCGTCTTCTCCGTCTTGTTGCGTCTGCACGGTCGTCTGAGTGTCCGCACTGACGTCTCAGCGTCTGCACGGTCGTCCCAGCGTCCGTACGGCCGTCTCCGCGTCCGTAAGGCCGGCTTTCCGTCCGTACGGCTGTGCTGTGTCACCGTGTGCGCCCCGTGCCCGCGTCGGTGGTCCGGATCCCGGATGCCCCGAGAAGGACACCAGGTGATCACCCTTACTCCCCTGCCCGCGTCGAGCCCGTCGGCCCGGTCCACGACCGACGAGTCCATAACCGCCTGGGCGCTGGCCGCCCGCGGTGGGGACCCGGAGGCCGTCGAACGGTTCGTCGGCGCGCTGCACCGTGACGTCCGGCGGTTCGTCGCCCATCTCTGCGCCGACCCCCAGGCGGTGGACGACCTCGCCCAGGACACGTTCCTGCGGGCCCTCGGCAGCCTGCACCGGTTCGAGGGGCGCTGCTCCGCCCGTACGTGGCTGCTGGCCATCGCCCGGCGGGCGGTGACCGACAGCTTCCGGTACGCGGCGGCCCGGCCCCGGCTGTCCGACGTGCCGGACTGGCGGCTGGCCGTCGAGCACGCCCAGCCGCGCGGGCTGCCCGGGTTCGACGACGGTGTGGCGCTGACCGATCTGCTGGGCGCGCTGCCCGCGGAACGGCGTGAGGCGTTCGTCCTCACACAGATGCTCGGACTGTCCTACGAGGACGCGGCGGAGTTGGCCGGGTGCCCCGTCGGCACGGTGCGGTCACGGGTGGCGCGGGCGCGGGCGACGCTCGTGCGGTTGCTGGCGGCGGCGGAGGAGGAGCAGGTGGAGGGACGCGAGGACCAGCGCGTGCCGGTGGCGGCCTGAGGTGGTGGCGTCCGGTCCGCGCCCCCGCCCCGTCCCGGGGCCTGGCCCCCGCCGCCCCGGGGCCTCCCCCACCGCCCCTGTCCGGCACCCCGCGACCCTGACCGGGCGCGGGGTGCCGGGCGGTCTCAGGGGCGTCCTCCCAGGTGGCGCTCGGCGAAGTCCAGCTCCAGACGGAGCTGCTTGATGCGTTCGTCGACGACCAGCGAGCCGTGGCCGGCGTCGTAGCGGTAGACCTCGTGGACGGCGCCCCGGCCGGCCAGCCGGTCGACGTAGTTGTCGATCTGGCGGATGGGGCAGCGGGGGTCGTTGACACCGGCGGAGATGTAGACGGGGGCCTTCACCGCGTCGACGTACGTCAGGGGCGACGACGCCTCGAAGCGCTCGGGGACCTCCTCGGGCGTACCGCCCAGGAGGGTGCGGTCCATGGCCTTGAGCGCCTCCATCTCGTCGTGGTACGCGGTGACGTAGTCCGCGACGGGGACGGCGGCGATGCCGAGGGTCCAGGCGTCCGGCTCGGTGCCGAGGCCGAGGAGGGTGAGGTACCCGCCCCAGGAGCCGCCGGTGAGGACGAGCCGCTCCGGGTCGGCGAAGCCGGAGGTCACCGCCCACTCCCGGACGGCCGCGATGTCCTCCAGCTCGATCAGGCCGACCCGGTGCTTGAGGGCGTCGGTCCAGGCGCGGCCGTAGCCGGTGGAGCCTCGGTAGTTGATACGGATCACCGCGTACCCGTGGTCCAGCCAGGCGGCCGGGCCCGCCGCGAAGGCGTCGCTGTCGTGCCAGGTCGGGCCGCCGTGGATGTCGAAGACGGTCGGGTACGGGCCGGCCCCGGCCGGGCGCTGGACCAGGGCGTGGACCCGGCCGCCCGGTGTGTCCACCCAGACGTCCTCCACCGGCACCGAGCCGGGGGACTTCAGCCCCGGCGGGTCGAGGACGACCTCGCCCGTGGTGGAGCGGACGACCGGCGGCTCGGCGGCCGAGGACCACAGGTACTCGATGCTGCCGTCGGGGCGGGCCGTGGCCCCGGAGACGCTGCCGCGCGGCGTGTCCACCCGCTCCAGGGCACGGGACGCCAGGTCGTAGCGGAACAGCTCGCTGCGGGCCTCGAAGCTGTGGGCGACGAGCAGGGCGGAGCCGTCCGGATACCACTCGGCGCTCAGGTCGCCCTCCAGCCGGCCGGAGAGTCCGAGGTCGCTCTCCTCACCGGAGGCCACGTCCCAGACGAGGGGCTCCCAGCGGCCGACCCGCTGGTGGCCGATGAGCAGCCGGGTGTCACCGACCACGGGCGCGAAGCCCAGCACCTCCAGGCCCAGCTCGATCGTGCCGCCCTTGGTGTCGTCCAGCTCGGCGACCGTCGTGCCGTCCGGCCGGACCACGCGCAGTGCCGAGTGCATCGCGTCACCGTGCTCGGTGTGCTCGATCGCGATCAGCGAGCCGTCGTGCGAGAGGTCGCCGACACCGGCCGACTCGCGGTGGCGGTAGATCTCGACCGGGGCCTCTCCCTGCCGGGAGAGATGGATCGTGGAGCCGTCCTCGTCGGTGGAGCGGCCGACGACGGCCGTCCGGCCGTCGCGGCCGAGGGCCAGGCCCGCCGGGTACGACGGGTCCAGGCCCGGGGCACCCTCTTCGTCCGGGCCGCCGTGGAACGGCTGACGGCGCCAGACCCCGAACTCGTCGCCGTCCTTGTCGTCGAACCACCAGATCCACTCGCCGTCGGGCGAGAGCACGCCGTCCGTCGTGCCGTTGGCCCGGTTCGTGGCCTGGCGCTGCTCGCCGGTGGCGCGGTCCCACGCGTACAACTCGTACGTGCCCGTGGCGTTGGAGACGAACAGCGAGCGGTGTGGTGCGTCCTCCGCCCAGTCCGGAAGGGACACCCTCGGCGCCCGGAACCTCTTCTCCCAGTCGGGCATGGATCCGCTCTGCTGCTGCGGGGTGGCCCCGTTGCTCTCAGTCATGGCCCCATATTGCCCCGCCCGCACGACAATGTGCGGCCGAGGTCCCCAGCCTGTGGATAACTTCGCCCGCGGCCACGTGCGGCGGGGCTCGTCCGGGCCGGCTGTCAGTGGCCGGGTGCAGACTCGCCCCATGACCTCAACGACAGATGGTGCCGATCTCCGCCGGACCGTGGAGCGTTTCTGGGCCGCGGCCGAGGGCCGGGACTGGGCCGCGTTCGCCGGGACACTGGCCGAGGACGTGGTGTACGAGCTGCCTCAGACGCAGGAACGGATACGCGGCAGGGAGCGGTACGTGCGGTTCAACCGGGAGTATCCGGGCGACTGGCACGCGAGGATCGAGCGGATCGTCGCGGAGCCGGGGCAGGTCGTCAGCCGGGTGCACGTCACGGTCGGGCTGGAGGAGATGTACGCGATCTCCTTCTTCACCGGGGACGGTGACGGCCGGATAGCGGCCGTCACCGACTTCTGGCCCGAGCCGTACGAGCCGCCGGCCGGCCGTGAGCACCTCGTCGAGCGGTACTGAGGCCGGAGGACACAGGGCCCACGGGGGCCGACCCCGCAGCCGGGCGACCGGCGCGGGCACCGTACGGTGGAAGGCGTGTACCGGTTTCTGCTGACGCCCCGATGGTGGGGGATCAACGTCTTCGTGCTGCTCGCCATCCCCTTCTGCGTGTTCATGGGGTCGTGGCAGCTGAGCCGCTTCGAGGACCGGATGCAGGACCATCGTGCGGCGACCGAGCGGATCGACCCGGCGGACCGGGCCCCGGCGCGCCCGCTGGACGAGCTGCTGCCGGTGGACAAGGAGACCTCGGGCGAACTGGCCACCGTCACCGGACGGTACGGCGGGGAGCTCCTCGTGCCGAACCGCGAACTGGACGGCCGGAACGGCTTCTACGTGCTGACGCTGCTGCGCACCGACGACGGCAGGACGCTGCCCGTCGTACGGGGCTGGCTGCCCGGCACCGCGCGGGCCGACCGCGCCCCGGCGGCACCGTCCGGCGAGGTCACCGTCACCGGTTCGCTGCAGGCGTCCGAGACCCCGGGGTCGAACGGGGTGCCCCTCCAGGGCGGGCTTCCGGCCGGGCAGACGTCGGCGATCAGCGCGGCGACGCTGGTGAACCTCGTGCCGGACGACCTGTACGACGCCTGGATCACGCTGGACAAGGCCGACTCGGGGATGAAGGCCGTGCCCGCGACCGCCCCGCAGGGCACCGGCCTCGACCTCAAGGCATTCCAGAACCTCGGTTACACCGGCGAGTGGTTCGTCTTCGCCGGCTTCGTCGTCTTCATGTGGTTCCGTCTGGTCCGCCGCGAGGTCGAGTTCATCCGGGACGCGGAGCTGGGCCTGGTCCCGGACGCCGACCGGACGGGCGGGAGCGGGACGGACGAAGCCCTCGCCCGGGAAGCCGAGCCGGCCAAGTAGGGCCGGCGCCGCCCGTCACCCCGCACACCCGCCACCGGCCGACGAGCACCGCGCGGATCGGCGGTGCTCACCCGGTGCCGGTGCCTGCCGGCCCCTTCCCGTGACCGCGGCCGTGACCGCTCGGTCAGGCGCCTGCCATCAGGCCCGTGCGGTAGACCACGCCCGCGCAGGCGTTGCCGACGCCCGTGCTGAAGGTGGCGACGCCGCCCTCGGCGGTGTGCGAGACGAGGACGCTGCCGTCGACGACGCCGTCCTCGGTGAACAGCTGGGTGGAGACGGAGTTGGAGCCGCCGGTGGTCGTGCCCGGGGTCTCCTCCCCCGTGGGCGTCGGGTCGGTTGACGGATCCGTGCCACCGGTACCGCCGCCGTCGGTCGTGCCGCCACTGCTGGTGGGGCAGGGCTCCGAAGGCACCCAGGCGAAACGCACCTCGTACGCCGCGCCCGGCGCCAGCACCAGCTGCGTCACGGACAGCGACGGGTCGGGCAGTCCGGTGGCCGCGTCCCCCGTGAAATGGTTCGCCACGGTGAGCTTCGCCCCGTCCGCCGCGCCCTGCGGAGAGACGCTCACACCGCCCGGGCCGCTGACCGTACAGCTCGTGCCGGAGATGTTGGAGACGCGGAACGAGCCGTAGACGGCGCCGCTGGAGTCCGGTGCGCCCACGCTGCCACCACCGCCGAGCTGGGCCGACGTGCACAGGCCGGAGGCAGCGGTCGTGGGCGTCGGCTGAGCGCCGCCCGCGGCGCCGCTGTTCCCGCCCTTGCCCTTGTCGCCCTTGCCCTTGTCGCCCTTGCCCTTGCCGGAGTCCTTCGAGCCCCCGGAGCCACCGCCCGAGGCATCGTGTCCGCCGGTCTGCCCCTTGGACCCGCCGCCGCTGCCCTGCGTCTGCGAGCCGTTGCCCGTGATGGAGGTGTGGAGGTCGGAGCCGGTGGAGTTGGAGACGTGGACGAGCGCGGGGATCGCCGTGCCGATGAAGAGCGCGGCGGCTGCCAAGCCGACGACGGCCTGCCGCTTGCGCGCCCGCCTCGCCGGTACCGCCCGCCGCAGATGCTCCAGCGTGCCGTCCCTGGGCTCGATCTCCGACACCGCCTGGTGCAGCAGGTTCCGCAGCACCAGCTCGTCGTCCGGCTCGAACCCGCCGGTCTCCTTCGGTCCCGAGCCGTTCGACCCCGAGCCGTTCGACCCCGAGCCGTTCAGCCCCGGCATACCGGAACCCAGGCCGCCGGACCGCAGCGCGTTCAAGAACGACACGTCGGCATCGTCGCCCGCAGGCACGCCGTCCGAAGGCCGGTCGCCCGCAGGCACGCCGCCCGAAGCCGGCTCACCCGGCAGCGAGCCCCCGGACAGCGAGCCCCCCGAAGGCAGATCCGCGGCCCTCGAACCCGCGGAACCCTCCGGCTGCGAGCCCTCCGGCTTCGAGCACTCCGACGGCGAGTCCTCCGGCTTCGAACCCTCCGACGGCGAGTCCTTCGACTGCGAGCCCTCAGGCAGCGGCTCCTTCGACGGCGCGACCTCCGACGGCGGCTCCTGCGACAGCGCGCCGGTCGACTGCGCGCCCTTCGACAGCGCGACCTCCGACGGCGGGTCGTCCGGAGTGCGGCCTTCGAGAGGCTGGCCCGTGGGGCGGGGGCCTTGTTCTTCGGGGCCGTGATTCACAGTTCCGTTCCCAGCGTGCGATTGCGTTTCTTCGTGCTCTTCGAGCCCGCGCCCCCCGACGCGCCCGTCCGGCCCGCGCTCGTCCGCGCGTGCTTCCCCGCGCTCCTCAGCGCGTTCGTCGTCGTCCCGGCGTCCCCAGGAGGCGCGCCTGTGGGCTCCGCGTTCGTCCCGTCCGCCGCGACCGTCCTGCCCGTCGCGCCGGTCGGGCCCGTCGCCCTTGCCGTGCGTACTCATGCCGGCGCCTCCATGGCGACGCGCAGTGCCGCGATGCCCCGGGAGCCGTACGCCTTGACCGAGCCGAGCGAGATGCCGAGGGTCTCGGCGACCTGGGCCTCGGTCATGTCGGCGAAGTAGCGCAGCACGAGGACCTCGCGCTGGCGGCGCTGCAACCCCTTCATCGCCTTGATGAGGGAGTCGCGCTCCAGCAGGTCGTACGCGCCCTCCTCCGCGCTGGCCATGTCGGGCATCGGCTTCGAGAGCAGCTTCAGACCGAGGATGCGGCGGCGCAGGGCGGAGCGCGAGAGGTTCACGACCGTCTGGCGCAGATAGGCGAGCGTCTTCTCCGGCTCACGGACACGCTTGCGCGCCGAGTGCACGCGGATGAACGCCTCCTGGACGACGTCCTCGCAGGAGGCGGTGTCGTCGAGGAGGAGCGCCGCGAGCCCGAGAAGCGAGCGGTAGTGGGCGCGATAGGTCTCGGTGAGATGATCCACCGTCGTGCCGGAGGCCGGCAGCGTCGACGTGTCGTCCGCGCCGTCGCGCTGATTGGGTATGCGGGTCGGCCGCGCCGCGGGCATCGGCGCGATCACCGGCATGCCGCCGGCCGAACCGGGCAAGCGGGGACGGCGGGGTGGACGAAGGGCGGCGCCCCTCGTCTGTGCCGCGGTGAATTCGAGTACCTCTGCCACGCCTGTTGGACCCGCGACCCCCCGTCGGGGTTGTACGTGGCAGCCATCTCTTTTACGTCAGATCGCACACGTGTCCCCATGACACCTGCGCGGGCCGGCGCGGCAGACGCGCCCGACGGCACGCCGCGCTCAGCTGTCGGTACGGCCCGCCGAACACCGGACAGCACGTCGAACGCCCTCATGCGTACCAGCTCTTCCCCTAAGCCCCGAGTGTTGGCGCCCAGCCCCGCCGAAGGGCGCCCGTGAAAGACGCTCCCCGCCCGCCGCGCGGTTGCGGCGGACGGGGAGGAAAAATCCTCGGTCGCCGGGAGGCCTGAATCAACCCGGAGACCCGACGACGGCGCGGCCGGAAATCCTCCGTCCGCCGAACCGTCGACTCGAAGAACTTACACGCCGCCACCGACAAGGGCTCACGTGTTCGGGATGAAGCGGGCTCAGCCCCCTATGCGCCCTTCACCACCAGCTCGGCGATCTGCGCGGCGTTCAGGGCGGAGCCCTTGCGCAGGTTGTCGCCGCAGACGAACAGCTCCAGGGCCGTCGGATCGTCCAGGGCCCGGCGTACGCGCCCGACCCAGGTCGGGTCCGTACCGACCACGTCGGCGGGGGTGGGGAACTCCCCCGCGCCCGGATCGTCGTAGAGGACGACCCCGGGGGCCGTGGCGAGGATCTCACGGGCCTTGGCGACCGTGACCTCGCTCTCGAAGCGGGCGTGCAGGGTGAGGGAGTGCGCGGTGAGGACCGGCACCCGTACACAGGTCACGGCGACCGGCAGCTTCGGCAGGCCGAGGATCTTGCGGGACTCGTCGCGGACCTTCATCTCCTCCGAGGACCAGCCGTCCGCGCGGAGCGACCCGGCCCAGGGCACCACGTTCAGCGCGACGGGCTCGGGGAAGGGCCCGGTGTCGTCGCCGACCGCCCGCCGTACGTCACCGGGGGTGGTCCCCAGTTCCGTACCGGCGACCAGGGCGATCTGCTGCCGCAGGGTCTGCACACCGGCCCGGCCGGCGCCGCTGACCGCCTGGTACGAGGAGGCCACCAGCTCGCGCAGCCCGAACTCGGCGTGCAGCGCGCCGAGCGCCACGATCATGGAGAGGGTGGTGCAGTTGGGGTTGGCGATGATCCCGCGCGGCCGGACGCGGGCGGCGTGCGCGTTGACCTCGGGGACGACGAGGGGCACCTCCGGGTCCATCCGGAAGGCGCCCGAGTTGTCCACCACGACCGCGCCCTTGGCGGCGGCGATCGGCGCCCAGTGCGCGGCGACCTCGTCAGGTACGTCGAACAGGGCGACGTCGACCCCGTCGAGGACCTCCTCGGCGCCCTCGGTCAGCGCCACCACCTCGACCTGCTCCCCGCGCACGGCCAGCTTGCGGCCGGCCGAGCGCGGGGAGGCGATCAGACGGATCTCGCCCCAGATGTCGGCCCGGTGGGACAGGATCTGGAGCATGACGGTGCCGACGGCACCGGTCGCGCCCACGACCGCGAGCGTCGGCCGGCCCGCCCGCCCGGCGTCGACGGCCATCACGGACCGCCGCCTTCGTGCAGGACGGCCGTCACGGACCGCCGCCCTTCGCGCGGGACGGCCGTCGGAGACGGCCGCCTTCGTGAATGACGCCCACCGGGGCCGCCGCCTTCGCGCAGGACAGTCATCAGCGACCGCCCGCTTCCTGGATGACGGTCATCGGCGACCGTCATCTCCGTGGACGACGGTCATCAACGACCCGTACCCCCGTAGACGACCGCCTCGTCGCTGTCGGAGTCGAGTCCGAAGGCGGTGTGCACGGCGCGCACGGCCTCCGGCACGTCGTCGGCGCGGGTGACGACCGAGATACGGATCTCGGAGGTCGAGATGAGCTCGATGTTCACGCCGGCGTCGCTCAGGGCCTCGAAGAAGGAGGCGGTGACGCCCGGGTTGGTCTTCATACCAGCGCCGACCAGGGAGATCTTGCCGATCTGGTCGTCGTAGCGCAGCGAGTCGAAGCCGATGCCCGCCTTGTTCTTCTCCAGGGCGTCGATGGCCTTGCGGCCCTCGGTCTTGGGAAGGGTGAAGGAGATGTCGGTCAGACCGGTCGTCACGGCGGACACGTTCTGCACGACCATGTCGATGTTGACCTCGGCGTCCGCGATGGCGCGGAAGATCGCGGCGGCCTCGCCCGGCTTGTCCGGGACGCCGACGACCGTGACCTTGGCCTCGGAGACGTCGTGGGCGACTCCGGAGATGATGGCGTGCTCCACCTTGTGGTCCCCTTGCGACTCTGGCTTCTCGTTGCTGACCCAGGTGCCCGGCAGTCCGGAGAAGGACGAGCGGACGTGGATCGGGATGTTGTAGCGGCGGGCGTACTCGACACAGCGGTGGAGCAGCACCTTCGAACCGGACGCCGCCAGTTCGAGCATGTCCTCGGAGGAGATCCAGTCGATCTTCTTCGCCTTCTTCACGACCCGCGGGTCGGCGGTGAAGACGCCGTCGACGTCGGTGTAGATCTCACAGACCTCGGCCTCCAGCGCGGCGGCCAGCGCGACGGCGGTCGTGTCCGACCCGCCGCGACCGAGGGTGGTGATGTCCTTCTTGTCGGCGCTGACGCCCTGGAAACCGGCGACGATGGCGATGTTGCCCTCGTCCAGCGCGGTCCGGATGCGCCCCGGCGTGACGTCGATGATCCGGGCTTTGTTGTGGACCGAGTCGGTGATGACGCCTGCCTGGCTGCCGGTGAACGACTGGGCCTCGTGGCCCAGGTTTTTGATCGCCATGGCCAGCAGTGCCATGGAGATACGCTCTCCGGCGGTCAGCAGCATGTCGAACTCACGCCCGGCAGGCATCGGTGACACCTGCTCGGCGAGATCGATCAGCTCGTCCGTCGTGTCGCCCATCGCGGAAACGACGACGACCACCTGGTGGCCGTTCTTCTTCGCTTCCACGATCCGCTTGGCGACGCGCTTGATGCCCTCGGCATCGGCTACGGAGGAGCCTCCGTACTTCTGCACGACAAGGCCCACGTGCGCTCCTCGCTCCGTTTCAGTCCCTAATTTCCGCACATACACACGCACTCGTACGTTGTTCATACGTCGTCGAGCGTGCTGCGGCGGTCGGCTCAGTCTAACGAGCGGCCGAATATCCCTTCCCTGGTATCGCATGGTGAGATGTCCCGCTCACCCTTTGATCACCTGGGTTTTCTCCGGGCCTTCCACCGGTTTCACCCTGGCTTCTCGCCCGGACCTTCGGCCGCTCCGGGAACGTCCCTGCCCAGGCCGGAGCCGAACAGTCGGCGCGGACGGGGAAAAGTGCCTGGAGTCACACCGAGGGGCCCCGCGACGAGGGAACGCAAACTTTCAAGCACTAAGGTCGTGGCCGTGCGCGTACTTCTGGTGGAAGACGACGAGCCGGTCGCCGAGTCCCTGCGACGTGGACTCCTGCGATACGGCTTCGAGGTGGAGTGGGTCAACACGGGCGGGGCGGCGCTGTCGTACGGCGGACCGTACGACGTCGTCCTCCTGGACCTCGGTCTGCCCGACACCGACGGCCTCGATGTGTGCAAGGCCCTGCGGGACCGCAGCCAGGTGCCGATCATCGTGATCAGCGCCCGCAGCGACGAGACGGACCGCGTGGTCGGGCTGGAGCTGGGCGCCGACGACTACGTCTCCAAGCCGTTCGGCGTCCGCGAGGTGATCGCCCGTATAAGGGCGGTGATGCGCCGGGTGCAGCCGCGCGCCGCCGACGCGCCCGCCGCCGGCCCCGACCGCTACGGCCCGCGCCTCACCGTCGACCGCAAGGCCGCACGCGTCCACCTCGACGGTACGGAGGTGGGGCTCGCCCCCAAGGAGTACGACCTGCTGGCCTTCCTCACCGAGGAGCCGGGCGCGCTGATGTCGCGCGAGCAGATCATGGAAGCCGTCTGGGACGCGAACTGGTTCGGCCCGACGAAGACGCTGGACGTCCACGTGGCGGCACTGCGGCGCAAGCTCGCCGGGGCGATCACCATCGAGGCGGTGCGGGGCGTGGGGTTCCGGCTCATCGTGAACGAGGGCACGGGCGCCGACGGCAGTGAGGGCTCCGGCGCGTCATGATCCGTCAGCTCATCCGCAGCTATGTGCTCCTCGTGGCGGTGGCGATCGCCCTGTTCACGGTGCCGGTGGCGTTCACGCTCACCGACCAGCTGCGCGGGGACACCGGCCGGGCCCTCACGCGCGAGGCCACGACCATGGCCCAACTGCTGGGCGCCGGCGACACCGCGTCCTGCGCGGCCCTGGCGAAGATGGCCGGGGCCTATCCGTCCGACGAGGAGGAGGTCGAGGTCACCGCGACCAACCGGTGTGCGCGGGAGGGGCTGAAGGAGCCGACGGCGGACGCGGCGCTGACCGCGGCCCTGGACCACGGCAGGAGCACCGTCGACTGGGGCTCCGACTTCATCTGGGGTGACAACCTCGTGGTCACCGTCCCCGCCTTCGAGCACTCGCCGGACGGCGGGACCGGGACGGACGACGTCGTCGGCGCGGTCCGTATCAAGTTCTCCACCGACGACCTCACGGCCCGGCTCCGGCAGATCTGGGGTTTCCGGGCGGGGCTGGCGGTCCTGGTGCTCCTGGCCGCCGCGATCATCGGCGTCTACGCCGCCCGGCGCCTGACCGCGCCGCTGCGCCAGCTCAACGAGATGGCGAGCAAGATGAGCGACGGGGACCTGACGGCCCGCTCCCCCGTGACGGGCCCCCAGGAGACACAGACCCTGGCGCGCACGCTGAACCAGGCGGGCGAACGCCTGGACACGCTGATCGCCTCGCAGCGCATCTTCGTGGCCGACGCCTCGCATCAACTCCGCACCCCGCTCACGGCGTTGCGGCTGTCCCTGGACAACATCGCGGACGGCACGGACGACGAGTTCGTACGGGAGGACGTGGAGCAGGCCACCGCCGAGGTGGTCCGGATGAGCCGCCTCGTCAACGGCCTGCTGGTGCTGGCGCGGGCGGAGGCGAAGGTGACGGCGGCGGAACCGCTGTCCCTCAGGGAGATCATCCAGGAACGTCTCGACGTGTGGAGACCGGCCGCCGACGAGCGCGGAGTCACCATCACGCTCAGGGGGAGTGCCGACGGCCGGCCGCTTGTGCTGGCCAGTCCCGGTCATCTGGACCAGGTCCTGGACAACGTGCTTTCGAACGCCTTGGAGGTCTCGCCGGACGGTGCGACCATCACGGTCCTGGTGGAGACCCGGGGCGACGAGGTGGTGCTGTCGGTGCTGGACGAGGGGCCCGGTATGTCGGACGCCGAGAAGTCCCGCGCCTTCGACCGCTTCTGGCGCGGTCAGGGCCTCACCGGGAAGTCCGGTTCGGGCCTCGGTCTCGCCGTCGTCAAGCAACTCGTCACCGACGACAACGGGACCGTGGCCCTCAAGGACGCCCCCGGGGGCGGGTTGTGCGTCGCGCTCACGTTGCGTGCGGCGCGGCACGGGGGTGGCTGAGCCGGGAGAGGTGGCTCAGCCGGTCCGGAGTGGCTGGGCCGGGGGGTCTGGCCCAGCCACGACTGGGGGGCCGGCTGCGGATCAGCCCTCGGGCATCATCGACGAGTGGTGGTTCACGATCTTCCACACGCCGTTGCGCTTCTCGTACTCGTAGGTGTAGCGGGCGTCCACGCGCCGCTTCTCGCCGGTCTTGGGGTCGGTGAGGATGAAGTAGTACGAGCCGGTGTCGATGGCCGAGTTGGCGTCCAGGACGTTGATGATCGTCTTGGTCTTCTTGCCGACCGGCTTGTTCTCCAGGAAGTGGTTGAAGTAGTCGACGATCTCGGCGCGGTCGGTGCGGATCTTGTTGGAGACCGTCGGCAGGAGCACCGCGTCCTTCGCGTAACGGTCCGCCACCTTCTTGGAGTCGCCGGTCCTCAACGTCTTGTTCCAGCCGTCGAAGAGCGCCGCGATCTCCTTCTTGGACGGCTTCTTCGGCGCGGCCTCGGCCCCGGCGATGCTGACCCCGGCGGTGACCGTGCCGGCGGTGACGAGTGCGGTGGCGGTGACGATGGCGGCGCGTATGCGGCTCTTGCGGGTCATCGCGATCTCCTGTGCGAAGTTGGGGTGTTACTGCCTCCGCTTCGTGTGCGGTGGAAGTGACTCCAGATTCGCGTGACGCCGGTTAGGGGCCGTGTAGGAGACGTACAGGGGGCGGCCAGGGCTCACCCAAAGCACGGAGGGTGACGGGTCGGTGACGGGGCGAAGGTGATTCTCCGTCGGTCCACGTACTCGTCGAGGTTCTCGGTGTCCGAGGTGATGTTCACCGGGTCGGGCAGCTCGACCATGCCACGGAAGGCGAACTTCTCTAAGCCGCTCGCTCACGCGACCGACAATGCTGGGATCGGCAGACAGTTCGCTGACGAACGGCCCTTCCGTGAAGGCGAACCGCTCGTGGTCGCGGGTCTCCAGCAGCACCATCGGCCCGATGAGGGCGTCGCTGATGACGCGCTCGAAGGGCAGCACCTGCACCATGACGTTGCGCAGGCGGGACACCGTGCACTTCGACGCCGTACGGATCGAGGGCCGGCGCGGGGAACTGGTCGCGGACAGGCTGGCCGAGGTGACCGAGGGGGACGCCGGGCCGGTCGTACGCGAACAGGTGGGGTTCCGGTGGGTGTACTTCCTGCTGCGGCCGGGGACGGTGCACGGACACGCATGGCTGCCGGGCGTCCGGCGGTTCGGGTTGAACTACGCGAACATGCGCAGGGTCACGTACGTCGGCATCCCGGCCCTCGACGGCAACACGTATCCGCTGCGCCGGTACTCCGAGCCGACGCCTCACACTCCTTACGTGGAACCGGAGTCACTGCTCGCCGCAGTGACGACGGCGTTCCAGGGGGTAACAGACAGCCATGAGCGAAGTGCTGCTGACTGAGACGTTCCGTAGTGCGTCGGGGGCCGTGCGGTGGGGCACGATCGGGGAGGCCGGGCAGGAACCGGTCGTGCTCTGTCACGGCACCCCTTTCTCCTCCTACGTGTGGCGCGGCATCGCCCAGGCGCTGGCCGACACCGACCGGTACCAGGTGTTCGTGTGGGACATGCCCGGGTACGGGGAGTCGGACATGCACACCGGTCAGGACGTGTCGCTGGCCGCGCAGGGGTGGGTCTTCGCCGAGCTGTTGGCGCACTGGGGGCTGGAGGAGCCGTTCGTGGTCGCGCACGACTTCGGCGGGGCCACAGCCCTGCGGGCCCACCTGCTGCACGGCGCCCGCTACCGCGCACTCGCCCTCGTCGACCCCGTGGCGCTCGCCCCGTGGGGTACGCCCTCCTTCCGGCTGCTCGGCCGCCACGCGGACGTCTTCGAGCAGCTGCCGCCCGCACTGCACCGGGCCCTGGTGCGGGAGTACGTCGGTTCCGCCGGCGGTCCCGGCCTGCACCCCACCGTCCTCGACCGGCTCGTGCAGCCGTGGCTGGGCGAACACGGGCAGCCCGCCTTCTACCGGCAGATCGCCCAGGCGGACCAGGCCCACACGGACGAGATACAGGACCGGTACGGGGAGATCGGCATCCCTGCCCTGGTGTGCTGGGGCGAGGAGGACGGGTGGATCCCGCTGGCGAAGGGGCGGGAGCTGGCGAGTCTCGTCCCCGGCGCGCGGTTCGAGCCGATCGCCGGTGCGGGGCACCTCGTCCAGGAGGACGCCCCCGCCGAACTCACGGCCGTGCTCCTGGACTTCCTCCAGGAGCAGCAGCCCGACTAGAGCGTTCCGAGCGCCGGCGCGAACGCGATGAGGAGCGGGAGGAGGGCGAGGAGCGCGGCGGCCGTGGTGGTGGCCGCGCGGCGGGTGCGGTCCAGGCGGGGCGGGGGCTCCAGCAGCCTCTCGACCCGGTCACCCAGCAGGCGGCGGGTGTTGGAGCAGCTCAACACGCCCCGGTGCTGGTTGAGTTCGATGAGAGCCAGGGCCGTGGTCAGGTGGCCGCAACGGCGGGAGGCCGTGTCGTCGGCGGCGAGTTCGACGAGGCGGTGGGTCTGGTCGGCGAAGTGGGCGAAGAGGGGGACGCGCGGGAAGCCCGTGGCGAGGGCGGTGGAGAGGTGGAGCAGCCAGTCGTGGCGGGCGCGGGCGTGACCGAGTTCGTGGGCGAGCACGGCGTCCAGCTGACGGTCGCTCAGCTTGCCCAACGCGCCGGTGGTGACGACCAGTTGGGGTGGCGCGCCCGGCATCAGCCACGCGTCCGGGTACTCGTCCTCCAGGACCAGCAGTGGACCCTTCGTCTGCGGCAGCCCGGCCGGGAGGTCGGGGGCGCGCTCGCGCAGGTGCGCCCGCCGCAGCTGCCGGCGGCGGCGGGCCTCGACCAGCTCCCGGGCCAGCATCGCCCCGCTCCAGGCCGCGCCCAGGGCCAGCGCCAGCGTCAGCACGGCCGTCCAGGGCGGCGCGGCCGTGAGGTCGTACGCGGCGGTCACGGCCGGGGGCGCGGGCGCGAAGGCGCGCGTGCGGACCGTCTCGAACACCGCCGCCGCGCCCAGCACGAGCGCCGCGAGGCAGCTCAGCAGCGCCGCCGCCACCAGGCACTGCCACGCCCACAGCGCGACCACGGGTTCCCGCTCGGGCCACCTCGCCTTGAGCAGGGTGCGGGGGCCCAGCACCGCGGCGGTCACGGCCACGGCGGCGAGAAGGAGCAGGACAACGGTCACGTCACTGGGTCCGGTTCCTGTCGGGAGGGCGCGAAAGGGAGACGTACGACGACGGTTCCTACGCTACCGCCGGTGGTCACACGTGCAGAAGTCCTGCCACCGGCACGCCGGACGTGATCCGGTCCCGTCCGGCGCGGGACGGGACTCGGTCTCCGAGCTACTTGACCTTCCTGCCCAGCCCCAGCGGCCCCGCGATCTCCTCCGCCATGACCTGGCCCGCCTCGAACTCCAGGGTCTCGTCGCCCATCAGTTCCTGGTCGGTGTCGAGGCCGTCCAGTTCGGCGAGAGGCTGGTTGAGGCGGACGTGGGCGACCAGGGACTGGAGGGCGCGGAGCGTCGCCGAAGCTGTGGAGCCCCAGTTGGAGAAGTAGGAGAACTGCCACCACCACAGGGCCTCGCTGGTGCGGCCGGCGCGGTAGTGGGCCATGCCGTGGCGGAGGTCGGCGACGACGTCGGCGAGGTCGTCGGAGATCCGGGCGGGGACCGGCGCCTTGCGGGGCTCGTAGGGGTCGAAGACCTCGGAGTAGACGTCGACCGGCTCCAGCATCAGGGCGAGGCGTTCGCGCAGTTCGTCGACGTCCGTCTCGGGGCCCGGGTCCGGCTCGTAGCGCTCGTCCGGGACGATGTCCTCGTGCGCGCCGAGACGGCCGCCGGCCAGCAGCAGCTGGGACACCTCCAGGAGGAGGAAGGGGACGGCCGAGTCGGGCTCGTCGCCCTTGGCCACCTCGGTGACGGCGACCAGGAAGCTCTCGATCTGGTCCGCGATCTGGACCGCGAAGTCGTCCGGGTTCAGGTCCGTCGCGTGCAGCGTGGCGTCAGACATCCAGCAATCGTCTCCCCTCGAAGGCGCGGCCGAGGGTCACCTCGTCCGCGTATTCCAGGTCGCCGCCCACCGGGAGGCCGCTGGCCAGGCGGGTGACCTTGAGGCCCATGGGTTTGATCATGCGGGCGAGGTACGTGGCCGTGGCCTCGCCTTCGAGATTCGGGTCCGTGGCCAGGATCAGCTCGGTGACCGTGCCGTCGGCCAGGCGGGCCAGCAGTTCCCGTATGCGCAGGTCGTCGGGGCCGACGCCCTCGATCGGGCTGATCGCGCCGCCGAGGACGTGGTACTTGCCCCGGAACTCGCGAGTGCGTTCGATCGCCACGACGTCCTTCGGCTCCTCCACGACACAGATGACCGTGGTGTCACGGCGGGAGTCGCGGCAGATCCCGCACAGCTCCTCCTGCGCGACGTTGCCGCAGGTCGCGCAGAAGCGGACCTTCGCCTTCACTTCGAGGAGCGCGTGCGCCAGCCGCCGTACGTCCGTCGGCTCCGCCTGCAGGATGTGGAAGGCGATCCGCTGCGCGCTCTTGGGACCGACGCCGGGCAGCCGCCCCAGCTCGTCGATGAGGTCCTGGACCACGCCTTCGTACACGGACTGCCGTCCTTCCTGGTGTCATTCAGTACGTACCGTAGTCGGCCCCCACCGCTCCGAGGAAGGCGGTACGGGGCACGGATGGGGTCGGACAGGGGTCGCGGAGGCGCTCAGAAGGGCAGGCCGGGAATACCCGCGCCACCGCCGCCGAGGCCCTGGGCGAGGGGGCCCAGTTTCTGCTGCTGGAGGGTCTGGGCGTTCTCGTTGGCCGCCTGGACGGCCGCGACGACCAGGTCGGCGAGGGTCTCGGTGTCCTCCGGGTCCACCGCCTTGGGGTCGATCTTCAGCGCGCGCAGTTCGCCGGAGCCGGTGACGGTGGCGCGCACCAGGCCGCCGCCCGCCTGACCGTCGACCTCCGTCCGCGCGAGCTCCTCCTGCGCCCTCGCCAGGTCCTGCTGCATCTTCTGGGCCTGCTGGAGCAGCTGCTGCATGTTGGGCTGGCCACCACCGGGGATCACGTTCAGCTCCCTCGCACGAGTACAGACGGGCGTCACCGTCCACCGACGGGCGTCACCGTTCACGTTCTTACGGTCGCCACGAGCCTACGTGGTCGGCCGGGCCCGTGCCGCGCCACTCTTTCGAGTGAGTCAGCGGGGATTCGTATATCTGATCAAGGGCATCTTCCAGGGGAAAAGCGGTGAAAACACCATCTTCGCCACCCATTGGGCGGTAGGAAGGGGTCCGGCCGCGTCAGGGTGGTGCGTGAGCGCCGTACGTACGTAGGGAGTGCCGGGTGAGCCAGCCGGAGATGCAGCCCGAGGGGGGACCCCAGGACGGGCGGGGTGAGGGGTCCGGGCTGTGGGCGGAGCCGTGGTCGTCGGCGGCCGGGCCGTGGGTGGGGGATCTGGCCGGGCGGCCGTTTCCGCAGGGGGACTGGGGGGCGCCGGCGGAGCGGCTGGAGGAGTTGTACCACTGGGTCGAGCGGGCGGCTCTGGAGACGGCTGCGTGGTATCTCGCGGACCGGGTGTGGAAACGGGTGACGGCTCGGGTGCTGCGCATCGGGGCGGCGGCGGGGGCGCTCACCGGGGCGGCGCTGCCGCTGCTCGACCTCACGGGGGCGGTGGGCGGGGCGGCGCCCTGGGGGTATCTCGCGCTGTTGACCTGCGTGGCGTGTGTCGGGGTGGACCGTTTCTTCGGCGTCACCTCCGGATGGATGCGGGACGTCGCCACGGCCCAGGCGGTGCAGCGGCGGCTCCAGATGCTGCGGTTCGACTGGGCGTCCGAGAGCGCGCGGGAGGTGCTGGGTCCGGCGGAGGGGACGGCCGGGGAGGCCGCGGAGCGGTGTCTCGGGGTGCTCCGGCGGTTCTCCGAGGACGTGACGGAGCTGGTGCGGGCGGAGACGGCGGACTGGATGGTGGAGTTCCGGACGGGTCCGGCTCCGCTCGGGGTGCACGCCGGGGGCGCCGTCGTACGGCCCGAGGTGAACGGCAACGGGCGGGTGCCGATGCCGCCGGGGGCGCGGCCGAACATGCCTCGGCAGCGGCCGCCGGAGGCACGGTAGCGGAGCCTGGTGTGCGGGTGGGGCGGGGCGGCCGAGTGCGTTCTCGGGTGCGGGTCCGGTGGGGCTTCTCGCGCAGTTCCCCGCGCCCCTGGGAAGCAGGGCTGCGCCCGCTGCTTTCCAGGCCCCGCGGAGCCGTCGCATCCAGGCTCGCGGGACCGTCGCATGCGGGCCCGTGAATCCGTCGCTCTCACCCGGCTCACGCACCCGCCGGAAGCCGTCCGCGTCCGCTCAGTCCGACTTCGTGTAGGTCACCGACTTGCCCGCCGTGTCGACGCGCCGTAGCCGGCCGTCGGGGAGGAGGGTGACCGTGGTGGCGGCGCCCGGGGAGCAGGATGCGGCCGGTTCACCGGTGGTGACGGTCGAGGGGCCGATGTCGAGTGGGCCGTCGTCGGCGGGTTCGTCCGTCAGCGCCGCCTCGAACACACAGTGGTACGTGCCGCCGCCTTCGAGTGGGCCGTCCGCCGTCAGGGAGAGCACCGTGTCGCCGACCTCGCCCTGCTGAATGATCAAGCGGCGGGTGTCGGAGCCGGGCAACGTGGCGCTCCAGGTGCCGAGGAAGCCCTCCGGGACCGTGCCGGCGTCGGGCGACTCGGTGGTCTCCTGCGGGGAGGTCCCCGGATCCGTCGGCTCGGGCGACGTCGGTCCCGGCGTCTCCGGCGCGCTCGTCGTCGCCCCGCCCTTCGCGTCGTCCTCCTTGCCCCCGCCCCCGCCCTTGTTCATCAACGCGTACACCGAGCCGCCCGCACCGAGCGCGACGACCAGCGCGACGGCGACGAGGAGCACGGAGGAGCGCCGGCTGCCGCGCGGCGGCTCGGGCTGTCCGCCGGGAGTCGCCCCGGGGCCGAGCCCGTGGACGGGATGGGGGCCGTAGGGCGGGGTCGGGCCGAGCCCCGCCCCGGGAGCGGCACCGGCCCCCGGCCCACCGCCGTACGCCCCCTGCCCGTACGCGCCGTACGGCGCGCTCTGCGGGTAGCCGTACCCGGGGGCGGCGGGCTGCTGCCCGTATCCGCCGGCGGGCTGCTGGGTGTAGTGCTGCGGGAAGCCGTACCCGGCGGGCGCGGGGCCCGGCGGGGCGCTGGGCGGAGGCGGCTGCGCACCGGCCCCCGCTCCCGCGATCTGCGTCGGCGTCCGGTCCAGGGGCGCGGCGCCCGGCGAGGGCGGTGCGTCCGCCTCGGGCACGGCGGCCGGGTGTCCGGCCGGGGTCGCCGCCCCACCGGCGCCTGGGGGCGCGGCGGCACCGGACCCGCCGTACGGAGCGTCGGGTGCGCCCAGCGGGTACACGGGCGGAGCCGACGGCGCGAGCGCGGGAGCGGCCGGTGCCGGGGAGGGCGCCCCGGACGGCTGCCCGGCGGGAGCGGACGCCCCCGGGGCACCGCTGTCCGCCGGCCCTGCCGACTCGCCCTCGGCCGCCGTGTCCCCGGGCGCCCCCGCCCCTCCCGTACCGTCCGCCGACTCCTCCGGATCCTCCGCGTCCAGCAACTGCACCGCGTGACGCCCCAGTTGGGCCACCAGGGCACTCGGCAGCCAGGGGTCCCGGGACCGGCCCGCGAAGACCGTGTCCTCGGCGCCGGTGCGCTGGAGGATCTGGGCCAGGGTCGGACGGGCGGCGGGGTCCTTGCGCAGGCACTCGCGGACGACGTCGTACAGGCCCTCCGGCAGCCCCTCCAGATCCGGTTCCTCCTCGGCGATGCGGAACATCAGGGCGTGGACACCGGAGTTGGCGGCGCCGAAGGGGAGGTTGCCGGTGGCCGCGTAGGAGAGGACGGAGCCGAGGCAGAAGACGTCGCAGGCGGGGGTGATCCGGTCGCCGCGCACCTGTTCGGGGGCCATGAAACCGGGCGAACCGACGAGCGCGCCGGTGCGCGTGAGCCCGCCGTCCGTGACGGTCTCCAGCGCCCGCGCGATGCCGAAGTCGATGACGCGCGGCCCGTCGATGGTCACCAGCACGTTGGACGGCTTGAGGTCGCGGTGGATGAGGCCCGCCGCGTGGATGTCCTCCAGCGCGTGCGCGAGGCCCGCCGCGAGGATCCGTACGGACCGCTCGGGCAGCGCCCCGTGATCCCGCCCGACCACGGACTGCAGGGACGGCCCGGCGACGTACCCGGTGGCGACCCACGGGATGCCCGCCTCGGTGTCCGCGTCCAGGACCGGCGCGGTCCAGTACCCGCCCACCTGCCGTGCGGCCTGCACCTCCTGACGGAACCGGGCCCGGAACTCCTCCTGTTCCGCCAGCTCCTGCCGGACCAGCTTCACGGCGACGGTACGGCCGCGCTCGGAGCGGGCCAGGTACACGTTCCCCATACCGCCCGACCCCAGCCGCGCCAGCAGCCGGTACGCCCCGATGCGCTGCGGATCCCCAGGCCCGAGTTTCTCCATGGCCACCGTCCCCCGTCTCCCCCTGCATATGTGTACGCGTACGTACGGGTACGTCGCGTACGTGCGCAACGGACCGATCGTAGTGCGGCCGCACGGGGAGGCGGATGGAGCGGTGTCTACGGTTCCGTAACAGCGGCCGGGGCCGCGTCGGCCCCCGGTGACGTGGCGAGACGGTCGAGGACACCCGACAGTCGCTCGATCACCCGTACGGTCTCCGCGAACTCTTCCTCCCCCAGCTCGCGCGCGAGGCGGGCGGCCAGGGCCGCGTGGCCGGGTTCGACCAGCTCGATCGCGGCGCGGCCGGCCGGGGTGGGGGCGAGGAGTTTGGCCCGGCGGTGGGCCGGGTTCGGCACGTATTCGGCGAGCCCCCGGCCGACGAGGAGATCGGCGACCCGCTGGACGCCCTGCCGGGTGACGCCCATGGCCCTGGCGACCCCGGCGACCGGCAGCGGCTCCGGCAGCACCGCGCCCAGCACCTGCCACCAGGCCGCCGTCAGCCCGGCCGGGCGCGTCAACTCGTCGGCCACGGAGAGGAACTGGCCGTTCAGCCGGAAGACCCCGACGGCCGTGCGGCTGAGCAGGTCCTGCTGGTCGCGGCTCACCGTCCCGCCGCCTCCAGGACGGCGTACGCCTCCGCGTCCGAGTCGTGGAAGAGGCGGTACCAGGCGTCGAGGACCTCGCCCTCGTAGACGCCGAGGAGACGGAAGACCTCACGGGCGAGGGCGACGGGTTCGGTGGGGCCCGCGGTGACGAGGAGCCCGTCGGTGACGGCGTCCGCCTCCACGTACCGCTCGCCGCCCTTGTAGCCGGTGGCGGCCAGGTAGAACGGGGCCGCGCCGGTGTGGGCCCGGTCGTCCAGCAGCCCCTCTCGCGCGAGCCCGGCGGTCGCCCCGCAGATCGCCGCGACCGGCACGCCGGCCGCCAGGAACTCCCGCGCCTTGCGGGCGAACGGCGCCAGGTCGTCGCCGGCGTCCCACAGGTCCGCGCCGGTGAGGATCAGCAACGAGCTGTCCTCGGGCCGCAGTTCGCCGAGGACTTCGTCGGGCTGGATGCGTACGCCCGCGATCGTCCGCACGGGTTCGGGGGTCGGCCCGACCGTACGGATCCGCCGTCCGGCACGGGCGAGCCAGGCGGTCGTGTGGCCGGTCTCCCAGTCGGCGTAGGTGTCGTACACGGCGAGATGAACGGGCTTGTGATCGGTCATGGCTCCTCCTGAAGCACCTCGGCCCCTTGATGACAACATGTTGTCATTTCGACAGTGTGTTGTCAATGAGTTGGTTGTGGAGTGGGCGGGGTGCCGACCGCGGGCCCGGTGGGGCTTCCCGCGCACGAGGGCCGGCGCGGAGGGCGACACTGTGTCGTGCGGCGGCAGCCCGCCCCATACACGTCGCCGATGTCCCCTCCCCGTCCCCGCCGCCTACCCTCGCCCTCATGACCCCTCAGCCGAACCCCCAGGCCGGCGCCGCGGTGAAGGCCGCGGACCGTGCGCACGTCTTCCACTCCTGGTCCGCGCAGGAACTCATCGACCCGCTCGCCGTCGCCGGTGCGGAGGGCTCGTACTTCTGGGACTACGACGGCAGGCGCTACCTCGACTTCACCAGCGGCCTCGTCTACACGAACATCGGCTACCAGCACCCGAAGGTCGTCGCGGCGATCCAGGAGCAGGCCGCGACGATGACGACCTTCGCCCCGGCGTTCGCCGTCGAGGCCCGCTCGGAGGCGGCCCGGCTGATCGCCGAGCGCACCCCCGGCGACCTGGACAAGATCTTCTTCACCAACGGCGGCGCCGACGCCGTCGAGCACGCCGTCCGCATGGCCCGGCTGCACACCGGCCGCCCCAAGGTGCTGGCCGCCTACCGCTCGTACCACGGCGGCACCCAGCAGGCCGTGAACCTCACGGGCGACCCGCGCCGCTGGGCCTGCGACACCGGCACGGCGGGGGTCGTGCACTTCTGGGCTCCGTTCCTCTACCGGTCCCGTTTCCACGCGGAGACGCAGGAGCAGGAGTGCGCGCGGGCGCTCGAGCACCTGGAGACGACGATCACCTTCGAGGGGCCGTCGACCATCGCCGCGATCATCCTGGAGACGATCCCGGGCACGGCCGGGATCATGGTCCCGCCGCCGGGCTATCTGGCCGGTGTCCGGGAGCTGTGCGACAAGTACGGGATCGTGTTCGTCCTGGACGAGGTCATGGCGGGCTTCGGGCGCACGGGCACCTGGTTCGCCGCCGACCTCTTCGACGTCGTCCCCGATCTGATGACCTTCGCCAAGGGCGTGAACTCCGGTTACGTCCCCCTCGGCGGCGTCGCCATCTCCCCCGCGATCGCCGAGACGTTCGCCCGGCGCCCCTACCCCGGCGGTCTCACGTACTCGGGGCACCCCCTGGCCTGCGCCGCCGCCGTCGCGACGATCAACGTCATGGAGGAGGAGGGCGTGGTCACCCACGCGGCCCGCCTCGGCGCCTCGGTCGTGGAGCCCGCCCTGCGCGAACTCGCCGAGCGCCACCCCTCGGTCGGCGAGGTACGCGGCACCGGCATGTTCTGGGCGCTGGAACTGGTGAAGAACGAGGAGACCCGCGAACCCCTCGTCCCCTACAACGCGGCCGGCGAGGCCAACGCCCCCATGCTCGCCTTCGGCGCCGCCGCCAAGGCGAACGGTCTGTGGCCCTTCATCAACATGAACCGCACCCATGTCGTCCCCCCGTGCAACATCACGGAGACCGAGTTCAAGGAGGGTCTCGCCGCCCTCGACGCGGCCCTGTCCGTGGCGGACGAGCACACGGGGTGAGACCGCCGTCCTCCCCGGTGCCGGACGGAGTGTGAGAGGAAGGGCTGAAACTCCTCCCCAGAACCCGAACGCGTAAGGTGACGTGCTCGTAAGAGACTCAGAGAGCACGCACAGAATGCGTACGCGTACGCGGATGGGGGACGCAGACCACGATGCCCGGCACCGGCACCGGCGGCGGCAATGGCGCCGTGACCCGTAGCACCCTGCGGCAGCAGCTCGCGGACGCGCTCCGTGACGAGGTGCTGGCCGGACGGCTGAAGCCGGGGCAGGAGTTCACGGTCAAGGAGATCGCCGAGCAGTACGGGGTGTCGGCGACCCCCGTGCGCGAGGCGCTGGTGGACCTGTCCGCGCAGGGGCTGCTGGACGCCGTGCAGCACCGGGGCTTCGAGGTCCACGCGTACTCCGTGAGCGACTACCGGAACATGGTCGAGGCCCGCATCCTGGTCACCGAGGGCATGTTCCGGCGGCTCGGCCACCGCGAGGTCGATGCCCGTACGGCCGCCGCGCTCGCCGGGGTCCGGCGGCGCGGCGAGGAGGCGCGGCGGGCCGCGACCGCCGGGGACCTGGACATCCTGATCGGCTACGACCTGCGGTTCTGGCGCGAGCTGAGCGCCCTGTTCGGCAACCCCTACCTCACCGACTTCCTGCACCGGCTGCGCGTCCAGGCCTGGGTGTGCGCGGTCCAGCACCTGCGCCAGGGAAGCGACTGGACGGACGATCTCAAGGGCCGGCTGTGGGCCGACCACCCCGACCTCGTCGACGCCCTCACCCGCCGCGACGCACAGACCGCGCAGGAGATCATCGCCGGGTACGACGAGCGGTCCCTGACGCTGGTGGAACGCCTGGCGGACGGATGAGCACGACCCCGAAGACGGGCGGCGGCCAGACGAGCGTCGACCTCTCCGTCGTCGTCCCCGCCTACAACGAGGAGGGCCGCCTCGCCCCCACCCTCGACGCGATCATCGCCCACCTCGCGGCCACCGAGGCCGCGGCCCGCTGGGAGGTCATCGTCGTCGACGACGGGTCGACGGACGGTACGACCGAGGTCGTGGCCGCCGTCACCGCCCGCGACGCCCGGGTCCAGCTCGTCTCCGGCGGCCCCCGCAACCGGGGCAAGGGCCACGCCCTGCGGCTCGGCGTCCTCGCCTCGCACGGCCGCCGGGTCCTGCTCACGGACGCCGACCTCGCCGCACCCATCGACGAACTGGAGCGGCTCGACAAGGCGCTCTCCGACGGGTGCACGGCCGCGATCGGCTCGCGCGAGGCGCCCGGCGCGACCATCGAGCGCCATCAGCACCGGCTGCGCGAGGCGCTCGGACGCGCCGGCAACCTGCTCATACGCGGGATCGCGGTGCCCGGCATCCGCGACACCCAGTGCGGTTTCAAGCTGTTCGACGGCGACCGCGCCCGCGAGGCGTTCGCCGCGTCCCGGCTCGACGGGTTCGGCATCGACGTGGAGATCCTGCGGTACTTCCGCCGCAGCGGCTGGCCCGTCGCCGAGGTCCCCGTCCGCTGGTCCCACCAGCCCGGTTCGAAGATCCGGCCGGGCGACTACGCCCGGGTCCTCGGTGAACTCGCCGTCCTGCGGGCCCGTTCCGTCCGCCGGGCCGACATCCTCGCCGTCACCCTCTTCCTGATGATGGCGGTGGCCCTCCACATCGGCCGCTGGCTCGGCCCGGACAGCCGCTATCTGCCCGACTCCCTCCAGGACCAGAACCAGTGGGAGTGGTTCTTCGCGGTCACGGCCGACAACCTCCTCCATCTGCGCAACCCCCTCTTCACCACCTTCCAGGGCTTCCCCGACGGCGTGAACCTGATGGCCAACACGGTCATGCTGGGCCTGTCGGTCCCCCTCGCCCCCGTCACCCTCGCCCTGGGGCCGGCGGTCACGCTGGCCCTGGTGATGACCGTGGGCCTGGCCGCCACGGCCACCTCCTGGTACTGGCTGATCGTCAAACGGGTCGAACGGCACCGGGGCGCGGCCTTCGCCGGAGCGGCCCTCGCCGCCTTCGCGCCGCCGATGGTCAGCCACGCCAACGCGCACCCGAACTTCGTCGTCCTGTTCATGATCCCGCTGATCATCGACCGGGCGCTGCGCCTGTGCACGGGCGCCCGGACCCAGCGGGACGGGATCGTCCTCGGCCTGATGGCGGCCTACCAGATCTTCCTCGGCGAGGAGGCCCTCCTCCTGGCCGCGATGGGCATGCTGCTGTTCGCCGTCGCGTACGGGCTCGTACGGCGGGACGTGGCCCGCGACGCCTGGCGGCCGCTGCTGAAGGGACTGGGCATCGCGGTCCTGGTCGTGCTCCCCCTCGTCACCCTCCCGCTCAGCTGGCAGTTCTTCGGCCCGCAGAGCTACGGGAACATCGCGCACGGAAACAACTCCGGCAACAGCCCGCTCGCCCTCCTCTCCTTCGCCGAACGCTCCCTGGCGGGCGACCGGGAACGGGCCGAGGCGCTCTCCCTCAACCCCACCGAGCAGAACGCCTTCTACGGCTGGCCGCTGGCCCTGCTGGCCCTCGGCATCGTCGTACGCCTGTGGGAGCGCGCCCTGGTGAAGGCGCTGGCCTGCACGGCGGTCGCCGCCGCCGTGCTCTCCCTCGGCCCCGAGATCCGCCTCCCGCGCACGGACCTCGTCCTGCCCGGCCCGTGGGCGCTGCTCGCCGAGAAGCCGCTGCTGGAGTCGGTCATCGAGGGCCGGGTGGCGATGATCTGCGCCCCGGTCCTCGGCATGCTGCTGGCCCTGGCCTGGGCGCGGCTCGCCGCCGCCCCGGGCCTCGGCACCCGGTACGCGGGGTTCATGGCGATCACCCTGGCCCTGCTCCCGATCGTCCCGGCCCCGCTGCGGTCCGAGGCCCGCCCCGAGGTCCCGGCGTTCATCGCCGACGGCACCTGGGCGTCGTACGTCGACACCGGGGCCGGCGAGACCCTGGTGCCCGTACCGCTGCCCGACCCGGGCAACGCGGAGGCCCTGCGCTGGCAGAGCACGGCCCGCTTCGGCTTCCGGATGCCCGGCGGCTACTTCAACGGCCCCTTCGGCGAGGACCGCGTCGGCATCTACGGCGCGGCCCCCCGCCACACCTCCAACCTGCTGCGTGACGTCCGCTACACCGGCAAGGTCCCGGTGATCGGCGAGAACTGGCGGGCGCAGGCTCGGAAGGACTTCGCGTACTGGCACGCCGGAGCCCTGGTCCTGCGTCCGCAGCCGTACGACGAACAGTTGCGCGAGGCCGTGGACAAGCTCGTCGGGCGGCCGGGTAAGTGGGCGGGCGGAGTGTGGGTATGGGACCTGCACGCAGGGGACTGAAGCCGCGTTCAGCGACTACGCTTCCCTGACCACTGTGCGCCGTACGCGAACAGGTCTTCACCGTCCGTGTGCGTGCCGGATGACCGAGGAGTTCTCTTTTGGCCTGTGACCTCTGGTTGGTCCCGCTCGTCGACGTGCTGTGCCACACGCCCGACAACCCCTTCGCCGAGGAACTCGCGCTCTACAACAGGCTGCTGGGCGAGTCCGGGCTGCCGCCGGTCCCGGTGTACCAGTACATGCCCGGGCTGACCGGGGAGGTCGCCCCGGTCGCGGGCTTCGACTACGACGCGCTGCACTTCCTGCGCCGGGCCTATCTGCTCCAGGTCTGCGGCCTGGAGGTGACCCCGGTGGACGCGCTGGGCGGTGACTACGAGCAGTTGCTGGAGATGTTCGAGACCACGGCCCAGCAGTCCCACCTGGTCTGGCACTACGACCACGCCGGCGCCTATGTCCCGGTCGACTTCCCGCAGCCCCTGTCCAGCGACGAACTCCTCGCCGGAGGCGGCCCCCTGGGCTCGTCCCAGGGTCTGCTGCGGGAACTGGAGTTCGTGGCCGCGGCCATCGGCATCGACCCGGCGAACCCGCCGGCACGCCCCGAGGCACCGCTCGCACCCACGGAGTTGGAGGAGCCGGCCGTTCCGGCGCCCTACGATCCCAGCCCGTTCGCCCGCGAACGGCACGTCTGGCTGGGCCTGCACGCGGCGGCGACCCGAAGTCTGGCGCAGGGATCGATGATCGTCTTCAGCTGAGGCCTGGCAGCCGATGGCTCAGCGGCCCAGCGCCGACAGGCCCTTCTGCAGGTCCTCGGGGTTCATGACCGGGGTGTACGTGACCTCGGCGCCCATGTCGAGGAAGAACGGCTCGGCGATCGCCGGCATCGCGGAGCTGTCCTGCATGTCGAAGACCATGTAGCAGGTGCGCTGCCCGTTGTCGGTGGTGAAGTAGGCCGCCTCCGGCTTGACCTGCTCCATGGAGGCCTGCATCAGCTTCCCGAGGGTGCCGTTGCGGATGGCCTCGTTCGACTTCTCGGTGTCGAAGCGTGCCTTGAAGAGTATGCGCATCGCACTCGCCTTCCTTCCGGCCGTGTGACATGCGCGGATCGCCCGCCTTCTCAGGATATGCCCGGTACGTGCGCGGGGCCCTGCCGGGGAAGGCAGCGGGCCGGGCACGCAGTCGCGTGCCCGGCCCGAGGTGCGTCGCCCGTGGGTCGCCGGCCCACGGGAACCGCTAGATGAACGAGTTGATCTCGATCGTCTCGTCGCGGCCCGGACCGACACCGATCGCGGAGATCGGCGCGCCGGACATCTCCTCCAGCGCCTTCACGTACGCCTGGGCGTTCTTCGGGAGGTCGGAGAAGGACTTCGCCGAGGAGATGTCCTCGGACCAGCCCGGCAGGTTCTCGTAGATCGGCTTCGCGTGGTGGAAGTCGGACTGCGAGTACGGGAGTTCCTCGACGCGCTTGCCGTCGATCTCGTACGCGACGCAGACCGGGATCTGCTCCCAGCCGGTGAGGACGTCGAGCTTGGTGAGGAAGAAGTCCGTCAGACCGTTCACCCGGGTCGCGTAGCGGGCGATCACCGCGTCGAACCAGCCGCAGCGGCGGTCGCGGCCCGTGGTCACGCCCCGCTCGCCGCCGATGCGGCGCAGCGCCTCGCCGTCCTCGTCGAACAGCTCGGTCGGGAACGGGCCCGCGCCGACCCGGGTCGTGTACGCCTTGAGGATGCCGATGACCCGGCTGATCTTCGTCGGCCCGACACCCGTACCCGTGCAGGCGCCGCCCGCGGTGGGGTTGGACGACGTGACGAAGGGATACGTCCCGTGGTCGATGTCGAGGAGGGTGCCCTGCCCGCCCTCGAAGAGGACGACCTTGTTCTCCTCCAGGGCCTGGTTGAGGACCAGGACCGTGTCGGTGACGTACGGGGCGAGCTTGTCCGCGTAGACGAGCAGTTCCTCGACGACCTGGTCGGTGGAGATGGCCCGGCGGTTGAAGAGCTTGGTGAGGACCTGGTTCTTGACGTCGAGGGCCGCCTCGACCTTCTGCGTCAGGATCGACTCGTCGTAGAGGTCCTGGACGCGGATACCGACGCGGTTGATCTTGTCCGCGTAGGTCGGGCCGATGCCCCGCCCCGTCGTGCCGATCTTGCGCTTGCCGAGGAAGCGCTCGGTGACCTTGTCGAGGGTCACGTTGTACGGCGTGATGATGTGGGCGTTGCCGCTGAGCAGGAGCTTGGACGTGTCGACGCCGCGCTCGTTCAGACCGCTCAGCTCGGAGAGCAGGACCGACGGGTCGACGACGACACCGTTGCCGATGACCGGAGTGCACTCCGGAGTGAGGATCCCGGAAGGGAGGAGGTGGAGGGCGTACTTCTGGTCACCCACGACTACCGTGTGGCCGGCGTTGTTGCCGCCCTGGTAGCGCACCACATAGTCGACCGACCCACCTAGCAGGTCCGTCGCCTTTCCCTTGCCTTCGTCACCCCACTGAGCACCGAGCAGCACAAGTGCGGGCACGCGCGTACACCCCTTCCGGGCGGGGCATGTCCAAGGTCGGGGGCGTACGCGGTGGCTCATATCCATCGCGTGCGCCGCGACCGTCGTTGGTCGCACCTGTCGGACCCGGATGCCCCGGAATAGACGAAGCCCCTGGCGCAATAGCGCAAGGGGCTCTTGCACAAAGATGCTACCCGAGGAAGCGAGGCAGGACCGAGGTGGCGACTCCCGACCAGCTCCTCGTGGTCATCGACCCCCTCGCCCGTCGCACGGACGGCGAGGCCGTACGGATCGCGAAAGACGTGCTCAGCGCGGGTGCGGCGAGTACGAAAGTGTGTCTTCCCGAAGGGCCGGAGGAATTCGCGCGGGCGCTGGTCCGACGCGGTTCACGACGGCCGGTGGTGGTCGGCGACGACCGCGCGCTGCTGCGGGCGGTGGCGCTGCTGCACCGCCGACGGGAGCTGGGCGCGTGCGCCCTCTCCCTGGTCCCCGTCGGCTCCGCGCTGGGGCTGGCCCACTCCCTCGGCGTGCCCACCGGCGCGGTCGCGGCGGCCCGCGCCGCCCTGGACGGCGTCGAGCGGCGGCTGGATCTGCTCGTCGACGACAGCGACGGGGTGGTGCTGGGCACGCTGTGCATCCCGGTCCTGCCGGGCGCGTCCTCTCCCCACCGGACGGAGAGCGCGGAGGGGAGAGAGGGAACCCCGGCCGGGGACACGGGACCGGGTGCCGGGACGGGGACGGGCAAGGGGCGTTCGGGGCGGCCGGGGCGTCCGGGCGGAGGAGCGGGCCCGAGGACGGGCGCCGGCGCGGGTACGGGAGCGGGAGCGGACCGGGGCCCTGAGGCGGAAGACGGGCCGGGGGACGACGGTTCCCCGCCCGGCCCTCACCACTGGTTGCGCGCCTGGCCGCAGTCCCTCGCCCGTACGTTGTCGACGCGGCCGGCGCGGTCTCCCCGGCTGTCCCGTCCGCTGCGGCCGGCCCGCATACGGGTGGCCGCCGGGAGCGGTGCCGGGCCCTCGCGGCTGCGGGTGGAGGTGGACGGCGTCCTGCTCGTCGACCTCGACCAGCCCGTGGAGACCGTGTCGATCACGCCCGGCACGGACGGCAGCGCCGATGTCGAGATCCGGCCGGTGTCGGTGGGCGCCGAGGCGTCCCCGCTGCACGCGGTCGGCCACCGGGTGACCGTGTCGGGCCCGGACTTCCGCTACCGGGCGGACTCCCTGGTGGCGGGGCCGGTGCGGACGCGGACGTGGACGGTACGGGAGGGCGCCTGGGGGCTGACGCTGCCGGGGTGAGGGCGCGGGTGCGGGCGACTCGGGAGGAGGGGGACAGGTCGGGGGTAGGCGGCGCGGGGCGGGGGTGGGCGGCGCGGGGCGGGGGCGCCCGGTGAGTGCCGGGCGCCCCCTGGCTGACAGGGTCAGCAGCTCGCGGCCCAGGTGTGGGAGTCGCCGTCGTCGTTGGCGGCGCCGTTGTAGCCGACCTCCTGGCCTGGGGTGAGGCAGATGGTCATGTGGCCGCCGAGGTTGCCGCTGGAGTACACCTTGACGTGGTCCTTGATGCCCGCGCCGGAGATGCCGTGGTTGGCCCAGGAGGAGTCCTCGTCGGCGATGTTGCTCTCCCACCAGTGGTCGTCGCCCGGCCACTCGATCTTCATGCCGGAGAAGTTGGCGTCCGTCCAGACGCAGAAGTTGCCGCTGCCGCAGGCCGCGGCCTGAGCGGAGCCCGACGACGCGAGGACCACTCCGGCGGAGAGGAGTACCGCGGAGAACAGGGCGGTGAAGCGCTTCACTGTGCTGTTTTTCCCTTCAGGGGTGGGGGGTTGCCATGGCCGATCAGAGAGGTGGCTTCGGTGAGGGCACGGTCCCGCAGCCGCTCCCACTCGGCGAGTTCCGTACGGTGTGCCGCGCGGACCTCGGCGAGGGTGCGGTCGGTGTGGGCGGCCTCGGGCCGGAGGTTGTTGACGATCGTCGACGTACGGAACCAGCGGCCCTGGTCGCCGTAGAGCCTGCGCTGGGCCGCGGCCAGACAGCCGTCGGTGTGGGCACGGACGACGTATCCGGTCGGCAGCTTCAACGACAGCTCCCTGCCCCCGGCCCCGAACATCGCCTCGGCGACCCGCGCCCGCTCGGCGTCCGGGGGCTCGCTCCGTCCCGGGCGCGGCGGAGTGAGCCCCCGGCCGGCCAGGCAGGCGTCGGTCAGCCGCTGCGTCGCGGCCTTGATGACGTCGTCCGGGGAGAGCCGGGGCGGGGCCGGGGGCGCCGAACACGCGGTGCCGGCGGTGAGGAGCAGGCCGTGGACGAGGAGCGCGGCGAGGGCCGTTCGGCGGCGAGGGTTCGTCGCGGGCTCCGTCCGCTCGGCGGTTCCCATCGGTCAGCCCGCCTCGCAGCCCATCCGTGTGTCGCTGACGCCGTCGAACTTCGTCGCCCACTCGCTCCAGTCGTCGTCGTAGTCGTCGGGGCGGATCTCGCGGTAGAGGCAGCCGCCGCCTGACCTGTAGTGGATGGCGAAGACGCTGACGGGAGCGTGCGAGTCGAAGGAGTACGCGTGGCGCTTCACACGGGCGTCGGCCTCGCGGTAGCCGGGCGGTGCGTAGTCCCAGGCACCGCCCGGACCCATCTGACCGCGCTCGGGCCAGAAGTACACATGCCCCGGCGGTACGGCGGCGGGGGCGGTCGGCGCGGTGGCCGGGAGCGCCGGGGAGGCGGCGGGGAAGAGGGCGGCGAAGGCCGCGGACAGGACGGCGAGTTGGCGCATGGGCGGATTCCCGGGAACGGTGGACGGACGGCAGGGGCCAGCCACAGCTGACACGGCGACCTGCCCAGCGCTCAGGGCGATATGCCCGCATCCACCCCTTCAGGCGAGCGCGCGGGGGGCGTGCGTCGCCGACACCGCGACCCTCGACACAGGGACGGTCACGATAGGCACAGAAATGACCCTGCGGGTGCGCGACACGCCGTTGCGATGATGAATCGGCCGCGAATTCACGCAAGGGAACGAAAGGCCATTTCCCCGCACCCCGAGGGTTTCTGAGAGTGCGTCAGCGACGCCACCCGACGGCAAGTCTGACGGATGCTCAGAGGCATGGGCCCCCGCCGCACCCCCAACAGAGTGACGATGCGTCAGCGTGTTCCCGAGAGACGCTCCGCTCGGATCAAAACACCAGCTCATTGCCATATTTTGATGCGGTGTCAGGCGCGCCGACCGTCACCCTCCGGGGCGACAATTCATACGGCCGCCCAGCCCAATTTTCACACTGCGCCGGATCTCCTCGACATGACAGCGGAAATGGCCGTCATTACGTTCGTTCTCGTCGGCAGGTCCTGTCGACGAGAACGAAGAGAAGGGGAAGTGCATTGCGCACTCGTAAAGTCACAGTGATCGCCGCCTCCGTCGGCGTGGCAGTCGCGGCCGCCACCGGTGTCACGTACGCCAGCTCCGCTCTGGAGTCCGCCCCGAAGACCACCTCGCTCGTCCAGGACGCGGCCCCCGTCGCCCCCCGCGGCGGCAACGGCACCGGCACCGAGGCCGGCTCGAACGCCTCCTCCGACCCCGGGGGCAAGGAGAGCTGGGGCGGCAAGAGGGGCGAGGGCCGGAGCGAGGGCCGAGGTGAGGGCCGGGGTGAGGGCCGGGGCGGCAACCACCGGGACGGCCAGATCCAGATCAACGAGCGCGTGTACGGCGCCGAGCCGGGCTCCTGCATCGCGGTGGTCAACGTGCGCACCGGCCAGGAGGGCGCCACCAGCTTCAACATCCGGAACGACAGTGACAGGACCGTCGAATTCTTCGGCGGGATCACCTGCGACAACGGGGCCCCCATCGCCACCGTCGGCCCGCACAGCTCCAGCAGCGCGGTCGAAGGGGACCAGGCGGGAAATCTCCTCGTAGGTAGCTTCCGCGTCTTCGGACACGACCACTCCTGACACCGGAGAGCGAAAGCGCTCACCCCAGCATTCCCAGTATCGGAAACCCCGGCTCGCCGTAATCGAGCCGGGGTTCCGGCACTTGGCCACCCGCTGGGAGATGACCGCTCCATATTAGTCCGTGCGGACCATTCGCAGTTCCTGTTGTTACTCCTGCCGGGTCGCATTCCGCCCTCGCCCCTTTTCTCACCCTCACCGCTCGGCCGCGTTCGACGAGCCCAACCGACAGGCCGGCGTGTTCCGGGGCGTGCTGCTGCGGCGGTGGCGGAATCTGCCGGGCCGCACGATGCGGGACTTCCCGGGCGGTCGGAGCGGGGCGACCGGTACCTGGTGCTCGGCCTCGGTCCCGATGCCGGCCCCGGTTCGGAAGGTGCGGCGGATCTCGTCGTACCGGCCGCGTGGCGGGACGAGCTGCTCGCGTACGGGCCGCTGCTGTCCGACGACGGCACGGACTGACTGGGTACGGCCGCGCCGGCCCGGGCCGAGGACGCGGACGCTGCGTGCGCGGTACTGGCCGGGGAGCGGTACGCGGACGTCGAGGTGCACCTGTGGGAGTTCGGCGGGCGGCGCTGACGCGTGCGCGGGGAGGAGAAGGAGGGGGAAGGCAGGGGACGGGCAGGGAGCAGAAGGGTGAGACGGGCGCGGCGATCGCACCGGACAATAATCCGTTGACAACAAGTTGTTTGCATTGCAGACTGCTCGCATGCCGTCGACACCTCCGCAGTCCAGCGACCCCTTCTCACCCCCGAGCGCGGACGAGGCGCGGGCCCGACGCGTCCACACCTCCCTGTTCCGCATCGCCGAGCGGCACGCGGCCACGGACGAGCAGCGCCGTCGCCAGGTCCACCCGCATGTCCTCCATCCACAGGAGGCGATCAGGCTGGTCTCGTACCTGCTCAGCGGGGCCGCCCTTCTCGAGGACGGCGAAGCCGAGGTCGACCGTGCCGACATCACCGCCGCGCTGACCCTCATCCCCCTCGCCCGTGGCGAGATGGACGAGCTGGAGGTCGGCCTTCTCGACATGGCCCGGGGGCGCGGCATGACCTGGCCGGAGATCGCCTTCGGCCTCGGCCTCCAGACCCCCCAGGCGGCGAGGCAGCGCTACGAGCGTCTGGCGAGCCGTACGGAGACGGGCCCGGAGAAGACGGCCGGGTAGCAGCTCTCCCCCGGCCGCAGCTTCCCGGCCGCAACTTCCCGGCCGCAGTTTGCCGGCCGAGCCGGTCAGCCTCGGGGGAACAGCTCGTCGCGGCGGGTGCGCCAGCGCCGCATCATGGCCTCGACCTCGACCTCGACGAACTCGAAGAACGCGAGGGTCTCGGCGAGCCGGCGCCCCGCCGGGGTGTCGGCGCCCAGGCCGGCCACGCCCTCGCGCAAGGACTCCTCCCAGCGCTTGATGATGGCCTCGCGGTTGGTGAGGGCCTCGTACCACTGGTCGCTGTGGACGCGGTAGCGCTCGCGGCGCGAACCGGGCTCGCGCTCACGTGACACCAGGTGCACCTGGGCGAGATAGCGGACGGCGCCGGAGACGGCCGCCGGGCTGATCCGCAGCTGTTCGCCCAGCTCGACGGAGGTCAGCGCGCCGGTGTCGGAGGCGAGGAGCGCGGCGAAGACCCGGGCCGGCATACGCGGGACCCCGGCCTCGACGAGTTGGGCCGCGAAGTTCTCGACGAAGCGGGAGACCGACTCGGCGTCGCGCCCCGCGACCGCCGCCCCGGCTTCCATCCCGGCTTCCTCTCCGACCGCCGCTCCGGGCTCCGCCACGGGCTCGATCCCGGCCTTCGCCCCGGCCTCCGGGTCCGTCATCCCTGATCACTCCCTCGCCCGTCGTCCTGAGGCCCTCGGCCAGCCCGCATACTCCCTGGTCAGGCCCCGTCGCCAGCCTACCGGCAGTTCACACCCTTCCTTAACTTCACAAATTTCTGAATTACGCGTACGTTCTGAACATGACGCAGGCCATCACCGTCTCCGGACTCCACAAGTCCTTCGGACGAACCCACGCGCTGGACGGCCTCGACCTGACGGTCGCATCCGGCGAGGTCCACGGCTTCCTCGGCCCCAACGGCGCCGGGAAGTCCACCGCGATCCGCGTCCTGCTCGGTCTGCTCCGCGCCGACTCGGGCGCCGCGCAGGTCCTGGGCCACGACCCGTGGACGGACGCGGTGGAGGTGCACCGCCGCATCGCGTACGTCCCCGGCGACGTGACCCTGTGGCGGAACCTCTCCGGCGGCGAGGTCATCGACCTCTACGGCCGTCTCCGGGGCGGGCTGGACGCGAGGCGCCGCGCGGAGCTGGTCGAGCGGTTCGAACTGGACCCGACCAAGAAGGGCCGTACCTACTCCAAGGGCAACCGTCAGAAGGTCGCCCTCGTCGCCGCCTTCGCCTCCGACGTGGACCTCCTCATCCTGGACGAGCCGACCTCGGGCCTGGACCCGCTGATGGAGGAGGTCTTCCAGCGGTGCGTACGGGAGGAGCGTGACCGGGGCCGCACGGTTCTGCTGTCGTCCCACATCCTCAGCGAGGTCGAGGAGTTGTGCGACCGGGTGAGCATCATCCGCAAGGGCGTCACCGTCGAGAGCGGCTCCCTCACCGAACTGCGCCACCTCACGCGCACCACCGTCACCGCCGAACTCGCCGGGCCGCCCAACGGTCTGACCGGTCTCCCCGGCGTCCACGACCTCGACGTCCAGGGCAACCGCGTCCACCTCCAGGTCGACACCGACAAGCTCAACGCCGTACTCCGCTCCCTCACCGACTCCGGCGTACGGTCCCTGACGTCCACTCCCCCGACCCTGGAGGAGCTGTTCCTGCGGCACTACCAGGACGACGTCGTGCGGGACACCCGGGAAGCGGCGGTCACGCGATGACCGCCTCCACCACCGGATCAGCCGAGTCCACCCCCTCAGCCGGATCGGCCGGCTCGACCGGACGGACAGGATCCACGGGACCCACCGGATCCACCGGATCCACCGGCTCGACCCATCCGTTCGCCGTCCGGTCCGGCGGTGCCCGCCAACTGGCCGGTACGGGGACCCTGTTGCGGTTCGCCCTGCGTCGCGACCGCGTGATGGTTCCGGTCTGGGTCGCGGTGACCGGGCTGATGGTCCTGTCCATGCCGAACAGCCTGCGCAGCCTGTACGGCACCGCCGCCGAACGCGCCGACCTCATGCGCCAGATGACCACGAACGCGTCGCTGCGCGCCTTGGTCGGTCCCGTCTTCGACGACTCCCTCGGCGCCCTGACCGCCTGGCGCGTCGGCGTCTACGCCGGACTGCTCGCCGCGATCATGAGCCTCCTCGTCGTCATCCGCCACACCCGCGACGAGGAGGAGAGCGGCCGCCAGGAGCTGATCGCGTCGGGCACGGTCGGCCGCCGGGCACCGCTGACGGCCGCCCTGCTCACCGCGGCTGTCGCGAACGGCGGCCTGGGAGCGCTCGTCACGCTCGGACTGGCCGGACAGGGAGCGGCGGGCGCGGCAGCCTTCGGGCTGGGCATCGCGGGCGTCGGAATGGTGTTCGCGACGATGGCGGCGGTCGTGGCACAGCTGACGGAGAGCGCCCGGCTGGCGCGGGGGATGACGGCGGGGGCGCTGGGCCTGGCGTTCGTGCTGCGGGCGGCGGGGGACGCTTCCGCGAACGAAGGTTCGTCTTTTTTGACGTGGGTGTCGCCGCTGGGGTGGCTGGAAAACGAGCGTTCGTTCGCGGACGAGCGGTGGTGGGTGCTGTCCCTGTTCGTGGCAGCGACCCTGCTCCAGGGCGCGGCGGCGTACCGACTCACCGGGCGCCGCGACGTCGGCATGAGCTTCCTGCCGACCCGGCCGGGACCCGCGACCGGCCGGCTGGGTACGGCCGGTGCGCTCGCCTGGCGGTTGCAGCGCGGCAGCGTCCTCGGCTGGAGCATCGGATTCTTCCTCGCCGGGCTCGTCTACGGCGGGCTGACCGAGGGCACGGCCGAATTCGTCGGTGACAACGAAGGTGCCCGCGAGATCTTCGAGCGCATGGGCGGCCGGTCCGGCCTGACCGACGCGTTCCTCGCCTCGATGATCGGCATGCTCGGTCTGATCGCCGCGCTGTACGTCGTCGCCACCGTGCTGCGTCTGCACGGCGAGGAGACCTCCGGCCGCGCCGAACCGCTCCTGGCCAACTCGGTGGGCCGCATCCGCTGGGCCGCCGGACACCTGGCCGTCGCCTTCGGCGGAGCCGTGTGGATCATGCTCCTCGCCGGTCTCGGCTTCACCCTCGGCTACGGCAAGGAGGCCGGCCCCATCCTGGCCGGGTGCCTCGTCCAGGTCGCCGGGGTGTGGGTCATCGGCGGCAGCGCCGTCCTGCTGTACGGGCTCACCCCCCGTGCGGCGCCGGCGGCCTGGGGTCTCGCCGGTGCCGTCCTCCTCATCGGCTGGGTCGGCCCCGCGCTCGACGCCCCCCGGGCCGTCCTCGACCTCTCCCCCTTCGGTCACCTGCCGAAGCTGCCGGGCGGCGAGATGGAGTGGACGCCGGTACTGGTACTGACCGGGATCGCGGTGCTGCTGGTGGCGGGCGGCCTCGCCGGGCTGCGCCGACGGGATCTCAGCAGCAGCTGAGGGCGCGTTTCCTGGGGGCGTGCACCGTCCGGCACCGTGACACGCGCGCCCGGGCCGGGAGAACCGCGGCGGAAGAGGGCGCGTCCCTCCCGTCGTGGACCGACCGGCCGGTGCGCCCCGGAGCGGCGGGGCGTGCGGGACGGTCTACGGGCGGAGGGGCGACGGGCAGGCGGGCAGGCGGGCAGGCGGGCAGGCGGGCAGGCGGGCAGGCGGACTGTCAGGCGGGCGGGGGAGTCGGGTTGGACCGGGAGAGCCTTTCGGGGTGTGGAGGGTGTGCGCTGTCGGCGGCGGGCACGGTGGCCGCGACGCTCCTCTGGAGCACCTCCGACCGCACCCGGCGCCACCTCCGGGGCGGCTTCGAGGGCGAGGGCATGGACTACACCGTCCTCGCCACCGAACTCCCCTTCGTCGCCCTGGCCGGAGCGGCCGTACCGGCCGCCGTCTGCCTGCTGATCGCGTCACTGTGGGCTCGGCGCCGGCGCTCGGGTGCCGGACCGGAGTCGCGGCCAGGTCCTGAGCGAGGGGCGGGGCCGGGGCCTGAATCGGAGCCGGGGCCGGGGTGGGGGTCCGGGTCGGGCGGTGGAGGGGGCTCAGATCTCGACGGCTAGGCCGTCCAGCCCTCGGATCACGAAGTTCGGCTTCCGGGTCGGCTCGGTGGCCAGCGCCAGTGTCGGGGCCTTCGTCAGGAGGGCCGTCATCGAGGCGGCCAGTTCGATACGGGCGAGGGGGGCGCCGATGCAGTAGTGGATGCCCGCGCTGAAGGAGATGTGCGGGTTCTCCGCCCGGGTGAGGTCCAGCTTCTCGGGGGCGGCGAACACGGACGGGTCATGGTTGGCCGAGCCGAACAGCATCGCGATCTCCGCCCCGCGCGGAACCGTCGTCCCGTCGATCTCGATGTCGTCCAGCACCCACCGCTCGAACAGCTGCAGCGGGGTGTCGTACCGCATCAGCTCCTCCACCGCCGCGGGCACCAGCGAGTGGTCCGCGCGCAGGGCCGCCAACTGCTCCGGGTTCCGGAACAACGCCCACCAGCCGTTCACGGTGGCGTTCACCGTCGCCTCGTGGCCCGCGTTCAGCAACAGCACACAGGTGGAGATCATCTCCTGCTCGGTGAGGCGGTCGCCCTCGTCATAGGCGGCGATCAGGCCCGAGATCAGGTCCTCGCCCGGTTCCACCCTGCGGTGCGCGATCAGCTCCCGCAGAAACTCCGAGAACTCCACCGACGCCCGCACCGCCCGCTTCGCCGTCTCCTCCGACGGGCTCAGCTCGTACATCCCGCAGATGTCCGCCGACCAGGGCCGCAACTGAGCCCGGTCGGACTCGGGGATGCCGAGCATCTCGGCGATCACCGCCACCGGCAGCGGCTCCGCGACGTCCGTCAGCAGGTCTCCCCCGCCGGCCTCGACCAGCCCGGCGACCAGCTCACCGGCCAGCCCCTCCACATACGGCTTCAGCTGCTCCACCGTGCGCGGTGTGAACGCCTTCGACACCAGCCTCCGGATCCGGGTGTGGTCCGGAGGCTCCAGGTCGAGCATGCCGTGGTCGTTGAGCGTGTGGAACGGCTCGTGCTCCGTCGGCGGCGCGACCCGGCCGAAGTCCTCGTGCGTGAACCGGTGCTGGTACGTCCGCCCGAGCCTGCGGTCCCGCAGCAGCGCCGAGACATCCGCGTGGTGCGGGACGAGCCACTGGTTCGTGGGCTCGAAGTACTGCACCCTGCCCCGGGCCCGCAGCTCCGCGTACGCCGGGTACGGGTCGGCCACGAAGTCGGGGTCCCACGGGTCGAAAGCGAGGTCGGAAGCAGCTGCCATGACCGGACGCTAACCCGCGAGCGGGCCCCATGACCAGGGGGAACCGACGCGTCACCTCGAAGAAGCCGCTCCCCGGCCCCGTCAGCCCGGAGTGACCAGCCGCGCCTCGTAGGCGAACACCGCCGCCTGGGTGCGGTCCCGCAGACCCAGCTTCACCAGGACCCGGCTCACATGGGTCTTGATCGTGGACTCGGCGACCACCAGGCGCTCGGCGATCTCCGAGTTGGACAGGCCCTGGGCGATGAGAACCAGCACCTCGGTCTCCCGGTCGGTGAGTTCGCCGTACGCCAGCTGGGTGGCCGCCGAGGGGCGGGGGGCCTGGACCAGCTTGGAGAACTCCGTGATCAGCCGCTTGGTGACGGACGGGGCGAGCAGCGCCTCCCCGGCGGCCACCACCCTCACCCCGTCGGCCAGTTGGCGGGCCGAGGCGTCCTTGAGGAGGAAGCCGGACGCTCCCGCCCGCAGTGCCTGGTAGACGTACTCGTCGAGGTCGAACGTGGTCAGGACCAGCACCTTCGCCCCGCCGTCCGACGCCACGATCTCCCGGGTGGCCTCGATGCCGTTCAGCTCGGGCATCCGGATGTCCATCAGGACGACGTCCGGCGACAGCTCCCGGACCCGTTGGACCGCCTCCCGGCCGTTCACCGCCTCGCCGACCACCTCGATGTCCGGCATCGCGTTGAGCAGCACGGAGAAACCCTCGCGGACCATCATCTGGTCGTCGGCGATCAGCACGCGGATCGTCATGCGTCGGCCTCGCTCACGCTGGACACGACGGGCAGGAACACCGTCACCTCGTAGCCTCCGTCCTCCGTCTCGCCCGTGGTCATCTCACCGTTCAGCATCGCGACGCGCTCGCGCATGCCGGTGAGGCCGTGCCCCGTGCCGTGGGTGGACTTCACCAGGGTCACCTCCTGGGACGGTCCGTTGACCACGCGCAGGCCGAGCCCGCCGAGGACGTAGCCGATCTCCACGCGGGCCGAGGCGCCCGGCGCGTGCCGCAGGGTGTTGCTGAGGGCCTCCTGCACGATGCGGTACGCCGACAGCTCCACGCCCTGCGGCAGCTCACGGACCGCTCCGGTGACCGCCTTGTCGACCGTGAGCCCTGCCTCCCGGACGTTGGCGAGCAGGCCGTCGAGGTCGGCGAGGGTGGGCTGCGGGGCGTCCGGGGCCTCGTAGTCCTCGGCGCGGACCACACCGAGGACACGGCGCAGCTCGGTGAGGGCGGCCACCGCGTTCTCCCGGATGGTGGCGAAGGCCTGCTCCAGCTCCGGCGGCGGATTCTCCACCCGGTAGGGCGCGGCCTCGGCCTGGATGGCGACCACCGACATGTGGTGGGCCACCACGTCGTGCAGTTCCCGGGCGATGGTGGTGCGCTCCTCCAGGAGGGTGCGCCGGGAGCGCTCGTGCTCGGTCACCGTCTGCTGGGCGGTCACCTCGCGCTGGGCGGTGCGGCGTATGGTCAGGGCGGAGGCTGCCAGCAGGGTCAGGGCGCTGACGAAGAGCAGCGGGACCGAGTTGTTCGACGCGTAGTGGCTGCCGCCGATGGTGCCCTCCAGGACCGCCCCGTACGCGGCGGTCAGGAACCACATCCAGGCGGCTATGCGCGGCCGTGTGCGCAGCGCCACGACCGTCATCACCACGAGGTGGGTCGCGAAGCTGCCGGCCGTCCACGGCCAGTCGTCCCACAGACCGGCGCCCACCGCGGTCACGGGGGCCCCGATCATGGATGCCCAGAACGCCGCCACGGGCCTGATCATGGTGAGCAGGACCGGGCCCAGGGCGAACCCGGCGGCCAGGACGGTGTCGAGCCCGCTTCCGTCTCCGGCGGAGGCGGCGATGGTCATCGAGAGCAGGGCGGCCGCCACCACGGCCGCGTGCGGGGCCCAGGCCACGTACTCGCGGACGCGGCCGGAGAGCTGGCCGGTGAACGCGCCGTCCATCTTCATCGGGGGCATCGGCCGGTAGGCGAACCCGTCGTGGAACAGGTCCTGGCGCAGCCTGCGCCATGCGTCCATGGCCATCCGGAACTCCGGGCTGCTCGGCTTGGTCCCGCCTCGCAAGGGCATCGTCTGGGTCTGGGTCGTCTCCGTCACGTGGAAAACGGTAGGCGGAGGGGGAGTCCTGCGTCGTCACCAGTGAGGAGGGTCTGTCCAGGTCCGTCTCAGGTACTACGGGTACCGCCCGGCCGGCGTCGCGTGTCCCCCGGGGTGTCGTCCGCTCAGTAGCCCCTGGGGCGGACCAGGCCCGATTCGTAGGCGAAGACCGCTGCCTGGGTGCGGTCGCGGAGGCCCAGTTTGACCAGGATGCGGCCCACGTGGGTCTTCACCGTCTGCTCGGCGACGACGAGGCGCTGGGCGATCTCGGCGTTGGACAGACCCTGCGCGATCAGGGAGAGCACCTCGGTCTCCCGCTCGGTCAGGTCGCCGACACGGTCCTTGAGCGGGGCGCGGGGAGTGGTGCCGAGGCGGGAGAACTCGGCGATGAGGCGGCGGGTGACACCGGGCGCGAGCAGGGCGTCGCCCGCCGCGACGACCCGTACCGCCTCGGCGAGCTGGTCGGCGGACGCGTCCTTGAGGAGGAAACCGGACGCGCCGGCGCGCAGCGCCTCGTACACGTACTCGTCGAGGTCGAAGGTGGTGAGGACGAGGACTCTGATGTGCGGGCGCTCGGTGGTGATGCGCCGGGTCGCCTCGATGCCGCCCAGCTCGGGCATGCGGATGTCCATCAGGACGACGTCCGGGGCGAGTTCGGCGACCTTGTCGATCGCGTCGAGGCCGTGCACCGCCTGGCCGACCACGTCGATGTCGGGCTGGACGTCGAGCAGCACCGAGAAGCCCTGCCGGACCATCTGCTGGTCGTCGGCGATCAGTACGCGGATGGCGCTGCTCGTCATGGACTCGTTTCTCCTGTCGTGTCCGGTGCGAGCCGGAGCTCGCCGCCGGGGTCGCCGTCGCGGGGGAGGAAGGCCACGACGGCGAAGCCGCCGTGGGAGGTCTCGGTCGCCATGAGGGTGCCACCGAGCATCGCGGCGCGCTCGCGCATGCCGAGCAGCCCGTGGCCGGCGCCGGGGGACGGTGGGGCCTCGCGGGCCGGGCGGGAGTTGATGACCCGCACCTGCAGACCGCGCGGGAAGTGGGCGAGCTCCACGCGGACGGTCGACCCCGGCGCGTGCCGCAGGGCGTTGCTGAGCGCCTCCTGAACGATGCGATACGCCGACAGTTCCACGCCGGGCGGCAGCGGGCGCACCTCTCCGTGGATCTCGGTGACGACCGCGAGACCCGCCGCGCGGGTGTTGTCGACGAGCGCGTCGAGGCGGTCCAGGGTGGGCTGCGGGGCGTGCGGGGCGGTGCCCTCGGTGACGCCCGCTATCGCCTGCGGGTCGTCGGGGCCGGCGTCCGGTGGGTACTCGGAGCGCAGTACGCCGAGGACGCGGCGGAGTTCGGTGAGGGCCTCCAGCGCGTTCTGCCGGATGCCGTGGAGGTTCTCCTTCAGCTCCTCGGACGGGTTCTCCACCAGGTACGGGGCGACCTGGGCCTGGATGGAGATCACCGACATGTGGTGGGCGACCACGTCGTGCAGCTCGCGCGCGATACGGCTGCGCTCCTCCAGGACGGTGCGGCGGGCGCGCTCCTCGGCGGTGATGTTCGTCTGTCTGACGAGTTGGGTGCGGGCCTCGCGGCGGCCGCGCAGGGCGCCGCCGAGGATGGTGACGCCCGTGAACATCGCCAGCGCCAGCGTGCCCGACGGCTCGTGGTTCGAACTGCCGACGAATGTCTGGAGGACGTACGTGAGCAGCGCGGTGAGGGCCAGCACCTCGGCGGACACGCGCGTGGGCAGGCGGAGCGCGAGCAGGAACAGCACCATGGAGTGCGCGAAGATCCCAGGTCCGCTCCACGGCCAGAAGGGCTGGTTGTCCGACATCGGATTGAGGGTCAGGTAGGCGCGGGCGCCGACGGCCGCCACGGCCATGACCGTGGTCGAGAGCCACCACGCCGGAACCGGCCACCACAGCGCGAGCGACACGGCCACGCCCTGCGCGGCCGCGCACAGCAGGCCGTACTCCGGGCCCAGTCCGTATCTGTCGGCCATGAGATCGGCGCCGGCCAGCGTGGTCCCGAACGCGACCAGGAGGACCAGGCCGTGCGGCAGCCAGCGGAGCCAGACCGACGGGGGCAGGGGGTGGGACGTGCTGCTCCACAGGTCCTGGCGCAGCACTCGCAGGCCCGTGGTCAACCGCTTCTCCACCCCGTTCATCCGCACAACCCTAGGCATGTCGCACCGCCCCGGTCTCCGTTCCGCTCTCCGTCCAGGCCTCTTCGGTTGCTTTCCCGGGCGCTGTCCTGGTCTCGCCCTTCGTCCCCGTCTCGCTCCCCGTCCGCTGCGGCTGCCACGTCGTCAGGGGTGGCGGCCGCCGCTGGACGCGCACCACGGGGGAGCCCTCGCGGGTACGCGGGCGGCGGTTCTCGTGACGGTGGAAGGCCGCCCGGCAGAGCAGGAGTGCCAGGGCGAACACCGGCAGCCAGGCAAGACGCGCGGCCACCCAGGCGAGGTCGTCGGGGAGGGTGTGCAGGCCGGGGAGACGGCCTGCCGTCAGACCGGTGGCGGTCGTCGCCATCATCGCCGTCTGGTGCCAGAGGAACACGGTCATCGCCGACAGGTTGACGACCGCCACGGCCGCCCAGGCCAGTGGCCGGCGTCGCAGGACGCGGCGGAGAGGATCGCGCAGCAGGAGCGCCGGACCGCACTGGGCCAGGCCGAAGGTGACGGCGGCCAGGGTCGGCGGGTTCAGGTTGGAGATCCGTGCGCCGGGGACGCCGACCATCGACGCGGGGTAGCCGGCCCAGATGACCAGGCCCGCCGTCGCCGCCGTGCCGGACAGCAGCAGGGTCCAGCCCGCGCGCGGGCGCTCCAGTTCACCTCGGGTCCAGGCCGCGCCCAGCGTGTACGGGACCAGCCAGCCCGCGGCCAGGTTGATCCAGCCGAGGCCCTGGGGGCCGCCGAGGCCGAAACGGATGAGGTCCACGTGGAGGACGACGGCCAGGGGCCAGAGCGGGTTGAGACGGGTCAGCAGGGGGGTCGCCGCCGTGAGGGCGGCGAAGACGAGAAGGAACCACAGCGGGGACAGGGCCAGCTTCACCAGGGTGTGGACCGTGTCGACGCGGGTGCCTGTGGCCAGGAGGGCGATCGTGACCGCCGTCCACAGGGTCAGGAGTGCCACGACCGGGCGGAACAGACGTGTCAGCCGGGCGCGGAGCCAGGGGAGGTACGTGACGCCGCGTGCCCGGGCCGTGGAGTGGCTCCTGGTGGCCACGTGGCCGCCTGCCAGGAAGAAGACGGCGAGGGTCTGGAAGAGCCAGGAGACGGGGGCCAGTTGGGGCAGGTGCTGGAGGGGGCTGGTGGTGTGGAGCGTGCCGCTGTCCGCGACCAGGGCGGTGACCAGCCAGTGGCCCAGGATGACGCCGAGTACGGCGAGGGCCCGGAGGGCGTCCACCGCGCGGTCCCGGTGGGGTGGGGTGGCGGCCTCGATGTGCCGGACGGCCCGGCGGGCGGCCGTACGGACGGCAGTGGGCCTGAGGGTGTGGTCACGCATCGGTGACCTCCGCACGGGCGCCCAGGGTGATGCGGGCCAGGTTGTCGAGGGAGGCGGAGCCGGGGGCGAAGTAGTCGCTGTGGCCGGCCGCGCCCGCGGTGAAGACACGGGCGCCGAAGGAGGGGGACGTGGGATCGGGGCCGAAGCCGACGGTCGTGCCGAAGAGGTCGGTCCGGGTGTGGGGAACCGTGCCGATCCAGTCGTCCGCGCCTCGGGCCGCCCATACGCGTGCCGAGGTGCGCAGGGCGGCCGCGCTGTCCGCGCCCGTGCCGGGGCTGCCGATCAGGGCCATGTCGTCGACAACGTCGAGACCGGTGACGGCGTGGGCGCAGACGACCGTGCCGTAGGAGTGGCAGATGAGGGTGAGGTCGGCGGAGTCGCCCACCAGGGCGCGTAGTTCGCGCAGGAACGAGCGCAGGTGGGGGGCCGCCTGCTCGGCTCGGGTGGGGGTGAGGACCGTCGTGCTGATCGTTCCCGGGGTTTCGTAGCCGAGCCAGGCGATCACCGCCGTGTCCGGGCCCGTGCGGTCGTACAGGGACTGTGCGGCTCTGTGGAAGCGGTCGTAGGTGTCCAGGCTCGTGTCCGAGCCCGGGACCAGGACCGCTGTGTGGTCGGCGTTCAGCAGGTCGCCCAGGACCTCCACTGCCTGGCCGGGGCCTCGGCCGTCGAACCTCAGGAGCCTGCGGGTGGGTGCCGCCAGCCACCGGTCGGTCGCGGCTCTGCCGCGGTCCCCGTGGGCGTCGGCCGTACGGGCCGCCTCCGCGGCGTTCGCGCGGTTGGCCTCGTACGTCGACCGGAGCGTCGTCGGGGTCGGCGGGGCGAGTGATGCCGGGGGCGGGGCCGGGATCCGCGGTCTGGCGGCGGCGGAGACGGGGGCGACGACGGCCGTCGCCACCAAGAGGGCGAGCAGCGTCCGGCGCAGCCGGGCCACCCAGGGCTGCCGGAGCCAGGAGCGCTGCCGGAGCCAGGAGGTGGGACGCCGGCGGCCCGTCGGTGTGAGGGACGGCCGCGGTGGTCGCACCGTGGGGCGTGGTTCGGTGGATGGCCGGAGATCTACCTCCGGCCGGGTCGCGACCCCCATGTCTCCCGCCCCTTCCCTGCCGTCCTGCTCGACCACCACGGCCCGTCATCGGGCCGCTCTGGCAAGGAAGTTAGGGAAAGGAGGCCGTCGTCGGCGTCCCGCCAGGGAGCTCACCTGGGATGTAGCTCTCAGGTATTACGGGTATCAGCGGGGAGGGGCTGGGACGGTGCCCCCGGGCCGGGGCATGGCCGTGGCGGACGCCGCGATGACAGGCCCCGCCGTGAGGGACGGGACCGTGACGGACGACACCGTGACGGACACCGCCAAGGCGGACACCACCCTGGCGGACACCCCCCTGACGGACCCCGTTCACCAGGCCAGTTGGGCGATCTCCTCGACCACCACCGCGCACGCGTCCGCCGCCGGGTCGATGAGCGGGAAGTGACCCACGTCCTCCAGCAGCGTGAGGCCCACGACCTCGCCCGCCCTGGCCGCGGCGTCGGCGTACGCCTCGGCGACGGCCTGCGGGACGACGATGTCGGAGCGGCCCTGTACGAGGGTGGTGGCGATGCCGGTCGGGAGGAGGAGCGCGGGGTCGGCGTAGGGCCGACGCTCGGTGAACTTCCCTTGGCCGCCGAGTAGTTGACCGGCCGCGCCGCCGCAGACCTCCAGCTTCTCGGCCACGGCGAAGTCGGCGATCGGGGCCAGGGCGACGACTCCGCGGAGAGGGGCGGGGCGGGAGGTGCGCCAGGGCGTGTCGGGCGGGAGTACGTGGCGGGCGGCCGCCCACAGGGCGAGGTGGCCGCCGGCGGAGTGACCGGTGACGACCGTACGGCGGGGGTCCGCCTGCGGGAGGGCCGCGCGGACGAGGTCCGGCAGGGCGTCGAGGGCGGCGGCGATGTCGTCGAACGTCTCCGGCCAGCGGCCGGCGGTCGGACCAGGGGTGCCGTTGAGGCCGCTCTGGGCGGGGATCGAGCTTCCTCGCCGGTACTCGATGTTGGCCACCGCGAAGCCGTGGCGGGCGAGGAAGTCCGCGAAGGGGGTGATGTGGTGCCGGTCGTACGGGGCTCGCCAGGCGCCGCCGTGCAGGACCGCGATCACGGGGGCCCCGGAGGGCGCGCCCGCCCCGGCGCTCGCTCCCGCGTCCGCGCCCGCGCCCTCAGCCGCGGCGGATGTGCGGGGGGCGTAGAAGTCGATCACCTGGTCGGGGTGGTCGCCGTAGGCGGCCGTGGCGTCCGGGGCGACCGGCGGGTGCGAGAAGGCGGATGCCTCTTCGGCGGCATCGCGGGCTGCGGCGTCGTCGTCCGGCATGCGCCAACCTCTCGGGTGAAACGGATTTGGAAGGGTTTGGGCGGGCGCATGCTTGGGAAAGGGGGCGCCTGCCGTTGGCGGGGACGGTATCAGGCCCGTGACGTGCGTCGACACCGGGATGTGACGCCGGGTCAGGAGCCCTGGGCGGGGCGGCGCGGGCTGCAGAGAGGCCCACGCCGAGGGCTGGGCGGAACTGCGAGGGAGGGCCGGGGCATGAGGGTCGGGGGGCCAGGGGCATGAGGGTCGGGGGGCCAGGGGCATGAGGGTCGGGGGGCCGGGGGCATGAGGGTCGGGGGGCTGGAGGGCCGTGGGGTTCACTCACCCCGGCGCCGCCGAGCCCACCCGCCGCACACCTCACGGCCCGACTGCCCCCCACCAGGACGATCCCCGGCCCCTCGGCAGCGGATCTCTCGGCGCCCCGGCAGCGGATCCCCCGACGTTCCGGCAGCGGATCCTCCGATGTTCCGGCAGCGGATCCCCCGCCGCCCCGACAGCGAGTCCCCCGACGTTCCGGCGGCAGCGGACCCCCGCCGCCGGAACGACCGAACCCCCCCCTCGGACAGCAGGGCCGCCCCCGCTACCCCGCCTCCCCCAGCGTCTCCGCCAGCACGCGCGCCGCCCGTTCCACGTCCGCGAAGGTGACGTAGAGCGGGGTGAAGCCGAAGCGGAGGACGTCGGGGTGGCGGAAGTCGCCGATGACACCCCGGTGGATGAGGCGTTTCATGACGTCACCGGCGTCGTCGCAGCGCAGGGCGATCTGGCTGCCGCGCTCCGCGTGGGCGACCGGGGTGAGGGACTCGACCCGGCCCTCGGGGACGTACGCCGCCACACAGCGCAGGAAGAAGTCCGTCAAAGCGAGGGACTTGGCGCGGACCGCGTCGATCGTCTCCCCGGCCGCGGCGCAGCCGCCGTCGCCGCCCTCGTACCAGACGTCGAGCGCCGCCTCCAGGGCCAGCATCGACAGGATGTCGGGCGTGCCGACCCGGCCCCGGGGAGCCCCTGCCGCGGCCTCGTAGGCCGGGCGCATGGCGAAGGGGGCGGCGTGGGAGGTCCAGCCGGGGAGGGGTGAGTCGAAACGGGGCTGCAGGTCCCGGCGGACGTAGAGGTAGGCCGGGGAGCCGGGGCCGCCGTTCAGATACTTGTAGGTGCAGCCGATCGCGAGGTCGACCCCGTGTTCGTCCAGGCCCACGGGCAGGGCGCCCGCGCTGTGGCAGAGGTCCCAGACGGCGTACGCGCCGACCTCGTGGACCGCCGCCGTCAGGGCGGGGAGGTCGTGGAGGCGGCCAGTGCGGTAGTCGACGTGGTTGAGCAGGACGGCGGCCGTACGGTCGCTCAGGGCGGCCGGGACCTCCGCCGGGGTCACCGGGCGCAGGGTACGGCCGGTCATCCGGGCCGCCGACTCGGCTATGTAGCCGTCCGTCGGGAACGTCGTCGCGTCGACCAGGATCTCGTCGCGGCCGCCGGCGGAGGCGGAGTCCTCGTCCGCCATCCGTACCGCCGCCACGACCGCCTTGAAGACGTTGACGCTCGTGGAGTCGCCGACCACGATCTGGCCCGCCGCGGCGCCCACCAGCGGGGCGATACGGTCGCCGATCCGCTCGGGCGCGGTCCACCAGCCGCTCTCGTCCCAGGAGCGGATGCGCAGTTCGCCCCACTCGCGGTGGACGACGTCCATGAGCCGTCCGGGGACCGCCGCCGGCAGCGCGCCGAGCGAGTTGCCGTCGAGGTAGACGGCGTCGTCGAGGACGAAGCGGGAACGCCGGCCGGACAGTGCGTCGGCCGCGTCCAACTCCTTTGCCCGTGCGATCAGTTCAGTGCTGGATGCGGTGATGTCAGACATGGGAGCGCGCCGTCCACAGCTCGGGGAAGACGTTCTTCCGGGCGCGCTTCTCCAGCCAGGCCACACCGGCGGAGCCGCCCGTGCCGGCCTTGGAGCCCATCGCACGGCGGGTGGCGACGAGGTGGTCGTTGCGCCAGCGCCAGACGAGTTCGGCGACGTCGGTCAACGCCTCGCCGAGGCGGGCGAGTTCGTGGTCCGGATCGCCGGAGTACAGCTCGGTCCACACCGCCTCGACCTCGGGGGACGGCTCGTAGCGCTGGGAGACGTCACGGCGTACGACGGACTCGGGGATCGCGTGGCCGCGGCGGGCCAGCAGCCGCAGGACCTCGTCGTAGAGGCTCGGCTCGTGCAGCGCCTTCTCCAGCTCGGCGTGGACGCGGGGGGCGCCCCGGTGCGGGACGAGCATCGAGGCGGACTTCTCGCCGAGCAGGAACTCCATCCGGCGGTACATCGCCGACTGGAAGCCGGAGCCCTCGCCGAGGGCGGCCCGGTAGGAGTTGAACTGGGCCGGGGTGAGCTGGCCGAGGGGCTTCCAGGAGGCGGTCAGGGCCTCCAGCTCGCGGACGGAACGCTTCAGGGCGTCCTTCGCCCTGGCCACGTCGTCGTCACGGATCGCGGCGGTCGCGGTCTCCCACTCGTGGACGATGACGGTGAACCACAGCTCCATGACCTGGGTGGTGACCAGGAAGACCATCTCGCCGGGGTCGTCGGAGAGGGGGTGCTGGAGGTGGGTGAGGACGTCCGCCTGGACGTAGTCCTCGTACGGGGTCGTGCCCTGGAAGTCGAGATGCGGGGTCTCGGGCTCCGAAGCCTCGTGGGGCTGAGCCGTGAGGGACATCGCTGTCTCCTGATGTGTGCTCCGGGTAGCGGTCCGCCCCTGCCGAATTCCGACACGGGGGCCCCGGTCCCCACCGGCATGTTCGGTGATACCACCCCCGCACCGCAAGGTCCGCCTGGTCACACCAGGCGGACCTGCCCGAACAATCCTTCGATCGGCTCAGTGGCTCAGCTCGGCGACTCGGCTCAGCCACTCGGCCTGGCGGCTCAGCTCAGCCACTCGGCCCGGCGGCTCAGCCCAGCGTCTGCGCCGCCGTCGGGGAGGAGTCCTTCAGGAACTGGGAGCAGCGCTCGTACTCCTCCTGCTCGCCGATGTCACCCGCGGCGCGGGCCAGGGCGTGCAGGGCGCGCAGGAAGCCGCGGTTCGGCTCGTGCTCCCAGGGGACGGGCCCGTGGCCCTTCCAGCCGCTGCGGCGCAGGGCGTCCAGGCCCCGGTGGTAGCCCGTACGGGCGTAGGCGTACGACTCCACGACGCTGCCCCGCTCGTACGCCTCGTCGGCGAGCTGGGCCCAGGCGAGGGAGGAGGTGGGGTACTTGGCGGCGACGTCGGCCGGGGGCGTGCCGTTGGCGAGGAGCTCGCGGGGTTCCGGGGCGTCGGGGAGGTGCGTCGGGGGTGGGCCGCCGAGAAGGTTTTCGTGAATCGTCATGGGTTCCAGTCTGGCCCATGCCGGGGGTCGGGTTCGTCGGGTGGGGGCAGATCTCGCGCCCCGAGCGGGTGTCCCGCACCCGGCCGGGGCGGTCTCGCCGCACCCGGCCGGGGCAGTCTCCCCGCACCCTCGGGGCCGTGCCCCGTACCCCCTCGGGGCCGCGCCCCGGGCCGCCGTCGGGGCCGCGCCCCCCACGGCCCTTCTGACGGATCTCCGCGGCGTCCACGGAGATCCGTCACTAGGCCTCCCGCGTCTCCCCGTTCGGCGTGCCCTCCAGCGGGGGCGTCGTCACGCAGCCGTGGGTGCGGCATTCGGGGTGGTGGCAGTCGGGGGTGGGGCGGCGGACCGTGGCGAAGGCGAGGGCCGAGGCGGCCAGGAGGGCCAGGGCGCAGGCGAGCATGGCCTTGTCGAACGCGCTGTCGAACTGGGTGGGTGAGCGGTATGCCTCCGGGCCCATCCCGGCGATCAGCGGCAGCGCCGCCACGGCCAGCAGGCCCGCGGCCCGGGCGGCGGCGTTGTTGATACCGCTGGCGACACCGGCGTGGTCGGTGGAGACCGAGGCGAGGACGGTGGCGGTCAGCGGGGCCACGAGGGTGACCATGCCGAGGCCCATGACCAGCAGGGCGGGGAGCACGTCGGTGGCGTACACGGCGTCGGGGCCCACGCGCAGCATCAGCAGCACACCCGCCGTGCACAGCAGGGGGCCGACGGTGAGGGGGATGCGGGGGCCGATGCGTTCGCCGAGGGCACCCGCGCGGGCGGAGAGCAGCAGCATCAGGACGGTGATGGGGAGCAGGGCCGTGCCGGCGCCCAGGGCGGAGTATCCGGAGACCACCTGGAGCTGCAGGGCGGCGAGGAAGAAGAATCCGCCGAAGGCCGCGTACACGAACAGGGTGACGATGTTGACCGCCGTGAACTGGCGGGACGCGAACATCTCCGGCGGCATCATGGGGTCGGGGCGGTGACGTTCGACGCGGACGAAGGCCACGGCCGTCGCCACGCCGGCGAGCGCCGTGACCGCGACCGCGAGCGTGCCCGCCCTGGCCTCGATCAGCGCGTAGGTGATGAACGCGAGCGACGCGGCGCCGAGCACCGCCCCCAGGATGTCGAAGCCCCGGTCGTGGCTGCGGCTGTCCGCCGACTCCGGTACGTGGCGGACGGCGATCGGGACGCAGAGGAGGGCCAGGGGGACGTTCAGGAGGAAGACCCAGCGCCAGCCGGGGCCGTCGACCAGCCAGCCGCCCAGGAACGGGCCGACGGCCGCGCCGATGCCGCCGAAGCCGGACCACAGGCCGACCGCCTTCGCCCGGTCCTCGCGGTGGAACGACGCCTGGATGAGCGCGAGCGACCCGGGGGTGAGCAGGGCGCCGCCGACGCCCTGGAGGGCTCGGGCGGCGATCAGCACCCCGCCGTTCGGGGCGATGCCGCACAGCAGCGAGGCCGCGGCGAACCACACGACGCCCACGACGAACACCTTGCGACGGCCGAAACGGTCGCCCAGCGCGCCGCCGAGAAGGATCAGACCGGCGAGGGTCAGCATGTACGCGTTGACGGTCCACTGGAGGGCCGCGAGGTCGGCGTCCAGGTCGAGGCCGATGCGCGGAAGGGCCACGTTGACGACCGTCGAGTCCAGCATGGCCATGCTGGAGCCGAGCACCGTGGTCAGCAGGATCCACTTGCCCTGGGCGGAGGCAAGACGTACATCGGCCATGGTCCGCATCATGCCGCGCGCCGGGCGTCCGGGCCAGGTACGGGAGCGGTACGGGAGCGGTATGGGGACGGTACGGGAGCGGAGTCGGCGCCGAAGAGGGAGGCGCAGACGCGCGGCGCGGGCATGGACACGCCCCTGCCCGCAGTCGCGTGCGCGGCTGCGGGCAGGGGCGGTGGTACGCGGCCCGAGCCGGGGCCCGGGTCGGTCCGGGCCCGGTCGGGCTACTTGATCTTCGTGCCGGCGGAGCGCAGGTTGCCGCACGCCTCGACGACGCGGGCCGCCATCGACGCCTCCGCGAGCTTGCCCCAGGTGCGGGGGTCGTACGTCTTCTTGTTCCCGACCTCGCCGTCGACCTTCAGGACGCCGTCGTAGTTCTGGAACATGTGGGCGGCGACCGGACGCGTGAAGGCGTACTGGGTGTCGGTGTCGATGTTCATCTTGACGACGCCGTTCTCCAGGGCGGTGCGGATCTCCTCCTCCGTCGAACCCGAGCCGCCGTGGAAGACGAAGTCGAACGGGGACTCCTTGCCGAAGCGGGAGGCCACGCCCTCGTTCAGCTCCTTGAGGAGGTCGGGGCGCAGGACGACGTTGCCCGGCTTGTAGACACCGTGGACGTTGCCGAAGGACGCGGCCAGCAGGTAGCGGCCCTTCTCGCCCAGGCCCAGCGCCTCGGCCGTACGGATCGCGTCGTCGACCGTCGTGTAGAGGGAGTCGTTGATCTCGTGGGAGACGCCGTCCTCCTCGCCGCCGGTCGGGGTGATCTCGACCTCAAGGATGATCTTCGCGGCGGCGGCGCGGGCGAGCAGCTCCTGCGCGATGGAGAGGTTGTCGGCGAGGGTCTCGGCCGAGCCGTCCCACATGTGGGACTGGAACAGCGGGTTGCGGCCGGCCTTGACCCGCTCCTCCGACACCGCGATCAGCGGACGTACGTAGCCGTCCAGCTTGTCCTTCGGGCAGTGGTCCGTGTGCAGCGCGACCGTGACGGGGTACTTCTCGGCCACGATGTGCGCGAACTCGGCCAGGGCGACGGAGCCCGTCACCATGTCCTTGCTGTACTGGCCGCCCAGGAACTCGGCACCGCCGGTCGAGATCTGCACGATGCCGTCGCTCTCCGCCTCCGCGAAGCCCCGCAGCGCGGCGTGCAGCGTCTGGGTCGAGGTCACGTTGATGGCCGGGTAGGCGAACTTGCCTGCCTTCGCCCGGTCGAGCATCTCGTTGTAGACCTCGGGGGTTGCGATGGGCATGGTCCGCTCCTTGTATGTGCGGGTGGCGTTGTGCTTACGGTCCCTGACCTAGGGTTGCGACGTCATCGTCGGCCCCATCCTTCCAGACGGGACCCGATGCTCCGGTCAGGGCGTCCAGAACTCGTCGGTAACCCCTGACCTCGGGATTCCCCCCGGGCCGGCGGCCGTCAGTCCAGGCCCAGCTCGTCCTTGGAGAACGCGAAGAGGTACGGGACCCCGGCGCCCTTCTCGATCTTCTCGGCGGCGCCGGTCGCCCGGTCGACGATGGTGGCGACGGCGACGACCTCGGCCCCGGCCTCGCGCACGGCCTCGACGGCGGCCAGCGGGGAGCCGCCGGTGGTGGAGGTGTCCTCGACGACGAGGACGCGACGACCGCTGATCTCCGGGCCCTCCACGCGCCGCTGCAGCCCGTGGGCCTTGGCGGCCTTGCGGACGACGAACGCGTCCAGCCGGCGGCCCCGCGCGGCGGCCGCGTGCAGCATCGCGCCGGCGACGGGGTCGGCGCCCATCGTGAGCCCGCCGACCGCGTCGAAGTCCAGGTCGGCGGTCAGGTCGAGCAGCACCTGACCGACGAGCGGGGCGGCCTCGCCGTCGAGGGTGACGCGGCGCAGGTCGACGTAGTAGTCCGCCTCCAGACCCGACGACAGGGTCACCCTGCCGTGCACCACGGCCTTGTCCTTGATCTGCTGCAGCAAAGATCCACGTACGTCCACGTCAGTCATGGCAGCCAGCTTAAGGGGGGCCTGTACGCCCGCTATACGCCCCCGCGCGCCCCGCCCCCGCGTCCGCCTGCACGCCCCCGCACCCGTGGTCCGCTCACAGGCTCCGCCAGGTCCAGGTCGTCGTGGCTTCGAGGGGGTCGATGGGGGTGACCAGCCGGGGGTGGGTGTTGAGGCCGTCGGGCGGCCCGGTCTGGGGTTCGACGCACACGGCTTCCGCCTGCTCGTCGTAGATCACCACCCACTCCTCGCGGGAGGCGACCTTCAGTTCCAGCCGCTCCGGCCAGGTGAGGGTGACGTCCACGCCGCCGGGCATGCCGAAGCAGTCGTCCCAGGGGCCGGGCCGGGGGTCGAGGCGGTTGCCGGTGGGCAGATGGTCCGCGCCGCGCTCCTCCTGCCAGGCGGGCGTGAAGTCGACCGTGACGTCCTCGCCGTCGCCGTCCAGGCTCCGGTTGAACCAGGGGTGCCAGCCGATCTGGGCCGGGAAGGAGGAGTCGTACGCCTCGACGGACATGGTGAGGGTGAGGGCGTCCGGGGTGAGGGTCACCACCTGGGTGACGCGGCCGGGGTAGGGCCAGGGCTCGACGAGGTCGTAGGTGAGGACGGCCTCGGTGCCGTCGTGGCTCGCGACGCGCCAGGCTCCCTCGCGGGTGGTGCCGTGGATGGCGTGCGGCGGGGCGTTGAGGGGCATCTGCCGTACGGTGCCGCCGTCACGGAACCGTCCCTCGCGGATGCGTCCGCACCACGGCACCATCGGGAAGCACCCGAACCGCTCGCCCTGCCGCAGCAGTTCGGCCCCACCGACCCGCAGGCCCGCCACCCGGCCGCCGTTCGCTGGTGCGAGCACCACCTCCGCGTCACCCGCGGCCAACGTGATCTCTTCGCTACTCACCCCTCGACCCTACTGGCCGACCCCGCCGAGGAGTTGGCCACCCGGGGCCGGTGTCGTCAGCGGCGCCTGCGCAGAGCCCGGGTCACGATGATGGCGGAGGCCACGGCGAGGGCCGCCGCGGGCGCGGCCCAGCGGAGGGTGGCGCTCGCGGAGACGGGCTCGGGGGCCGGGACCGGGGCGTAGCGGCCGCGGGGCGGCGCGTGGTCCACCTCCTCCGCGCTCCGGCCGATCATCGTCCGGCGGGCGTGCGCGGCCTCCGCCGGCGGCTCGCCCCCGGCGACGAAGTCCTCCTCGTCGAAGGACTCCAGGGCGGAGGGCGGGACGTCGGTCTCGAAGACGGAGGCGGGGGGCTCGTCAGGGGTGTCAGAGGTGTCAGAGGTGTCAGAGGTGTCAGGGGTATCTGCGGTGTCTGCGAGTTCTGGGGCTGCTTCGGCCGTGGTGCCGGTGTCGCTGCCGGTGCCGGTCGCGGTGTCGGTGGCGCTGTCGGCCGCGGGCTTCGGTTCTGTCTCGGCCGTCGTCGCCAGGTTCTCCGCGAACCGTCCCAGCAGCCGTGTCGCCGCCGAGGACACCGAGTCGGCCGGGAGTTCGGTGATACGGCCGTCGGCGGTGGCCGTGCCCGCGCAGGTGAGGGTGGTGCCCTCGGGGGCCGGGGTGAGGCGGAGGGTCAGGGCGAGCTGCACGGTGCCCGTACCCCGGGCCTCGGTGGCGTCGCCCTCCACGGCGTAGGAACCGTCGTCCTGGGCGGTGACGCGGAGGGTGCCGCGATAGGTGATGGTGTGGCCGGCGACGCGCACCTTCATGCGGCCGGCGACGGGCGCGGTGCCCGCGTCCTGCTGGAGCCCGGGGACCGCTCGGGCCACCCGCTCGGGGTCGGACAGCGCCTCCCGGAGGCGACCGACGGGTACCGGAACGAACACCTCATGCTCCATGGAATCCGAGCCTACCCACGTGGCGCGGCACCGCACCCGTACATACGCGTTCTTGCTCGTATTCCGCCCCACCCGGCCCCATACGGCCCGAACGCCTCGCGCGCCTCGCGCACCCTCTCGCACCTCACCGACCTCACTCACCTCACCCACCCCTGTCGCCTCTCCCGGCTCAGCCGGTGTACCTCGGGTGCACCAGCGTCGACGGTGGCAGGCCCGGCATCCGGTCGGCGGCGTCGAGCCGGACGGCCCCGCTGCCGAGGTCCGGTGACGGGGGCCGACCCGCGCCGGGCCGGGTCGCCAGGACGAAGCCCCAGTCGTGGGGCGCGCGGGAGGTGTGGGCCGTGCGGTCGGGGCCGGTGACGAAGCCCGGGGCGACGACGGTGACCCGGTAGGGCGTGGTGCGCAGGCCGGTGGAGCGTACGGTCGCGTCGACCGTCCAGAAGATCCGCTGCCGGGACGAGACCGGGCCCGCGTGCACCACCATGCGGCCGTCAGGGGCCAGGACCTCACGGGCCAGGCCGTAGAACTCCCGCGAGTAGAGCTTCGTGCTCGCGGTGATGCCGGGATCGGGAAGGTCCGAGATCACGACGTCGTAAGGCCGGGCCGGACGGGCGCCGCGCAGCCAGGCGAAGGAGTCCTCGGTGACGACGCGGACGCGGGCGTCGGCGTAGGCGTGGCCGTTCAGGGCGGAGAGCGCGGGGTTCGTGCGGGCCAGACGCACCACGCCGGGGTCGAGTTCGACGATGTCCACCCGGCGGACGTCCTCGTGGCGGAGCACTTCGCGGGCGGCGAGGCCGTCGCCGCCGCCGAGGACGAGGACGCGGGCATGGGGTCCGGCGTCCATGGCCGGGCGGACGAGCGCCCGGTGGTAGCGCTGTTCGTCGCGGCCGCTGATGCGCAGGCGGCCGTCGAGGAAGAGGGCGAGCGGACGGCCGTCCCTGCCGCCGGTGAGGACGACCTCCTGGACGTCGGTCTGCAGCGCGACCTGTACGTCCTTGCCGTACACGGCGCGCCGGGCCGCACGCTCGAAGTCGTCGACGTGTGCGGCGGCGGTGGCCAGGAGGCCGAGGACGGCGAGATTGGCGGCCAGCAGCAGCCGGCGGTCGCGGCGGGTCAGGTCGTGGCGGAACAGTCCGAGGACGAGGGCGCCGCCGACCAGGGCGTTGACCGTGCCGGTGAGCAGGGCGCCGGTCAGCTGGCCGAGCCAGGGCAGCAGGAGGAAGGGGAAGGCCAGGCCGCCGACCAGCGCGCCCACGTAGTCAGCCGCGAAGAGGTCGGCGACCGTGCCGACGGCGTCCTGGCGGCGGATGCGCTGGATCAGCTCCATCAGCAGCGGGACCTCGGCACCGATGAGCAGGCCGATGGCCAGGGAGAACGCGACGAGGAGGTAGCGGGAGCCGCTCGCCCACATGCCGCCCCAGTCGCCGGTCCAGGCGAACGCCGCGTACAGCGCGAGGGCGCTGCAGCCGCCGACCAGGGCGAGGGCGGCCTCGATGGCGCCGAAGCCGAGGGCGGCGCGAGGGCAGAGGCGTTTGGCGGCGAGGGAGCCGATGCCCATGGCGAACACCATGACCGACAGGACCACGGAGGCCTGGGTGACCGAGTCCCCGATCAAGTACGAGGCCAGGGCGACGAGTTCCAGCTCGTACACGAGTCCGCAGGCGGCGCAGACGAAGACGCCGGCGAGGACGAGGAAGCGGCCGACTCCCGGGCGGACCGGTAACCACGCCTGGGCGCCCGGGCCTCGGTCGCCGCGCCAGGGGGGAGGGGCGCCAGGGGGTGCGGGGGCGTGCGGCTCGATCACTCCTGGCACGCTACCGTCACGGTCGCGCTCCGTCGGGTCACCCACACGGGTGGTCTACGACGCCGCGCCGGGGGCCGGATAGCGCGGGAGTTCGGGTGGTGGGTCCGGTGGGCGCCATGTTCGACCGTCGCGCGCACCCGGCGTCCACCGGACCCACCCCACCCCTCGCCGCCCCCACCGGCACCCTCGCTCACGCGCTCACGCGCTCACGCGGTCACGCGGTCACGCGGTCACCGGCACCCGGACGCCCACCCTCGTTCGTGTCGCGACCAGTTGTCCGTCCTGGGGATACGCGTGCCACGTACGCCAGTGCACCTGCCCCTCGTACCGCTGCGCGAGCATCGCCGTGAAGGCGTGCGGGCTGCCGGGGAAGACCCCCGCCAGACCGTGCGGGTGGTCGGAGACGAGGGCCAGCAGTTCCTGGGCGCGGCCGGCGAAGGAACCCGGTGACAGCACCTCGACGCGGGCGGCGAATTCGTACTCCCAGTCGTCCACCCGCTTGGCCACGCCGAGCGGAAGGGGTGTGCTGGACCCCGGAATGCAGGCGACCGTCTCCGAGCAGTGACTGCCCCGCTCCTCCTCCAGAAGCACCTGGTGGGACGCGCCGAGCAGCCGCAACTGCAGCTTCGCGCCGGTGAGTTCGAGATCGAGCGTGGCGAGCGCGGGCAGCGGCTCGCGGCCCAGGGCCCAGGCGAGGTCTGCCGCGCGCGTGTCGGTGTAGGCGGTGTTCAGGGTCGTGAGCATGGGTCGGCTCCGCAGCGACGCAACGATGAAGAGGAGTGGGTCCGGCGCACCCCGGTCCGCACCGGGAATCGTGGCCCGGTCAGCCAGGTCGGGTGAGGACGACGTCCCAGTCGGTCCGGTCAGCCGCGTCAGGCCTGCCGGGAGGGACGTCCGGGGGCTGCGTTGGCGATTTATAGGGAATCATGAACTGTGGTGCAACCACAGCGTTTTTACCCAAGTTGGCGTGCTTTCCATCCCCCCGAGGGCAGCCCAGCTCAACTGTTCAACCAGGCGTACGCCCCGTCGGTCGACACACTCCCCACGCGCCCACCGAGCCAGGCGCGCGAACACGGGGGCGCGCCCGTCGGACAACCGGGCCCACCCGGCGTACCCAGGCGTGAACAGAAGTGCTACCCGCGCGCGGGCCCACGATCAGCGTGAAGCACACCGGGCCGCCTGCCCCGTCCGCGCGGTCCTACACACGAGCGCCCGCCGGGAAGTCCGGCGGGCGCTCGTGTCGTGGAGCTCAGCTGCCCCGTGTCGGCTGCCTCCACTGCCCCCCTGTCAGCTGCCTCCCCCGCATCCGCCCCCGCCACCGCCACCGCAGGAGGACCCCCCGCCACAGGACGAGCTGCTGCTACCGCACGACGAGGAGCTGCTGCCGCACGACGAGCCCCCGGACGACGAACCCCGGTCGTCGTTCGAGGAGGAGTGGGACGAGCCACTGTCCCCGACGCCGGCCGCCCCCAGCACCCACCAGCTGTTGTCACTGCTGCTCGACGAGCCGCTGTCGCCGCGGCCGCCGTTGCGGTGGGCGCTGCGCTGGGCGCTGCCGCCCCGGCCGGACGACCTGCCGCCCCGGGCCCCCGCCCGTGCCGCGCGTGTCCTGCGGCGGCTGTCGGCCACGATGAGCGCCAGCACCGCACAGACCACCACCAGGATGATGCCGATCACCGCGATCGCGTTCATGGCGTCACCCTCCCCTCTCTCTTCCGAGTCCCCCGAAGCGGCCCCCCGTGGGCGCCTCGCTCACTTGCGTGTCGCGGGGATTCCCCCGCCGCGGACCGCTCAAAGCCGAGTTGAGCAAGTCCAGAGCTTGCCTCTCGCGAGGTCAGTCGCCGCCGCCACCGCAGGAGGAGGACGAGCTTCCCCCACAGGACGAGCCGCCGCCACCGCCGCACGAGGACGAGTCACCGTGACCATCACCGTGACCGCCACCATCGCCGGGCCCGTGCCCGTGCCCGTGACCGTGACCGGCCCAGTCGCCGTCCCCGTAGGGCCACGGGGACGGTGCGGCACCCGCCCACCGGCTGTCGTGCCGTCGCGGCGACCGGGGCACTCCGAGACCGGGCCGGCCCCCGAACCCGCCCCGCGTGACGAGTACGACGATCGGCACCACCAGCGAGGCGAGCATCGCCAGGGCGAAGAACACCAGGACGCCGAACACCAGAAATATCTCGACCATCTTTCAGTCCCCTCCGCCCCCGCAGCCACCGCCGCAGGAGCCCCCGCCCCCGCCCCCGCACGACGAACCACCCGACGAGCCCCCCGGCGCTCCCCCGCCGTCCGCCCACCAACTGCGCCGCCCGCCGCGACCCGCGCCGCGACGCCCGCCGCGCCTGCGGGCCACGACGACGATCACCGTCAAGACCACGGCGTACACGGCCCAGACCACGAGCAGCAGCCTCATGTCCTCGTCCACGGTCACGCCGCCCCCTCCTGTGTCGCGACGCCGCCGCGGTCAGCTTCCGCCGCCGCAGCCACCACCGCCGCCGCCACCGCAGGAGGACCCTCCGCCGCAGGAGGACCCGCCACCGCAGGAGGACCCTCCGCCGCACGACGAGCCCCCGCTGCGGTGGTGGGACGACCGGCCGTCCGCCCACCAGCTGTGCGAACGCCGGCGGCCCGGCCGCGAACCGCGGCCGGCACTTGAAACGACGCTGATCAGAACGACCGCGCCCACGATGACGAAGAAGACGACGTCCATCTCCGGACCTGCCTTTCACTCCCCCTGCAGGCCCCCCGTGAGTCCTGCGTGACGGGGGGATGCCCTCCCGTCTCACCGCTCAAAGCGAAGTTGAGGAACTCCAGAGGTTCGTCGCAGGATGACGGCCATGACCTCCAGCGCAAGCTCCGCCCGCACCCCTCGTCCGGCGCAGAACCGGCGGCTCGCCGAGTTCGGAACGACGATCTTCGCCGAGATGTCGGCGCTCGCCCTGCGGACCGGGTCCATCAACCTGGGCCAGGGTTTCCCGGACACCGACGGCCCCGAGGAGATCCTCGAGGCCGCCGTACGGGCGCTGCGCGACGGCCGGGGCAACCAGTACCCGCCGGGGCCGGGCGTCCCCGAGCTGCGGAGCGCGATCGTCGACCACCAGCGGCGGCGGTACGGGCTGGAGTTCGACCCGGACACGGAGGTCCTGGTCACGGCGGGTGCCACGGAGGCCATCGCGGCCGCCCTGCTGGGGCTGCTGGAGCCGGGCGACGAGGTGGTCGCCCTGGAGCCGTACTACGACTCGTACGCGGCCTGCATCGCGATGGCGGGCGGGACGCGCGTACCGGTGACGCTACGGCCGTCCGAGGGAACCGCCGACGGATCCGGTGAGGGAGACCGGGGGCGCCGCTTCCGGCTGGATCTCGACGAACTGCGGGCCGCCGTCACCGACCGGACCCGGCTGCTGCTGATCAACACGCCGCACAACCCGACCGGCACCGTCCTCACCCGTGCGGAGCTGACCGCGATCGCCGAGCTGGCCGTCGAGCGGGATCTGCTGGTCGTGACGGACGAGGTGTACGAGCACCTGGTCTTCGACGAGGCCGAGCACCTGCCGCTCGCCACGTTCCCGGGGATGCGGGAGCGGACCGTCACCATCGGGTCCGCGGGCAAGACCTTCTCCTTCACGGGGTGGAAGGTCGGCTGGGTGACGGCCGCGCCCGCGCTGGTGACCGCCGTGCGCTCGGCGAAGCAGTACCTGACCTATGTGGCGTCCGGGCCGTTCCAGTACGCCGTCGCCGAGGCCCTCGCGCTGCCGGACAGCTACTTCGAGGCGTTCCGCGCGGACATGCTCGCCAAGCGTGACGTGCTCGCGGCGGGGCTCGCGGACGCCGGCTTCGGGGTGTTCCGTACCGCCGGCACGTACTTCATCACCACCGACATCCGCCCCCTGGGCGAGACCGACGGCTTCGCCTTCTGCCGGGCCCTGCCCGAGCGGGCCGGAGTCGTCGCCATCCCCAACGCGGTCTTCTACGACCACCGTGAGGCCGGCGCGCCGTTCGTGCGGTTCGCGTTCTGCAAGCACACCGACAAGTTGCGCGCAGCGATCGAGAGGCTGTCGACCCTTAAGAAGTAGCCCCGGGAGGGCACACGGACGGGGCAGCCGACGGGCCGGAGACTCACCAGCGGATCGGCTCAGCGCTCCCACCGGCGCACACGGGGCAAGGGCTAGGTAGCCGGCGCTCAGCGTCCGCGTGAGAGCCCCGGCCACCCCTCGGGGGCGAGGGTGACCGGGGCCGGTAAGTAACCGGCGGGTCCCGCCACCAGACCCGAGCCCGCGCCAGCCACTACCGCACCCGAACAGCCCACGCTCACTCACCGTGAAACCACCGGCCGTAACACTAGTGGTGCCAAGCTCGCCCACCCGTGTTGTGGATGAACCGCTGCAACACCTTGAGGGCGGTCAGGTACTCCTCGTCGGAGATACCCGCGTGCCGTTCCGCCCAGAGCTCGTCCTGAAGGGCTGCGGCCTTGTCATAGAACGCCCTGCCCTCAGCCGTGATGCCCAGGCGTCCCTCGGCATCCTCGGTGACCCAGCCCCGGGCGATGATCGTGTCGATCTCTGACTCCATGGTTTCTGGGCCGGTGTCGAGATAGTTCCGAAGGAGGCGGGACACTTCGTCACGGGTCTTGACGGTGTCGGCGCCTGCGACCTGCGCGAGGGCCCACCACTGCGGTTGGGTGGTGCCGATCCCGGCGAGGGCGGCCCGGGTGCGGGCGATGACGGCCTTATAGGCCGCCCAACTCCAGTAGCCGATGGGCTGTTTGATCAGGTCGGTGTCGCTGTGCGAGTACTCCATGGCCGAAACCCCTGTCGTTGTCTGAGCCGGTTCGACGAGACCGACCGTAGAAACTCAACTGGACTTGAGGTCAAGGGCGTACCGGTCGACCCGTACGAGAGGTCGCCTACTTGCTGCTCACTCACCGTGAAACCACCGGCCGCAGTACTGGAGGGGGCTCAGACAGGCGCCTATTGCCTACTCGGCGCTCACCTGCGGCAGATCGACCACCCGCGTGAATCCGGCCCACGCGTAGTGGAAGCGGTCCGCCGTCACCTTTGTGCGTCCTGCCCCGAACTTCCGCCGCACGCAAACCCCGTCCAGGGCCAGCGCCAGCAACCCGCGTCGCTGCTCTTCGGTGGACCCCTTCCATGCGGCCATGATCGACTCAGCCTCGAAGAGGAAACCCGCATCGGCCCCTTGCAGTGCTGGTGAGACCCGTCAGGTAAGGCGGGTTGCCTACCATGAGCGCTGCGATTTCCAGCTGCCCATGTCTTCGACGACTGCAGCGCACGGAGGTGCTGGAGGAGGCGGCCAAGCGGCTCAAGTCGGCGTTCTGACGCGGGACGGCCGGACGGCGAGAGCCCGGCCCTGGCGCACCGCCGTGCGGCGGGCGCCCTGGCCGGGCTCTCGGAGGTCTGCGGGGCGTTCGACGGCGACTACTCCCCGTCGGCGTCGCCCTCGTCGTCCTTGGGCTTGTCGGCCTCGTCGACGCCCTCGGCCAGGCCGAGGGTCTCCACGAGCCACTTGTCGAACTCGATGGCGGCCCGCACCCAGCTGACCGTCGACGAGACGAAGTGCTCCAGGCTGACGCCGGTGCCGATCAGCATCTGGGCCTCACCGATGAGGCGGACCGTGCCGTCGTCGTGCGTGTGGCTGTAGACCTTGGGCCACAGGGTGCGGCGGTTCCAGTCGTCGATGGTCTCCAGCAGAGACGGCTTCTCGTCGATCTGGTGCGGGCGGTCGTAGAACGTGCGCACCGAGAAGACCTGCTGGTCGCCCTCGCCTCGGAACATGAAGTACGTGCGGAATTCCTCCCACGGCGCCGCGAGGTCACCCTCGTCGTCGACGACGTACTTCAGCTCCATCTGGTCCAGGAGCTGCTTCACAAGGTCCTGATCCGGAACGACGGGGCCCGCCGGCCCTTGGGGCTGCGGCTCGGGCTGGCCCCCGAAGTTCGGAATCGAGGACGGGTCGATGCTCACCGTGATTTTCCCTTCGTACGGATTCCGCCATCCTCTCCCATGCGGGGCGGGGGGTGGCAACCCCCGCCCCGCGCGGTTCGTCGCCCTTGGCCGGATCCGCCGGGGGATTCAGCTACGAGCGTGGCGGGGAACCTTTCGGGTACCCCTGATCCATCCCGGTCACGGCTTCTTCTCCATCGACGGGACCGGGCCCACGATCAGCCCTTCACCCTCGCCGAACGTGTCCACGCGGACCGTGTCGCCGTCCTTGACCTCGCCGGCGAGGATCTCCTTGGCGAGGCGGTCGCCGATGGCGGTCTGGACGAGGCGGCGCAGCGGGCGTGCCCCGTATGCCGGGTCGTTGCCCTCGTCGGCGAGCCAGGTCAGGGCCTCGGGCGTGATCTCCAGGGTGAGACGGCGTTCGGCGAGACGCTTGGACAGGCGGTCGATCTGCAGCTTGGCGATGCGCTCCAGCTCCGCCTTGTCCAGGGCGGAGAAGACGACGAGGTCGTCGAGGCGGTTGAGGAACTCCGGCTTGAAGGAGGCCCGCACCACGTCCATGACCTGCTGCTTCTTCACCGCTTCGGTGGTGACCGGGTCGACCAGGTACTGGCTGCCCAGGTTCGAGGTGAGGATCAGGATCGTGTTGCGGAAATCGACCGTTCGGCCCTGTCCGTCGGTGAGGCGGCCGTCGTCCAGCACCTGGAGGAGGATGTCGAAGACCTCGGGGTGCGCCTTCTCCACCTCGTCCAGCAGCACGACGGAGTACGGGCGGCGGCGGACGGCCTCGGTGAGCTGGCCGCCCTCCTCGTAGCCGATGTACCCGGGGGGCGCGCCGACGAGCCGGGCGACGCTGTGCTTCTCGCCGTACTCCGACATGTCGATGCGGATCATGGCCCGCTCGTCGTCGAAGAGGAAGTCGGCCAGCGCCTTCGCCAGCTCCGTCTTGCCGACGCCCGTCGGGCCGAGGAAGAGGAAGGAGCCGGTGGGGCGGTCGGGGTCGGCGATGCCCGCGCGGGACCGGCGTACGGCGTCGGACACGGCCCGTACGGCCTCGGTCTGGCCGATCAGGCGGCGGCCCAGCTCGTCCTCCATGCGGAGCAGCTTCTGGGTCTCGCCCTCCAGCAGTCGGCCGGCCGGGATGCCGGTCCAGGAGGCGACGACGTCGGCGATGTCGTCGGCGCCGACCTCGTCCTTGACCATGGTGTTCTTGGAGGCGGCGGCCTCCTCCTCGGCCTCGGACGCCTCCTCCAACGCCCGTTCCAGGGTGGGGATCTCGCCGTAGAGGAGCTTGGAGGCGGTGTCGAAGTCGCCGTCGCGCTGGGCGCGTTCGGCCTGGCCGCGCAACTCGTCGAGCTTCTCCTTGAGTTCACCGACGGCGTTGAGGGACTGCTTCTCCTTCTCCCAGCGGGCGGTGAGGCCCCGCAGGTCCTCCTCCTTGTTGGCGAGGTCGCGGCGCAGCCGCTCCAGGCGCTCGCGGGAGGCGGCGTCGGTCTCCTTGTCGAGGGCCATCTCCTCCATGCGGAGCCGGTCCACGGACCGCTGCAGCTCGTCGATCTCGACGGGCGAGGAGTCGATCTCCATCCGGAGCCGGGAGGCGGACTCGTCGACGAGGTCGATGGCCTTGTCGGGCAGGAAGCGGGAGGTGATGTACCGGTCGGAGAGGGTGGCGGCGGCGACCAGGGCCGCGTCCGCGATCACGACCTTGTGGTGGGCCTCGTACCGGCCCTTGAGGCCGCGGAGGATCGCGATGGTGTCCTCGACGGTCGGCTCGGCGACCAGCACCTGCTGGAAGCGGCGCTCCAGCGCCGGGTCCTTCTCGATGCGCTCCCGGTACTCGTCGAGGGTCGTCGCGCCGACCATGCGCAGCTCGCCGCGGGCCAGCATCGGCTTCAGCATGTTGCCGGCGTCCATGGCGGAGTCGCCGCCGGCGCCCGCGCCGACGACGGTGTGCAGCTCGTCGATGAAGGTGATGATCTGGCCGTCGGAGTCCTTGATCTCGGCGAGGACCGTCTTCAGCCGCTCCTCGAACTCACCCCGGTACTTGGCCCCGGCGACCATGGCGCCGAGGTCGAGCGAGACCAGCCGCTTGTTCTTCAGCGACTCGGGCACATCGCCCTTGACGATCCGCTGGGCGAGCCCCTCGACGACGGCGGTCTTGCCGACGCCGGGCTCACCGATGAGGACGGGGTTGTTCTTGGTCCGGCGGGAGAGCACCTGCACGACGCGCCGGATCTCCTGGTCCCGGCCGATGACGGGGTCCAGCTTCCCCTCCCTCGCGGCGGCGGTGAAGTCGGTCCCGAACTTCTCCAGGGCCTTGTACTGGCCCTCCGGATCGGCGGTGGTCACCCGGCGTCCTCCCCTTGCCTTCTGGAACGCCTCCTGCAACTTCCTGGCGTTCGCCCCCTGCCGGGAGAGTACGTCCCCGGCCTGGCCGCCCTTGTCGGCGATCCCGATCAGGAGGTGCTCGGTGGAGACGTACTCGTCGCCCAGCTCCTTCGCCTTGGCCTGGGCCTCGGCGACCACGCTCAGCAGCTCACGGTTGGGCTGGGGCGGCGACACGGTGGCGCCGGTCACGCTGGGCAGACCGGCCAGGATCTTCTCCGCGCCCGCGCGCACGGCCGCCTGATCGGCGTCGACGGCGGCGAGCAGGTCGGTGATGTTCTCGTTCTCCTGCCCCTGGAGCAGAGCCAGCAGCAGGTGGGCGGGGGTGAAGTCGGCATGTCCCTCGGACACGGCCCGGTTGCTGGCCGCGTTGATCGCGTCCCGGCTCCTGTTGGTCAGCTCGGCGTCCACGTTCGCGTTTCCCTCCTGGCGTCGGCCGTTGCGTCAGCCGTTGCGTCGGTCACGGTGACTTGGGCAACGTACATAAAGTTGAGTCTATTCCACTCAAGTGTGGCGCGGGGAGGGTTCCGGCGGCGACGGGGGCCGATGGCCCCGGGAGCCCCGGAGCCCCTGGGGACCGGGTATCCCGCATTCCCGCTAGATTCCAGGCCGTGAGTACATATCGAGTGGACCCCGGTGACCCCGATGCCGCGTACCTCGCCTTCTGGCGGGAGCGCCACCTGTGCACCCTGACCACCCTCCGCGCCGACGGCAGCCCCCATGTGGTGCCCGTCGGGGTCACATACGACCCGGAGGCCCGGATCGCTCGGGTGATCACCCGTTCGGGGAGCGCGAAGGCACGGCACGTGCGCGCTGCGGGCGCCGGGGGCGCGCGGGTCGCGGTGTGCCAGATGGAGGGGGCGCGCTGGGCCACCCTGGAAGGGCTCGGCCGGGTGTACGAGGACCGGGAGCGGGTCGCGGAGGCGGAGCGGCGGTACGCGGAACGCTACGGCAGACAGCCTCGGCCGAACCCGCTCCGGGTCGTCATCGAGATCGAACTGACCGGAGCGCTGGGGCGCGGCTGACGGTCACCGTCCCCTGCCGGTCGACCATTTTTCGGACAGATGGACGAGCGGGCGGGCCCGCACCGATACCGGCGGACATCCAGAAATGTCCCCGTAAGCCTGCAGCGGCGTCACCGTGTTCAGGTCACGGTGACGCCGCTGCTGGGGGGAAGCGCCTGAGCGATTTGAAACGACGGGGGAATCGCTTCAGGCACTGCGGGGGGTGGCTGTAACGGCCGTGGAGGCCGGGGTCTCCGGCTCGGCGAGCCGGTGGTCGCGCTGGTCGAGATTGACGAAGACCATCCCGTACCGAACGGCACACCGCACTGGCTGCGGCGCGCCGCGCGGTCGCCGCAGACATCGGTACGCCCGGATGTCCTCGTCCTCGTCCCGGGTCACCACCACCGGTTCGCCGAACACGGTCACCATCAACGAGTCACCGCTGTGGGGGATGGCGGTGGCCAGGTCGATGAAGTGCCAACCGGAGCGATAGGCGGTGGCCATCTCGCGGCGGAAGGAACGGTCGTCGGGAGGAGTGGTCACATCAGCTCACCGCACCATCATCAGCCGGAGGCACCGGCCAGCTGGTGTCCACGGCACGCGTCTGTGTTGTCGAATCCGCCCCCGCCGGCCAACTGGTGTCCGCGCGGATATCACCCTTCGCATCGGAGAAACCACTCAGCGCTCCGAAGATGAAAACGGTGGAGAAGGCGGCGACAAGCACCGAGCGAAGCATTCTCTTGCGCATAGTCGGCTTCGTCCTCACTTGAAGGTCCCCTCTTCCCCCGTCGAGTACGACGATGGCTCATTCGGGCACGTCATGGCCACATAATCAATGCATCATGTTCCTGCATGTTCAGGACCCTGGGGGGTGGAGATTAGGTGGAAAATCGGGCTAAATCGGCACATCCCCACACGGTGGCTGATCTGTGCGACGACGGAGCACGTCTCTACGCACACGCACTGCGGACGGGACGCATCGCTCGCGAGGAGGCGGGTGCCGCCCCCTGCCTCATGGAGTTCCCCCTCCTCCACCCCGATCCCGATGACGCGAACTGGCTCCGCCCCGTTCCCCCTTCGGTCGCACTGGCCCAGCGGCTCAACCCGATAGAGCGCGAGATCACCGAATTCCGGCGGCGTTCGATCGAGCTCACCGACGCTTTCGAACCGTTCATGGCGCTCAGCGCTCAGGTGTCGACCCCGACACACGCGATCACGGTCCTGGAAGGCGGCGAGCGGATCCAGGCGGCACTGAACCTCGCCACCGCCGAGTGTCAGACCGAGGTGCTCACGGTTCAGCCGAGCAACCGCATATCGGAGCGCAACCTGCTCCAGGGGCTGGAACGTGACAGACCGTTGATCGAACGTGGTGTGCGGATCCGCACTCTCTATCAACACACCGCCCGGCACAGCCCGGAGAAGCTGGCCTACGTGGCCCGGCTGTCCGACGGCAAGGTCGAGTACCGCACCATCGACGAGCTCGTGGAGCGCCTCATCATCTGCGACGACACCGTCGCCTTCATACCCACCCGTGACGACCAGCAGGTCGCCCTGGAACTCAGACACCCGGGGCTTGTGCGCTACCTGGTCAAGGTCTTCGAGTTCATGTGGGGCCGCGCCGTGCCCCTCACCGCCGGCGCCCCCTACGAGACCGCCCCCGACGGCATCACCGACATCCAGCACTCCATAGCCAAGCTGCTCGTCGAGGGCCACGTCGACGAGGCCATCGCCCGGCGCCTCGGCATGAACGTCCGCACCTGCCGCGCCCACATAGCGAAGCTGGCGACGGCCCTGGGCAGCGGCAGCCGGGCGCAGCTCGGCTACCGCATCGCGGAGTCCGGCATCCTCAAGCAGGAGGGCACGGGGCTGTAGGAGTCGCACTCGACTCGGCGGCAGCGGGGGCGGGCAGGTCGTCCGGCGAGGTCGAGCGGGGCGGGCCGTCCAGGCCGGCCGCGGCGATGCGGACGCCCAGTTGCGTGCGGCTGGCCGCGCCGAGGCGCTCGGAGAGGCGGGCGATGTGGGCCCGGCAGGTGCGGACGCTGATGCCGAGCCGCTCGGCGACCACCGCGTCCTGGTGGCCCTCCGCCAGCAGCGCCGCGATGGACCGCTCCCGGTGCGTGATGCCCGCGACGCCGGCCGAGGGGAGGGACGCGGCCAGCGGCACACCGAGGCGCCACAGCCGTTCGAAGACGGTGACCAAGTACTCCACCAGCGCCGGGTGGCGGATCTCCAGGGCCATGGTGCGGTCGGTGTTGGCGGGGATGAAGGCCACCGTCCGGTCGAAGACGATGAGGCGCTCCACGACCTCGTCCAGGGTGCGGGCCTCGGCCGACTCCCCCATCAGCTCCATGTAGTTGTGCAGGCCCTGCCCGTGCCGGGCCACATGCGTGTACAGGTCCCGCATCCGCACCCCGCGGCGGCACATCGCCAGCGCCCGGTGCAGCCCCTCGCGCAGCTCGTCCTCGCGGCGGATGCCGCCCGGCTGCACGGTCAGCACCTCGGCGGTGCAGCGGTCGGTGGCCTCGTCGATCGCCGCCCGGATCCGGGCCAGCCCGTCGAGCACCCGGATCGCCGAACTCTCCGCCGGCGTCCGCATGCGCGAACTGCCCAGTCCCGCGTACCACTCGACGGCGTCGACCGCCGCGCCCATCCGGGCCTGGCTGGCACTGACCTCGGCGTGGACGCCGCGCAGCAGCCGGGTCATGACCTCCTGCGGGGAGGTGGGCACCAGCCAGCCCATGTCGTCGGGGTCGGGATGCAGCAGGGCGAGTTCGAGAAGACAGGGCACGGCGTCGGCGTCCTCGCGCGGGACGCGTCCCCGGCGTACGGCTCGGGAGTACACGCGGTCCCCGGCCGCGCAGAGCCGGTCGGCCCCGTGCGGATGCTCCTCGGTCGCGTGCCCGGCCATCACCCACGTCACCCCCGGTTCCGACCTGTTCGCAGCGCAACTATGCGCGGCCCGCACCGACACCGCAACACAGCCCTGCCCTGTTTACGTCCGCATAACGGCAGTTACGTCCCGCTGCCTCCACCCCTCAGGTAGTGCGCTCTGCAAGAAGCTGAAGTTCGCGCCGGTGCGGGTGCGTGGCCTCGCACCTACGCGGTCCCGAACAGGCACGGCGCCGTCCGATGCCACCGGATGTCACGGATGGCACCGGATCGCGGAACCGGCGACTCCCCCGTCCGGCCGTACGTCAAACCCTCCGTTTGCGCAGGTCGCGATCGCCCCCGCAAGCCGGCGGAAACGCGCCGGTGACCGGGGTGTTACGGTGCGCGCTTACCGTCGGGCCATGGCGGACATATTTGACGCCTACGCGTTGGCCGACGCGTGGGACGAGATGTTTGAGCGGCCGGGTGAGGTCAGGACCGCCTATGAGCCGGTGCTGGCGGCACTCCGGCCCATCGAGCCGGGCGAACTGCGCTTCAGGGCCGACCAGATGGCCCGCGCGTTCACCGACCGGGGCGTGACGTACGCCTTCGCGGGCGAGGAGAGACCCTGGCCCCTGGACCTGGTGCCGAGGATCCTGGACGCCCTGGAGTGGGACCTCATCCAGCGCGGAGTGGCCCAGCGCGTAAGGGCGTTGGAGGCGTACCTCGCGGACGCGTACGGGCCGTGCCGGGCCTTCGAGGACGGTGTCGTGCCCTGGCGGCTGCTCCTCAACTCCCCCCACTTCCACCGGGCCGCGCACGGTGTGGAACCGCCGGGCGGGGTCCGTATCCATGTCGCCGGCATCGACCTCGTACGCGACGAGGCGGGTGACTTCCGGGTGCTGGAGGACAACGTCCGGGTGCCGTCCGGGGTGTCGTACGTCATCGAGAACCGGCGCGCGATGACCCGGGTGTTCCCCTCCCTCTTCGCCGAGCAGCACGTGGTGCCCGTCGACGGCTACGCGCAACGGCTGCTCGCCGCGCTGCGGGCCGCCGCGCCCGGCGGCGTCGGGGACCCGCGGGTCGTCGTCCTCACCCCCGGCCCCAGCAACGCCGCCTACTTCGAACACGCCCTGCTGGCCCGGCTGATGGGCGTGCAGCTGGTGGAGGGGCACGATCTCGTCTGCCGGGGGAACCGCGTGTGGATGCGCACGACTCGCGGGGAGATGCCCGTCCATGTCGTATACCGGCGGCTCGACGACGACTTCCTCGATCCCCTCCACTTCCGGCCCGACTCCGTGATCGGCTGCCCGGGGATCATGAGCGCGGCGACGGCGGGGAACGTCACCCTGGCGAACGCGGTGGGCAACGGCATCGCGGACGACAAGCTCCTCTACACCTACGTCCCCGACCTCATCCGCTACTACCTCCGGGAGGAACCAGTCCTCCCGAACGTGGAGTCCTTCCGGCCGGACGAACCCGGGCAGCTGGAGGCCGTCCTCGACCAGATCGACCAGCTGGTGATCAAGCCGGTCGACGGGGCGGGCGGGCAGGGCATCGTCATCGGGCCCAAGGCGGACCGGGAGACGCTGGAGCGCACCCGGGAGGCCGTACGGGCCGATCCGCGCGGCTGGATCGCGCAGCGGCCGGTGGCGCTGTCCACCTCCCCCACCCTCGCCGGCGAACGCATGGCCCCACGCCACATCGACCTGCGGCCCTTCGCCGTGAACGACGGAAGCGACGTGTGGGTCCTGCCCGGCGGGCTGACCCGGGTGGCCCTCCAGGAGGGCAACCTCATCGTCAACTCCAGCCAGGGCGGCGGCTCCAAGGACACCTGGGTGCTCGCCGAGGGGCCCGCCGCGCAGCACTTCGAGGAGTTCGAGGAGACCGGCGGACCGGGTCCGCTGCCGGAGAAGGCGCCGCGCCAGCTCGGCCCCGACGGCACCCGCACCCTCGTTCAGGAAGGGGCGCAGCAGCAGTGAACGACGTGATCCTCTCCCGGATAGCGGAGGCCCTGACCTGGACGGGCCGGTACGTGGAGCGGGCCGACGCGACGGGCCGCATCCTCGACGCCTACCTCCACCGCCTCCTCGAAGACCCCTGGCGCGACGAGGACGTGGCCTGCCGCTCGTTGTACGCGATCCTCGGCGTGGACGCGCCCGACCGGCACTGCGACATGCAGCAGGTGCTGGACCAGCTGGCCTTCGACGCCCGCTCCACGGGGTCGATCGAGGGTGCGCTCGGGGCGGCCCGGCTGAACGCCCGCAGTGCCCGCGAGGCGGTGTCGTCGGAGATGTGGGAGTGCCTGAACTCCACCTGGCACGCCCTCGCCGACCAGCGCACGGCCGCTCGCCGCACGGGCGGCCCGTACGCCTATCTGGAGCTGGTACGGCGTCGCGCCGCCCTCTTCTTCGGGCTCGCCGACTCCACGATGAGCCGCGACGACAGCTGGCGGTTCGTGGTGCTGGGCCGCAGCCTGGAGCGGGTGGACATGACGGTGCGGCTGCTGTCGGTGCGGGTGCTGGACGCGGCGCACGCGCCGGACTGGCCGACCCTGCTGAGCGCGAGCGGCGCGGACGAGGCGTACGCGCGCGTGCACGGCGGTTTCGGCGACAGCCCCAAGGTCGCCGAGTTCCTGCTGCTCGACCGGGACTTCCCGCGCTCGGCGCTGCACGCGCTGACCACGGCGGAGGAGTGCCTGGCCGCGCTCGGCCGCCCCCGCCAGGACCCGGCCCGCCGTCCGATCGGTGCCCTGCGCACCCACCTCGAGTACCTCGACTCCGAGGCCCTGGAGGCGGGCCTGCCGACGCTGCTGCGGGATCTGCAGCAGGCGTGCATGGCCTCGGCGGAGGCGGTGGCCGAGAAGTTCTTCCCGTACCAGGGGCCCGTCGAATGGGCCCAGGAAGGCGCGTGAGCGCGATGAACCTGCCTGGAGCGGCTGTACGGGCGACCCGACGCCTGCGCATCCGGCACATCACCCGCGTCGCGTACGCGCAGCCCGCGGCCTCCTCCCACAACGAGGTCCGCATGACCCCGCTGACAATGCCGGGCCAGACCACCCTGGACGCCCGGGTACTGGTGAACCCCTCGACGCCGACCTGGTCGTACTGGGACTACTGGGGCACCCAGGTCACCGGCTTCGACCTCATCGAGCCCCACTCCGATCTGACGATCACCGCGACCAGCCTGGTGGAGACGGCCCCGCCGGAGCCGCTCCCGGACGCGCCCGGGTGGGCGGAGGTCCACCGGGCGAGCGCCGGCTCCCGTCTGCTGGAGTACCTGGCTCCGACCGGCCGTACGACGCTGCCGGCCGGGCTGCTGGACCGGGCCCGGGAGGTGTCCGCCGGCCTCGACGTGCACGGGACGGCGACGGCGGTGTCGTCGATGGTCGCCGACCACGTGGCGTACGTGCCGGGCGCGACGGGGGTGCACACCAGCGCGGCGGAGGCGTGGGAGCAGAGGGCCGGCGTCTGCCAGGACATCGCGCACCTCACCCTCGGCATGCTCCGCGCCCTCGGCCTGCCCGCCCGCTATGTCTCCGGCTACCTCCACCCCGAACGCGAGGCGGAGCTCCACCGGCCCGTCGCCGGCCAGAGCCACGCCTGGATCGAGTACTGGGCGGGCGACTGGACCGGCTACGACCCCACCAACCGAGTCCCCGCCGACGAGTCCCACGTCGTCGTCGGCCGGGGCCGCGACTACGACGACGTGACCCCGCACAAGGGCGTCTACCGGGGGGTGGCCGGGGGGCCGCCGGAGGTGACGATCGAGTTCACGCGGGTGGCTTGAGAGGGCCGGGGAGGGCTCCGGGGGCCGGGGGCAGGGCCCCCGGGCCGTCCGCGGTCACTTCAGGTCGGCCGCGTCGCACCTGGCCTTGAAGGCCGAGGTGCAGATCTGCTTGATCGTGTAGATGCCGTCGGCGACGACCGTGTCCTTGATGTTCGACCTGGTCAGCGCGACCGGGGGCACCAGCTGGGCCGGGATCTTCTTGGTGGTCGGGGAGTCGACGCTGTCCTTGGCGAGGGCGTCGAACTCGATGGAGCGGCCCTGGACCTTGGCGACGGCCATCTCGGCGGCGGCCGCGGCCTGCGTCGGGAACGACTTGTACACGGTCATGTACTGGTCGCCCGTGAGGATCCGCTGCACGGCGTCCAGGTCGGCGTCCTGCCCGGTGACCGGTGGCACCTTGGCGACACCGGCGGTCTTCAGCACATCGATGACGGCGCCGGCGATGCCGTCGTTCGCGGCGTACACGGCGTCGATGTTGTCGACACCCAGCTTGGCGACGGCCTTCTCCATGTTCGCCTTCGCGACGACCGGGTCCCAGTCCTTGGTGTCGAACGTCTCGGAGATCGTCACCTTGTCCTGCAGCTCGGAGAGCGCGCCCTCCTTGAACATGGCGGCGTTCGGGTCGGTGGGCGACCCGTTCATCATGACGATCTTGTTGGCGGCGCTGTCGCCCAGGTCCTCCACCAGCGAGCGGCCCTGCACCTGCCCGACGAGCTCGTTGTCGAAGGAGACGTAGCCGTCGATCGGGCCCTGCGCCAGCCGGTCGTAGGCGATGACGGGGATGCCGGCGTCGTGCGCGGTCTGCACGGCGGGAGCGATGGCCTTGGAGTCCACGGCGTCGACGATGATGATGTCGACCTTGTCCTCGACCATCTGCTTCATCTGGCCGGTCTGGGTCTCCGGGTCCTTCTCCGCGTTGGCGTACTTGGTGACGCCCTTGTTGTCGGTGAGCTCGGCGATCTTCTTCTTGATGTTGGGGTAGTCGAACTGCTCGTACCGCTTGGTGTCCTTGTCGGGGAACAGCACGCCCACCGTGATGTCGTCGCCCTTCGTGGGGCTCGCCTCCGCGCTGTCCCCGACGTCCACGACCCCGCAGGCGGCGAGGGAGACGGCCGCCGCGGAGGCGGCGAGGGCGGTGGCGGTGCGGCGCAGGACGGTGGTGCGACGACGTATACGAGTGCCAGGGGTATTACGGGTGGTACGGGCGTTCACATCAAGGGCCTTCCGGGCGTGGGTGCAGCAACTGCGACCCATGTGGCTGAAAGCCAACGCGGTGATCACCTCAGCGTCAAGGACCAATCACTTAACGAGATGACAACAGCCTTGTGTGGTCTCGGTGTGAAGAGGGTAAAGCAAAGGGCTTCCGCTGTCGCCGCTCGACCTCCACGTGGCACGGGTCGGCGGTCGGGGGCGGAATGTCGCTGCCGATCAACGGCTTCGGTGCGGGCGGGCGTTGGGGGCTGAGAGGGTCCGCCGTGGGGCGGGCGGGGGTGGTCGGGGGAGTCGGAGGTGGGGTGGCAGGTCAGCGGGGTGGGTGAGGGCGGGCCGTGGACGGGGGCGGCTGGGCGACTGGCGACGAGGGCCGGGCCGGACCGTCGGCCCCGTTCCTGGACGGCTGCGTCCATGTCCGGCCGCGGCGCGGGGGCCGGGGGTGGCGGACCTCACGCCGGGTGAGGGTGAGGCCGACCGAGGGCAGGGGTGGCCGTGGTGGGCGGCTGCTACCTGCCGCGTCGGTTGGGGTCGGGGCCGCTCGGTCCCTGCGGTGGCGCCGCTCGGCCGAGGCCGGAGCCGGGAGCCGGGCGCGGTCCCTGGCCGCCCTGGCCCTGGCTCGGGGCCTGCGGGGTGGTGGGCGCGCCGGGGCGGGGCGTACTGCGGGAGCGAGCGGCGGCTGCCGCAGCCGAGGACGAGGGCGGGGCGGGGGAAGTCGCCGGCGGAGCAGCCGGAGCATGCGTCGGCGTCGGCGGCGGAGTGGCGGCCGTCGGTCCGGACGGCGCCGTCGGTGCGGGGAGCCGTGCCGCCGCCGGTGCGGTGAGGAGGGGGCGGGCCTGGTCCTCGATGCGGGTGAGGCGATCCGGCCACTCGGGGCCCAGCGCCCGGGCGGTCTCCCGCAGGCGCAGCTGCGTGGTGACGAACGAGTCGCTCTCCGCCGGCGTCCAGGGGCGCGCCCGTTCCGCGGCGAGCGCTCTGCGCAGCTCGGCCGGGCCGGTCCAGTTGCCGGCGCCGTCGAGCGAGTTCCCGTAGCGCGGTTTGCTCTCCCCCCGGCGGTAGACGCTCGCGAGGTCGGCGAGGGCTCCCCGGTCGACGCGGTCGGCGAGTTCGAGGATGCCGGCGTAGGACTCGTCGGCGTTGGACTGCACGGTCAGCCGCCCCTGGCCCCGGTCGGCGAGCTGCTCGAAGTACCGGTTGACGATGCCCTGGTTGCTCATCGCCTGCGGCACCCCCATGAACAGGGCCTCCACGCGCGCGCCGGAGTCCCGGTACGCCCGCATCTTCTCCTCCACGGCCGCCGCGTTCTGCGAGGTCTCCTGGATGATCGCGTGCAGGCCGTGCTCACGGACGTACGCCTCCGCCTGGGCCATCCAGGCCCGCCCGTCGGCGCGGGTGTAGGCGGCCATGAGCGTGTCGTCCTCGGCCATCAGCCGGGCGTACGCCGGGTGGTACGGCTTGTAGAGGTCGCTGTCGACGTCCGCGAAGCCGCCGTGACGGTTCAGGGCGCCGGCCACCATCTCGGTGACCCGGCTCTTCCCGGCGCCGGGCTGGCCGATCAGGAACACCACGGTGGGCGTCTCCTGCCCGACGCGGCCCGCCAGGAGGTCGGGGACGATCCGCTCGCGGAAGATCCGCCGGTTCTCGGCGTCGGACAGCCGGTACCGCTCCACCTCGGCGGGATCGATCACGCGCGCGGGCGGCTCGGGCACCCCGGCGCCCGGACGGTTCGTGCGCTCGGCCGGGTCGGTCATGCGAGGCTCGCCAGGACCTCGCGGGCGAGCCGGGCGTAACGGGCGCGGGCCTCGGCGATCTGCTCACGGTCGGCCGAGCGCAGCAGCTCACGCTCCTTCGCCAGCCGCCCCTGCGCCGCGCGCGCGGCCTCGATGACGGCGGCGTCGGGCGCGCCCTTGGCCTCCTCCGCCGCGATCTGCGCGCTGTACGCGCCGACCGCCCCGTTGACGGCCTCGATCGCCGCCTCGTACGCGGCCGTCTCCTCGTTCGACCAGTCGTGCGCCTCCAGGTCGTGGGTCACGGAGACGCCGTTGCCGCGTGCCGTGGCGTGTGCGGAGTCCCGTGGATCGCCCTGTGGTGTGTCCCGTGTGGTCATGTGTCCCTCCAGGAGTGTCCCGGTGTCCAGTAGTCATTGTGGGGGACGGCGGACGGAGGGAAACGGGTTCCCGACGACCCCCGTCCGTCCGCGGGCGGTCGGGCGCCCTACGGCTGTTCGGCGCCCAACGGTGGTTCAAAGCCCCACCCGCCGCCTCAGCCTCCGCTCCACTCCCGCAGCAGCGCCTCCCGCTCCTCGCGTCGCGGGGTGCCCTCGGCGGCGTGGGCGCGGCCCCAGCTCGCCAGGGTCTCCACCTCCGCCGTACCGGCCACGATGCGCTCCAGCAACGTGACGGAGAGGTCGTACTCGGACTGGACGTAGCCGCCGAGGGCGGCGGCGGACTGGGTGTTCAGTTCGACCGTCCTGTCGGCGGTCTCCAGGTGCACCTCGAACGTGGCCGCGGCGTCCCCGCCGCCCCCGACGGCGTTGGTGACGAGGTCGACGGCCGTCGCGGCGAGCAGCCGGGCGTTGGACCGGACCCGTACGTACCGCACGGCGGCCGACCGGATCTCCGACCAGCCCCACACCGCGCTCTGTCCGGTTCCGAGCCCCTCCACCCAGTCCCGCGTGAGCCGCACCCCGGGCCCGAACCCCTCCGGCTGCGCCCCGACGTACACCCCACCGTCCTCGGCGATCCAGAACAGCCCGACCATGGCCATGAGTGCCTCCCCTTCGGCGACCTATGTGTTTCCCCTGGTGAGACGTTGTCCCGTGCAGGATGGTTCAGCGGCCGAGGGCGGTCCGCAAGCCCCGCACGCACCGATCGGATCTTCACCGGTTCACCAAAGCGCAGTGTGAGAATGGGAGTTACTTGATCAGTCGTGAAGGAGAGCCGGGATGAGCGGCCAGATGCAACTTGCCGACGCCTACGACCTCGTGTACTCGGCGGCGGCGCGGATGATGTGGGTTGAAGAGACCCGCGTGTGGCGCCTGGACAGCCCGGGCGGCGGGTGGCCGGAGGACCGCCGGGAGGCCTGGCGGGAACTCGAGGCGGCCCTCAGCGTCTCCGAGGCGCCCGCGCCGCAGGCCGGGGAACCGTCCGATCCTGTACGTCATCTGATCTCTCGCCGGGCAGCAGGTCCGGTCGATCGACCGATCACCTTCGCCGAGGCGGTTGCCGAGTGGACGGCCCGGCTGACCGAGGATCCCGGCCCCTACGAACCGCGGACGGAGCCCTACCCGGACGACTTCATGGTTCCGGGCCGGGCCGTGGTGATCCCCGAGGGCCACATGATGGTGCTGACCCGCCCGCTCGACGAGTTGGTCCACCGACTGGCGGCGGGACGCCCCGGGGTGACCATCGGGGCGGACACGGGGGAGTTGACCCGTCTTCTGCATGAAGCGGCCGACGAACTGAGGGCGGCGATCGGCATGCCCACACCGACCCCGCACCCGGTCGGCACGGTCGACGTGGCGCGGGTGTTCCACCGGCCGTCCGACGTGGACGACCTGGAGGCGCGGTACCAGACCATGTCCCGGGCGGCCTGGCGCGCGTCGGAGAACCTGCCGTCCCTGAAGGACATGCGGGATCACGGGGACTTCTCGGTGAATCCGGCGACGACGGTCGCGGCCGACGATCTGCAGAACCTGCTCGCCGGGCGGTCGGGGCTGTACTGGCGGGAGCGGCACGAGACGATCGATCCGCGGGTGCACACGCTGCTGGGGGTGGACTGGCCCGAAGGGCAGCCGGTCCCCGATTCGATCGCGGCCGAGGCCGAGGACTTCGTGCGCAGCGCGGCCCTGGGGCGGAAGCCGAGGGCTCCGCACGCGAACGAGCGCCGCATCTTCCGGGAGAAGGGCAACCCGGAGAACGTCGCCGTCTCCGCCGTCCGTGCGGGAATCCTGGCGGAGCTCCTGGACGAGTACGCGGCGAGGATCCACCCAGGTGCCCGGTGCGGCGTCATGCACTTCTCGTCGTACGACCTGACGGACTTCATCGCCCAGGGAATCGGCCGCGAACTCAGAGAGACATACGGCTTCTGACTCGGGACGGATGACTGAGGAATACGGGGGAAACGGTGCCTGAAGCGCGTTACAACATTCTCATCGTCTCCGACAACAGCGGCAGAGGCCAGGGCGGCGCAGAGGTCTTCAACCAGGAGTTGGCCGAGGCTCTCGCCCGTCGGCACAACGTCACGCTGTTCACGGCCAATCCCGATATGCCCGCGCACCAGGGCATTCAGAGAACGCTGCATACGGAACCGCCCTTGATGGAGCCGAGACCGGGCGCGGAGGGCGAACCGCAGCCGATGGAGCGGCGAGACTGGCTGACACACCTTTCCGACCAGGACCCGAAGCAGTACGGACTGGAAGACCCGGCGACACAGCCGTACGACATCATCATCGGTCACTCGCGGTTTTCCGGGCCGGCCGCTGCCGGGCTGCGCGAGAACTGGTACCAGGACGCGCGCCTGGTGCACTTCCTGCACACGAGCCCCGAGCGGCTTCCGTTCGTGCGGGGCCTCACTCCCGAGAGGGCCGAGGCCAAGGCCGCCAAGGACTCCGCGATCGAACGTGGCCTGATGGAGCGTTCGGACGTCGTGGCCGGAGTCGGCCCACTGCTGGCGCAGGCGAGCAGAGACCTCTCCGCTGAGGGCGAGCACATTCCGCACTCCCACGAGTTCGTTCCGGGTACCAAGATCTACGATCCGGTGCGACACGACCCAGATCCGGACCGGTTGAACCTGCTGGTCATGGGGCGGGTGAACGATCCCCTCAAGGGCGTGCAGGACGCCGCGGAGGCAGTGGCTCGGCTGAATGCGGCAGGTGTTCCCGTCCATCTCACCGTCCGTGGTGTTCCCGAGGACGAAATGGAGCGCGAGGGAAAGCTGCTGCGCAGGCTCAGCGGCGGGAACGTCACGGTCAAGGGCCGTACCAGCAGCGTGGACGAGCTCAACGAGGACATCAGAGCCGCACACGCGATGATCATGCCCTCGAAGCACGAGGGTTTCGGCATGGTGGCGTCCGAGGGCTTGGGCCATGGTGTTCCGGTTCTGGTCAACGAGGAGAGCGGCGCCTCGCTGTTCCTTCAGGATGCCGACAGGTTCCCGCCGGAGATCGGCGGAGTGTGCGTGGTGAAGGAGCCGACCGACGGCACCAGCCGCGCGCAGGCATGGATGCAGGCGATCCATCAGCTCAGGCAGGACCTCCCCCAGCGCCAGGCCGGTGCCCTGCGCATTCGGGAGATCCTCCAGCAGTACTCCTGGGAGCACGCCGCCGAAGCCACCGTGCAGGCCGCGATGGAGCAGACTCCGCTGCCGCACCGGGACCCCAGGACTCGGATCACGGCTCAGGAACGGGACCTGCTTCGTACGGTGCAGGGGCCCAACGGGCAGTTGCTCAGGCCCGACGCGCCGGAACCGGCGCCTCGCGCGACGCAGGGGCCGGAACCCGGAGTGGGAGTCCTGCGGGACGGGCCGGTGCAGGAGGGCCAGGTGCCCGGCCCACCGGCGCCGGTATGGCAGACAGGTCTCCCGCCGAACGCGCAGAGCGGCCAGGGCACCCAGAACGCACAGAACGCACAGAACGCACAGCTTCAGGCGGGGGCCGAGAGTGCCCAGGGTGTCGCATCGCCCGAGAACCGGACACCCCTGTGGCAGACGGGCCTCCCCCAGGCCGGGGTCGGGGCCGGGGCCGCGAGCCCTCGCGAGACCGCTCCGGCCGAGAACGCGACGCCCCTGTGGCAGGTGGGCGTGTCCCAGGACCCGCCCGCCGCAGGGCGTAATGCCGGGGAGAGCGAACCGGGACGCTCCGCGGGTGCGCAGCAGCCTCCGCCGGATCTGTCGGGTCCCCGCGGTGGCGGAATCGAGGTGTGACGCGTGAGGCCGGGGCGGTTCGTCCGCCCCGGCCTCACCCCGGCCCGCTCAAGCGCGTGCCGGACTCGCGCTCAGCGCGCCCCGGGGTCGTACTTCCGCAGCGACGCCTGGACCTCCTTGGCGTGGGGCCCCTCCCACCACGGGATCGTCTCGACGAGGACCGGCTTGGTGCCGGAGGCGAGGACGAGGGCGCGGCCCGGGGGCATGGCGCCGAGGTCGGAGACGCCGAGAACGCGTTGGCGGCTGACCGACTCGCTCACCGTGCGATTGCCGCTCCAGCCGCCGAACTCCGACTCCCGGCTCGCCTGGTACTCGCGCTGGTCGTACTCGCCGGCCAGCTCGCTCAGGTCGCCCAGGAAGCGCGTGTCGGAGACGCCGCCGCCGTAGACCCTGATGTTCGCGGCGGACCACAGCTTCTCCATGCCGCGCTCGCCCCAGACCTCGATGCCCTGCGCCCAGGACTGGAGGATGGTCATGAGGATGATGCCGCGCGAGCCGTAGTGCGAGTACAGGTCGGGCAGGGTGCGCCAGCGGCAGACGTTGGCGGCCTCGTCGAGGACGCCGACCAGCGGCAGCGCGAGACGGCCGCCGCGCTGGGTGGTGGCGTACTCCTCGGCCGCCTCGACGACGGCGACGGTGAGCGCGGTGACGAGCGGTCCGGCGGAGTCCCGGCCCTCGCGGGACAGGGAGTACAGGGTGCCGGCGGTGCGGACGAACGCGTGCGGGTCGAACTCGGGGGCGTTCGGGTCGGCCGGCGGCGTCACCCAGCGGTTGACCTCGGGGTTGATCAGGCAGGACGCCATCTGCTGGGCGACGCCGTAGATGCCGCTGCGCTGCTTGTCGGGGGCGGTGAGGACGCCGTTGAGTCCGTCGGCCGCCATGGTGTGCCCCGCGCCGCGCAGGATCCGCTCCGGGGTGTCGTCCTTGGGGTTGGACAGCCAGGTGTAGATCTGCGTGATCGGCATCTTGCCGCAGGCGGCGGCGAGGAGCAGGTTGGCGAGCAGGTCCTGGCCCGCCGGGTCGAAGAAGGCGTCCGTGGAGGCGTTGGCGTCCCGCGAACCGCTGGCGAAGTGGTCGGCCATCTTGCGGGCCTTGGCCACATCGGTGACGTACGACAGCGGGTTCCACCACCAGCTGGGCGACTCGGCGGCGACCTGCTGCGGGTCGAAGACCCACACGGGGCCGCGCGCGGAACGGGGGCCCCGGGTGGAGTCCACGATGTCCCGCTTGTTGGAGGTGACGAGGACGGCTCCGGGCCCGTCGAGGATGGCGGGGACCGCCCGTCGGGTCGTCTTGCCGGTCCGCGGACCCCAGATGTCGACGTGCATGTCCTCGTACGAACCGAACAGCGGCTGGCGGCCCTTGACGGACCGTCCGATGAAGACGCCCGGGGTCTGCGCCTTCACGCCCAGTCGTTCGGCCGTGGCCGCCGCGCCCTTCATGGTGAGCTTGCCCAGTTCCTCGCCCTTGGCGAGGTGCTGGGCCGCCCCGTCCACCTTGGGCTTCTTCCTGAACCGACGCACCACGCGGTACACGGCTGTCCCGAGAATGCCGAGCAGGAGAGCCTCCGCGGCGGCCACCGCGCTGGCCGGGGACCCCGGCCAGCTGTAGTCGCCCTTGACCATGGCGACGAGGAACGTCAACGGGTTCGAGGCCGGGGCCGGCGCGTCCGCGAAGGGGGCACCGATCTTCGCCGCGAGCCAGGCACCGACGACCCCCAGGAGCACGATCGCGACCACGATGACGATCTCGATCGTCCAGTCGTCCTCGGCGCGGGGCTTCTTCTGCTGTTCTGCGGTCACCCGCGGGTCCGTCCTTTCTGGGGGTGGGGGCGAAGCTGGTGGAACGGCGGTCAGGCTTTCTCGGCCTCGAAGGCGAACAGGCCCTCGGAGGTGTCGACGAGTGTGTAGCCGTTGCTCGTGAACGCCGCGGGCGCCTCGGCCTCCTCGGGGACCATGCCGAGCAGTTCCTTGGTCCCGGCGTCCAGGGCCGCGGTCTCGCCCTCGTCGAGGGTCGCGTACAGGACACCGCCGGGAGTGATCACCAGCGGCTCGATGTCCTTGTCGTCCGCTTCCTGTCGCCACAGCTCGGCGCCGGTCTGCGTGTTCCAGGCCAGCGCGCCCTCGCCGAAGTTGGCGACGGCCGTCTTGCCGTCGGGCGACACGACGATCTCGGCCATGTCCGTCGAGGCCAGGCTGACCTTGACGGCCGGCCCCACGGCCAGGGTGCGCCCGGTCGGCAGGTCGACCGTGGTGATCAGATCATCGCCGCTGGTCCGCGGTGACCAGACGAGCGTCGCCTGGTCATCCCGAAGGGGGAAGAGATGCCTGTCCCCGTCCTCATACTCCCCGTCCATGTCGCGCAGTTCGTCGGGCTGCTCGACCTCGTCCCCCGTGCTCCAGACGCGCTTGCCCGTGGTCCGGTCGATCAGCCGCAGGGGGGTGTAGATCCCGTGGTCGTTGTCGACATAGCCCTGGCCGCTGCCGTAGATCTCCTTCTCGGCCAGGTACTTGTCAAGCACGAACTCCTTGCCGCCGCCGATCGGGACGAAGGTGACCCTGTCGTCGGTCTTCACATGTCCCCGGATCACCGGCAGATCGACGCTGTCCTCACCCGTGAGCGTCGAACTGCCCAGCTCGGCGCCGCTGGGGTCGTACATGGTGTAGGTGGTCTTGACGGTGGCCGCCTTCAGGCCGCTCGCCTTCGTGTTCGCGCACGTGCGGACGAGGAAGGCCGGGGAGCCGTCCTGCCACTGCCCGACCTGGACGTGGGCGCTGAGGGAGGGACCGTCACCGTCGGCCGGGTCGTAGTCGCACTTCACGGTGAAGGTCTTGCGCTCCTTCCCGGTCGCCGCGTCGTAGAGGTGGGCGACGAAGTGCGCCGTCCGCGTCTCCGCCCCGGACTCGTCCTCCGGCGCGGTCAGGTTCTGGACCAGCAGGAAGGCGTCCCCCACCTGGCAGATCCGGTCGGGGTCCGTGCCATAGAGGTGGTCGGCCCTGTCGTAGGCGGTGTCGCCGCCGCACTCGTAGGCCTTGCCGTCCTTCCGGGCCAGGCTCCAGGCCGGCTTCGCCGCCAGTCCCGGGACCGGCTCACCCTTGTAGACGGGCTGCCCGGCCCCGGAGGCCGACGCGGACGCCTTCGGGCGGCCGGTGGCCTTCGTACCCGACTCGCTGTCGCCGTCCCCGCCGCCGCAGCCGGTCACGAGTCCCAGGGACAGGACGGTTCCGACGACGAGACCGGTGCGTATCTTCATCAACTTCCTTGCTCCGTGAGGTGATGGGGAGAATCGGGCGGAATGCACGGGCTGCCCCGGGCCCTATGCCTCGGCCTTGCCGTCGCCCTCGACCGCGTTCGTGCCCGCCGGGATCGGCACGCGGTAGACGCCCGTGATCTTGTCCTGGACGTCCCAGGTGCTGAAGGAGACGTTCTTGCCCGGGCGCGGGGCGTGGATGATCTTCTTGCTCTTGGGGTCCCAGACGATGCCGACGTGCCCGGACAGTCCGTCGCCCTCGGGCCGGAAGAAGATCAGGTCACCGGGCTGGGCCTCGGAGAGCGACACCTCGTACTTCTCCAGGCGGGGCTCCTGCACATGGGTGGTGGCACCGATGTCGATCTTCCCGTCACTGGCCATGTAGTACGCCCACTGCGTGAAGCTGGAGCAGTCGAAGCTGCGCGGGTTCTGGCCCTGGAGCCGCGGCGCGCCGTACACGTACGGCACGCCGACGCCGCGCTGCGCCCAGCCGAGGACCGCGCGGATCACCGGGTCGTCGGAGTCGGGGAGGACACCGGAGGCGCCCGCGCCGTCGGGTGCCACGGCTGCTCCGCTGCCGCCCTTCGCGCAGTCCGCGTACTCGGCGTCCTTGGACCTGTCGTCGGAGTCGGAGCCGGGAACCGTGCCGTAGTCGGGGTTGGCGGTGACACGGCCCTCCATCCACTCAGCGGGGTCGACCATGCCGGGGCCCTGGTCCTGACCGCCGACGAAGGGGTTGTCGACGCCGGGGACGAGGACCTCCCAGTGCAGGTGAGGGCCGGTGACGTTGCCGGTCGCGCCGACCGTGCCGATCTGCTGGCCGCGCTTGACGGAGTCGCCGACGGACACGTTGAACGAGGTCTGGTGGGCGTAGAGCGTGATGACGCCGTCGGCGTGCCGCAGCTTCGTCATGTTGCCGTACGAGCCGCCGGGGCCGGCGGCCACCACCTTGCCGTCGGCGGGGGCGTAGATCGGCGTGCCGCTGGTGGCGACCAGGTCGAGACCGGTGTGGTAGCCGAGGCTCCACATGTTGCCGTTCTTGTGGTAAGGCGTGCCCACCTGGTAGGTGCCCCGTTTCATGGGCCACTGCCAGTCCTTGCCGGTGGTGGCGGGCGGCTTGGCGCCGGGGAAGGAGACCGGCGTCATGTCCGTGCCGCCCATGACCGTGTGCGCGACCGGCGCCATGGCGGAGACGACTTCCTCGCTCTCCCCCTTCAGAGGCTGGGTCGACCAGGACCGGGGCGAGGTGGCGGCGATGCTGAGAGCCTTGTCGGGCTGGGCGTCGTTGCCGACCGGTTCCGGGATGTCCGACTGCTTGCCCAAGGTGGGGAAGTCGGGGTTCTTCTCGATGGTCTCCTTCAGATGCACGTACCAGCGCTTGATGAGGTCCTTGTCGCCGGTGAGCGCGCCCCGGTAGCGAGCCGCCTGGGTGAGGACGACGCGAGGGTAGATGGTGTTGGAGGCGACCGAACCCGAGTAGATCTGCAGCGCCTTGAAGGGCTGGGTCTCCGCCTTCTTCGCGTGCAGGAAGTTGGCCGCGGCGTAGGCCGCGTCGTCGATGTTGTACAGGTCCTTCTCGCGGTCGCCGTTGCCGTCGTCCCCGTAGTCCGTCCAGGCCGGCTTGCCGAACTGCAGGATGCCCATGTAGCCGAGGGAGTTGGCGCCGCCCGGCGCGGCCGAAGGGTCCTGGCCGTACTTGGTCTCCTGGTACATCTGCCCGGCGATGAGCGTCCAGTCGAGACCGTCGTAGCGGGCGGCGGCGCGCATCGAGGCGAGGATCATCTTCGGCGGTATCTCGTTGCGCGCGGTCTCGCTCGGCATGTACATCTTGCCGGCCGGCATGACCGGGTTGGTGGCCGCGGCGTCGCCCGTGTTACCGGCTTCGGCGTTGTCGGCGTAGTCGCCGCAGGCGGCGTTCGTGGCACCGTTGCCGACGCCGCCGATCATGCTGCCGATGAGCAGCAGGACGAGACAGATGCCCGCGACGGCGAGGCCTCCGCCGCCGCCGAGGAAGATCCACCACTTGAAGGTGCTCTTCTTCTTGCCCCCGCCGCCTCCGCCGCCGCCCTTGGAGCCGCGGGCACCGGCGGCCAGCTGACCGGCTGCCTTGGCGGTCTTGGCGACCTTCGCGGCCTTCGCCGCGGCCGCCAGTACGGCAGGTGCCACCATGGCAGGCTCACTCCCCCGATTCGTCGGAGGCGCCGACGTCACCGAGGCCGAAGATGTCGAACCCGGAGACGACCCACCTGCCGCCCTCCTCCTGCACCGTGACGAGCCATTCGTTGGACTCCGTGGTCGACTTCCCGCCGGAGGTGACCGTGGAGGTCGCCTTGACCAGGCTGGAGATCGTGCGGCCGCTGTCACGCACCAGGTCGTCGGAGATCACCGCGTCCCTTACGACGACGGCCGTGCCCTTGGACTCGCACTGCTCCGCCTGGCAGGTCGCCCACGTCTTGCCGGAGGGCAACGTGGTCAGCTGCTTCATCCGGGTGTCGTCGGTGGTGAGTTCGAGCAGCGGGGGAAGCCACGTGACCGCGCTGCTGCGGTAGTCGTACGTGTTGATACCGGCCATGTACGTCGCCATGACCTTGTGGGCGTCGGCCACTTCGGTGAGCGCGACGATGGGGGTCGCGGCGCCGCCGCCCGGTTCGTCCGAGCCGGAGTCCGCGTTCTTGCCGCCGGGTCCCGGCTTCCCCTCGGTGGGCGTCTCCGATGCCGCGTTCCCCCCGCCCGCGTCCGCGTCTTCTCCGTCTCCGTCGAAGACGACGAACACCGTCAGCGCGGCGGCCAGCAGAGCGCCCAGCACCGCCAGAGCCAGCAGTGCCGTGCGCTTGTTCTCGGCAGGCAACTCCACGGTTCCCGCGTCTCCCTCGTGCTGTGCCGGTACGGCGGTCGGGCGCTGACCGGGACACGGTAGGGGGAGGTGAGGCGCTGGAAGACAGGGGATTCCCGACGGGAAAGACCGGGCGCCCCTCTCGGGAAAAGGCGGGGAATCCCGGCATCGGGTCCTGCGGCGACCGACATCGCGGGCGACAGGACGACGGCGACCGGGGTGCGTCCCCGTTCCGGCCCTCCTCCTGGGAGGTTCCTGACGATCAGGTCGCCGGCCGCGGATCCACGGGCAGCGGGTCGAACGGGTACGCCGTGTGCCCGTCCTTGGGCGAACAGGCCGCGAAGGGGCCCGAGTCGGGGTCCATCAGCACCCGCAGATGCGGGTCGGCATGGTGCAGCCACCACGTCGACATGCCGAGCGCCGGATCCTGCCGCAGGTGTTCCCAGGCCAGCCAGAGAGCGGAGAGCCGGGCACCTGCCTCGGGGTGCTCCCACCACGTGGGGCACCAGGTGGCCGACGAACCGTTGACGCGGCGGCGGACCATCTGGGCGAGGTAGTCGGAGACGAAGAGATAGACGTCCGCGAAGTAGAACTCCGGCTCTTCGGCGGCGCCTTGCGTGCCCGTCATCGCTCTGCTCCTGTGGGTCGGTCCGCGGGGCGGGGGACGGCGGGAGGGTGAGGTCCGACGCCGGATCGGGGGCCGTGTCCCCGGGTAGGGCCTCGTACCGTTCTCATCGCACGCGGAACTCGCGTGAGCCACCCCGAGGGGGAACCCTCCCACACCATGGCCGGTACGTGTCCCCGAGGGACGCCGGCTCGACGGCGGGATCCAGTGGTGTACGGCCTGAGGCCCTCTTCGTCGGGCGGCCCTGGTGTCAGCGGATCAGGACAGGACGATACCGAGCAGCAACAGCACCACGACGATCGCGCCCATCACGATCCGCGCCTTCGGATCCTCGCGTTCCCACAGGTCGTGGACGAGGGCCCAGCCGGTCAGCCGCGCGGCGCGGCCACCGTGGAGATTGCCGGGCTGGTCCTGCTCGTCCTCGTCGGTGCCCTTGAGGTTCGCCGGGGCCGTTGCGGGCTCGGCCTCGGGGTCGGCGTCGAAACCGACCGGCAGGCCCTGCTGTTCCTGGGCCACCAGCACCATCTGCTCGAGGAGTTCGGGAATCGTGTGGGGGGTGAGGGGGTAGGCGAAGGTGCCGTACGGCGTCTCGACGCACAGCCGTGCCTGCCAGGGGTTGCCGGGCTCGTAGCCGTCGACCCAGGCACGGTCGGCCTGGAAGACCTGAGGCACCGGTACGGCGGCTGCAGCGGGAACAGGTGCCTGCTGGACCTGCGGATTCTGCTGGGCAGCACTCCAGGTCTGCGGGTCGGGCCGCGGCGGCTGCGGGTGCCCGTTGTGGTCGGTCAACTGTCGTCCTTCGCCGGTCCGTCGGGTCCAGGTGGTGCCGGGAACGTCATGCGTACGGCGGACGCGCCCAGCGCATTGTGGGCCCAGTGCGGTTCGGGGCGGCCGGACGGCTTCCCGACGTGCCCCTGACACTTCTCCCGAGCACTTTCCCGGACTCCGCCCTCACGGGAATTCCCGTTTCCCGGCGAGGAAATCGACGGCGGCCCAGTGACGGGTCTTTGTCACACTGCCTGCGCACCTGGCTGGGCCAGGGCCCGTCGTGCGGTGCGGTCGTGCCCGCCGAGGCGGACGGGGAACCGACTCGCTGGAGTAACCGACTCGATGACAGACCACAACAGCCCTGCTGGCGGGGTCGGCGGAGGCCAGCCTTCCGGCCCGCCCGGGTCCTTCGGTCCTCCCCAGCAGCCGCAACAGCAGGCGTGGCAGACCCAGGGTCACGGTCAGCCCCCGGCCCCGCACCAGGCCCAGCCCTCCGCCCCGCAGCCCTCCCACCCTCAGCCGCAGCAGCTGCCCTCCGACGCGGCCCGCGCCCAGGTCGCCGCCGCCTGGGTGCGCAACACACCCCAGGCCGGGCAGGCCGCCGTACCGGCGCTGCCGCCCCGTGAGACGCGCCCCGCGAGCGAGTCGAAGAAGGAGAAGCGCGAACGGGAACGCGCTGCCCGCAAGGCCGCGTACGAGCAGAAGAAGGCGGTCAAGGAGCAGCGCAGAAGGGGTGGTCCGGCGACGGCGCCCGTCGCGACAGCGGCGGCGACAACCGCCCCGCCCGCCGCAACGGCGCCCCAGGCGTCCCCCGCCGGCACCCGGACCCCCGCCCTCGGGAGCCGACCCGGCACCCCGGCCGGAGCTCCCGCTCCCACGCGGGACGCCGCCACGGGCACCGCACCCGCCCCCACGGCCTCCGGGGCCCGGCCCGCCCACGACTTCGATGTCCCCAAGCCCGGCGGCAGGGCGCCCACCGGAGGTCGTCGCACCCATGTCGCGCTGCGCGCGACCCTGCTGATCACCACGTGCGTGTTCGCGCTGGGCTCGTGCGGGGTGATGGGGATGGTGGTCGGCGCGTCCTCGGGTTCCGTCACGGCGGGTCTCGACGCCGACGACGCGGCCAAGTACCGCCTGACCGACTTCCCGACACGGCAGGCGGCGACCTTCGCCGAGCAGTACGCGCTGCTGTGCATGACGTACTCGCCGGAGAAGGAGGCGGACCGCCGGGAGAACCTGGCCCGCTACGCCTCCGCCGGTGTCGACTCCGAGTGCGGCTGGAGCGGCGAGGGGACCAGTACCGCCCTGTCCGCCGTCTGGGACGGCACCCTGGAGGAGCTTCCCGAGTACGGCGACCGCGGCCGCTACCTCGGGATCCAGGTCCGCAGCGACGACGGCTCGCTGACCACGCTCACGGTGCCCGTGTACGTGAAGGATCTCGCGACCGGCGAGGGCATGCGCGTCGCCGGCGACGTCGGCCAGATGCCGCTGCCCGCCCGCGCGGACGTGCCCGAGATCGACCAGGACGAGGTCGTCGACGACGCCCTCGCGGCGCAGCTCCAGGAGAAGGTGCTGCCGGGGTACTTCGAGGCATGGGGGGCGTCGGACTCCACCGCCATGGCCCGCTTCGCCGCGCCCGGCGCCACCCAGGTGGCGACCGCCGGCCTGGCCGGTCGGCTGACGGACCCGACGGTCGACGACGTGGTCGCGCTGGTGCCCAAGAACCTCCAGGGCGCCGACACCTACACCTACGGCAACGGCCAGGCCGTACAGCTCCGGGTGAGCGTCACCTGGGGCGGGCCCAAGGGCGCGACCGTGAGCCGCTCGTACCGGATGACCGTCGTGAACACGGCACAGGGCTGGTTCATCAAGGACATCCGCGGCGGTGTGCTGGACCCGGAGGGCGGCAGGGCCGACTCCGACGAGGAGACCGTGCCCGAGGGGACCGACGGCGCGTCGGCCTCCCCCTCCGACTCGGCGTCCCCCTCCCCCACCACGTCCAAGGCGTCCGGCGGCGACAAGCCCAAGAAGCCCTGACGTCCACGCCCCCACCCTCACCGCTCGCTCTTTCCCACCCGAGAGGAACCCTTATGTACCTGGCCGCCGACGGCGACGGAACCAACAAGATGGAGGAGATGTTCGGCGAGATCCAGAGCATCCTCACCAACGCCGGCACGCTGGTCGCCGTCATCGCCCTCCTCGTCCTCGGCATCCGCATGCTGCTGTCGATGAAGCGCGGGGACGGCATGCGCGAGGCCTTCCAGGGCTTCGGAATGATCGCGCTCGCCGCCCTGGTCATCGGTGGTGCCAGTGGCCTCGCCGGCCTGCTGATCTCCCTCGGTGACCAGATCGGCAACGGCAGCTGACGGCTCACCGACAACAGGCTCGACACAGAGAGGTTGGTCACGATGACGCAGGAGGCTCCCGAGCCGCTGGTCGCCTACGACCACACCGACCTGGTCAACCGGCCGAAGCGGATCTGGAACTGGGGCAACATCCCCCTGCCGGGTCTGCTGCTGCCGGCGCTGGGCGCGGCCTTCGGCTTCGGTCTGGTGTGGCTCGTCCTCATGTTCACCCTCTCCGCGTTCCTTCCCTTCCTCGGCATGTCGATGCTCACGTCGGTCCTCTACTTCGGGCCGCCGTTCGCCGTCTACTTCGTCTGGGGCCGACCGCTGCCCTCCGCTCTCACGCTGAGCCAGCAGCTGGTGGTGTGGACCGACTGGTGGTTCCAGCCCAAACGGCTGCAGGGGCTCTCCGCCGACCAGGAGCCGGAGGAGCTGCGCTGGCGGGTCATCCTCTGGGCCCCGGAGGCGCCGCGCTGGCAGGCACGCTACGAAGCCGCCCGCAGAACCGCCGCCGAACGCGGGACGGCCTTCTCGGCCCCCCGCTGAACAGACCGGTTTCCGCTGCTCCACCCCCGTACCAAGCCGACTACCGCAGGATGACTCCTCCATGTTCATGTTGATCCTTCTGGGCGGGGCGGCCACCTTCTTCGTGGTCGCCATGATCATGGCCGCCACGTCGAGCAAGAAGCCGGGCCAGGGTGGCGGCGGCGGTCGGGGACGGTCGTCGTCCGGCCGTGCCAAGTCGCCCTCCGGGGCGGGGGCGTCGGCCCGGCGCGAGGACCTCCGGCTGCCGTACCGCTACGCCGACGACATGATCTTCGTCCACGGCGACTCGGTGTGGACCGGTCTCGTCCTGCCCAACGCCATCGACGAGTACCTGAACGCCCAGGAACTCCAGGCGATGGCCGAGGGTCCGCCGCGCGGTCTGCTCAACCTCGCCCGAGGTGACCGCAACGTGGAGTGCCACTACCGCAAGGTCTACCAGCCGATCACCGCGCTGACCTGGGCGGAGGACCTGAACGCGATCGCCTGGGACCCGACCGACAACTACCGGGCGTACAACCTCCGCAAGGCCGAGTACCAGGAGCGCATCGGTGCCAACCGGGAGCGCAACGTCCTGCTGGTGAAGCTGGGTTCGCTCAAGCGCAACAGCGGCGGTTCCGGGGTGATGGCCGAGGACGACGAACCGTACGACGAGCCGGGCCTGCTCCAGGGCGTACGCGGTGCCGCCGACCAGGTGGCCGCCACCGCGACCGGGGTCGCCGACGAGTACCTGTCCCCCTACGTCATCGCGGAATGGACCCAGGTCGCGACCGAGGTCCACGAGAGCCTGGAGACCCTCCGGGGCACCCCCCTCACCCGCGAAGAACTCGTCTGGCTGATCCGCAAGCCGCTCCACGGCGACCTGCCCGTCCCGCCCGAGCCGGTGCTCGGCTCGCGTGCCTGGGGCCCCAACGCCTTCGACCTAGTCGTCGACTTCTCCGGCGAGAACCGCAAGACGCACATCGTCCTGAACCAGTACGACGAGGTCACCGGCGAACAGCAGACCAGCTACACCACCACTCTGGTGGCGGCCAACTGGCCCGCGGAGACCCGCTTCCGCCAGTCGACGGCGTGGGCGCGCTACGCGGCCCAGCACGTGGACTTCCCCGTCGAGATCGACATGCGCTTCACCCTCATCCCGTACCTGAAGTTCAAGGACCGGGCCGACAAGATCCGCGGCAACCTCGTCGACGAGATGAACGACATGGCCAACTCCGGCCGTACCCCGGACACCAAGCTGGCCCATCAGGTCACCCGCGCACAGGAGCTCGTCGACGACATCGAGGAGCACAAGATGCCGGGGATGGAGGCGCAGATCCGCTTCACGATCTCGGCTCCGAGCGTGAAGGAACTGGAGCGCCGCCGCCGGGTCCTGGAGATGCAGTTCAAGCAGGACTTGAAGGTCACCCTGCTGCGCCCGACGCGCCAGCAGTGGCGTCTGCTCCAGTCCCAGCTCCCGGGTGACGCGCCGAAGCTCCCCATCGCCCCCTACCTGCGACTGCAGGAGGTCGAGCAACTCGGTGCCGGACTGCCCACCGCCGGAACGGAGTTGGGTGACAACCCCGAGCAGCGCTCCGGCAAGCGCCTCGGCTGGGTGGGCAACCTGGTCGGCTGGGCGGGCAAGATGCCGGTCCACTACTCGCTGCACGTGGGCCCGGCCCGCAACGACGGCGGTGGCCTCGCCATCGTCGGCGCGTCCGGCGGTGGCAAGTCCTCCCTCGCGCTCCAGAAGTTCTACGAGGAGTCCGAGTCGGGCGTCCGCTGCCTGGTCATCGACCCCAAGACCGACTTCGCCCAGCTCTGCTACTACCTGGCCTTCGGCTCCCAGGTGAACGACCCGGCGTTCTCCGCCGACGCGGAGGCGGGCCTCCTCGGCACCGCACAGAGCCGGTTCCAGCCGGTGAACCCGGAGTTCTGGGCGGAGACGGAGGTCGTCGACCTCCTCAAGGGCCAGGCCGGCGTCCTGGACCCCTGGGTCATCGCCCGTGACGTCCCGGCCGGCCGCCTGCTCGCCGAGTCCATGCTGCGCGGCTTCCTCGGCGACGAGGACTACCAGCGCGTACGCCTTCCCGTCATCGAGGCGATGGCCACGGTGGTCGGCCGCTACAACTCGGCGATCCGTCAGGCGGTCGACCAAGGTTTGACGGCCCGCGACGCCGAGGCCCAGGTGCCGCGCCCGACGCTGTGGCAGGTGGTCGAGGAGGTCGTGACCGCGTACGAGCACGCGCTGACCACGGGCGACCGTGAGGCGGCAAAGGACCTGAAGCTGGCGCAGATGCTCCTCACCGAGCTACGCACGCTCCCCTACGCACGGCTCGCCTTCTCCGAGCAGCCGCAGCCGCTGTCGGCGATGCGCAAGCGCCGTACGGTCATCACCCTGCGCGGCTTCCAGTCGCCCGCGGCCTCCGACCCGCGCAGCTGGAACCCGGCGGAGCGCCTGGCGGCGACGGCCCTGATGGCGGTCGTGGAGCTGGGCAGCCAGATGCTGGACGTCGGTTACGAGAAGAACCCGGTAACAGGCGAGATCGGTCTGCGTCCGAAGGCACTGTTCGTGGACGAGGCGTACGTCGTGACGGCCACGGAGTCGGGCCGCGACCTGATGCGCCGCGCCCTGAAGCAGGGCCGCTCGTACATGGCCGTGACCGTCCTGATCACCCAGCAGGCCATCGACCTGGTCCAGATCGAGGACTCCGAGGCCCGCAGCGGTGGCGCGAACCAGATCCACACGGTCTTCGCCTTCAAGCAGAAGTCCGCCCAGGAGGCGTCCCTGGTCGCCCCGCTCCTCGGCCGCCCCGAGAACGACCAGAAGGTCGTCAACGCCCTCCAGGAACTCCGCACCGGTGTCTGCCTCCAGCGCGACGCCGACAAGCGCGTCGGCACGGTAGCCGTCGACCTGGTCTTCAAGGAGATCCTCGCGGCCACGGACACCAACGGCACGACCCGCCCGGCCCGCCAGGGCGTCAATCCGCCGCTGAGTGTGTGGGACTGGACGTTCCTGCAGGAGGCGGAGGAGGACCCGGCGACGGCGGCGCGGTCGGCCACGCCGGAACCGTCTGCCGCATGACGCCGTCCCGAACCACCGTCCCCCCAGGAGGCCACCCCTTCATGTTCCGTTCCAAGACCCTGACCACGGGCGCCCTGACCCTTGCCCTGCTCACCTCGCTCACCGCGTGCGGATCCGACTCCGGGGACGACGACGGCGGTTCGCCCCGCTCCCGCGCCGGCGGTTCACCCTCGCCCGAGGCCGAGACCGAGACCGAGACCGAGAAAGCGAGCCGCCCCAGCGCCAAGACGCTGCGGGAGGTCCAGGAGTTCATCACCGGGGCGGGGCTGCCTTGCGACAACCTCACCGAGGACGGGGACGCCAAGGAACTACCGCTCGAGGGGTTCCTCGGCCCTGCGGAACAGACCTACCACGAACCGGATGAGGCCGATGCTTGGGCCATCCGCAAAGCCGGCTTCTGCGGGGACAGTGACTCCGACATGGGCGGCTGGGTCATCTACCTGCCCAAGGACATGAAGTCGTTCCAAGAAAATTACCGAAAGGCGGCCCGCGAGGAGGACAAAAGGGTCGGCTGGATGGAGCTGGAGCGCGGAAGGTTCCTGTTCGGCGCCGACTTCATTGTCGACCCCACGAACTACCTGGCCAGCAAGACCTTGTTCGAAACGGGACTGTTGATGGAGAACTGCAACCCCGGCTTCAAGGCTCCGGAGGGTTTTCGCACGGAGGATGCACTGGCCAGTGGCTGCGTGCTGACGAACTATCTCCTCGACCCCTTGGACCAGTAGGCAGACTGATGCGAATCAAGCGAGCACGTACAGCAGGCATCGCCGCCCTCACCGCGCTGGTCATCCTCACCGGTTGCGGCGAGGACGATCCCATGGCGGACCTCGGGCTGCCGTCCGCCTCGGACATGGCGTCCCTGGCCGACCTCATCAATGAACACGCGGCCTGCCGGGACCTGGAGGCAGACCCTGCGGACGGGGACTACATGAAGGACGAGTCCAAGGATCCCGCGTGGGGCATCAAGGAACTTGCCTACTGCAAGGACGAACACGGCGACGACATCACGCTTCTTCTCATCGACGACATGCAGAAGTTCCAACAGCGGAGCGCCAAGGCCGAGGATTCCTGGCAGATCGGCCGGGACTTCGCCATCGCCGCGGTGAACGACGAGACGGTCCACCAGCTCGCCGACAGCAAGATGTTGGCTCTGTCCTGCACACCTGATCTCACCGTGCCCAGCGGCTACAAGAAAATCGACGGTCTTGTCGACGGATGCGTCATGACCGACTACCTCTCGGACTCCTGACGCCCGCGGAACGTTGCCCTGCGCCCCTCTTCCCTCACCATCTCCGTTAGGACCTCAGATGCCTTCGCGTAACGCGCTGAGCCGCCGCATCCGAAAAGCCGGCGCAGCCGTCCGTGCCGGCCTCTTCCTGGTGCTGGCGCTGATCGCCCTCACCCTGGCCGCGCCGACGTCGGCGTCCGCGGACTTCACCTGCGATTTCACCGGGGACGAGACCTACCACAGGGACTCCCCGGGCAGTAACGGCGAGGCATTCATACCCACGGTCGTACAGTGGGGTTCACCGCCTGTCATCGGCGACCTTTTGGTCGACGACGAATACGTCACTGACGACCTGTTCAAGCCGAAGGACGCGGGCAGCTACACCCTGTACGAACTGAACGGCATGCGCGGTCTCAACTGGTCCATGACCTTCAAGGACAGGGATGAGGCCCAGAAAAGCAACGGCACCTGGTTCAGTGGGGCAGATGACTGTGAACTCATGACCTGGGTCAACAACGGCATGGCGAACATCATCTTCAACGGCACCAAGGTCCTGACCCGATTCTCCATCTCGATCAAGGAGATGGCCTCCAACCCGAGTCCGTTCGCCGGCCTTTACTCGGGGCGGGACAACGTCGTCAAAACGCTCAAGTCCCACGTCCTCCAGCCCGCCGTCCCGGTGATGATCGCGCTGGTCGGCTTCTGGGTGTTCGCCAAGTGGCGCAAGGGCGACATGCGCGAGGTCTGGGCCGGGATCTCCTGGACCGCGTTGACCACGATCGCGGTCATGGCCGTTCTGTACGACACCAACTACGACAAGTTCGTGTCGGGTGCGGACAAATGGATCGCGGAGGCCAACTCGACACTCACCTCGACCGCGCTGTCCAGCGTGTCGGGTACGCCGCAGCCACCGTGCGACCTGAACGACAAGCGAGGGAATGAAGGGCTTCGTCTCTCCAGTTGCGCAATGTACGACACGCTGGCGTTCCGCCCGTGGGCGCTGGGCCAGTTCGGAGAGCCGGGTAACACCTGCATCTTCAGGAAGAAGAGCGACGGATCTGCCGTCGGGAACGGTTACTGCCCGCCCAAGGTCCCGGACGGGGTCTCGATGGGAGTCCCGAAGCACACTGGCTGTTACTGGGGAGCCCAGGGCAGCACCCGCTGCGCGGATCTCCGCGTGCGCCAAGTCGTCACACAGTCCACGACCGATATCGACACGAGCAAGGTCAACAACGGGAATCCCGACCAGTTCCACGACTGGCAGCTGATCCGTGGGGATATCGCCAAGGGCACGTTCTACCCGGTGGAATACCCCGACTGGGCAGGCATGAACGCCTCCGACCGAGTGGGCATCGCCTTCTATTCCGTGATCGCCGCCTTCATCGTCGGTGTGATGGTCATCGTCCTCAGCGCGCTCACCCTCCTCTGGCACGCGGTCACGCTGATCCTGATCATCATGTTGCCATTGGTCGCCACACTCGGTATTCACCCCTCACAGCAGAAGCTGCTCAAGGGCTGGCTGGAGACATTCATCCACAGCTTCGTGCTGCGGGCGGGCTTCGGAGTGATCCTGACCGTCCTGCTCGTCCTCTACCAGATAATCCTTCCGGCCCAGGTCGCCCTGGGTACACAGCTGTTGATGCTGGTCCTGGTCACCACAGCCGTGGTGATGATGCTGAAGAAGCTCCTCGCCGGGAACTTCAGCCCCGAGTTCGCCGGGGGTGCCGGTGACGCGATGGGTATCCGGGAGGCGGCGAGCGCCGGGAGCGACAAGGTGGTCGCCAAGGGCAATACCGCCATGGCGAACACGGCCAAGGCGGGCGGGCGGGTCGTGGGCAAGACCGCTGCAGGGGCAGCCAACTTGCTCACCGGACGCAAGGGCCGTAAGGCGCTCCAGGAGCAGGGGTGGCTCGGCCAGTCCAAGCGCGAGCAAAATCAGTCCGCCTACTGGGCAAAGGAGGACGCGCGGGCGGCCCGAGAGGACAGGGCAGCAGCCCGCGTGGGGAACAACGGCAACAGGCCGGCACCCCATCCGGAGCAGGAGCAGGAGCCGGAAGTGCAGGAATCCCCCGACTCTAGGCGCAGCGGACGCGTCAGCGGTTCGAGCGGCGCGCAGACCCAGCAGCCGTCGCCCCCCGCACCGAGCCCCGCGCCCACGACCCCCGCACCGCGCCAGGAGCCGGAGCCCCAGCCGTCACCGCGCCGGGTCGCGCCAGCCGATCCGACTCCGCCCGCACCGCGGCCGGCCCCACGGGACCCGCGTGACCCGAGCGGTCGCGTCTAGCCGACCGTCGTCCGCCAACACTCGGCGCACCGCCCCACTCCGAGGAGCCAGCCCATGCCTGCCTTGACCGCCGACCGCACCCCCGACCAGCTGGTCGGGGAGATGCGGCGCCTCACCGGCGTGGACTGGCCCACGGTCTGGGCGGGCGTCCCCGCGGACGTGGAGAAGCGCGCGCACTGGTGCGCGGGCTTCGGCTGGCACCCTCTGTGGTTCCAGTCCGGCCTGCGCGTCCGCACCTCGCTGGGCGGCCGCCTGCACCTCGTCTCACCCGGCCCGGCCCTCCCCGTGACCCGCGCCGAGTACACGCTGTGGGCAGCCCGGTCCCGAGACCTGTCCGAGAACGTCCAGGTCACAGATCTCTCCGAGATCCGCTGGCAGGTCCACCTCGACGCACTGCGCGGCTACCTGGGCAACCCGTCCCACCACAGCACGTGGGACAGCCCGGGCTTCCCGGAACTGCCCGGCCCACAGCCCTGGCCGGACACGCGCTGGCGCGGGGAGCATCAGGACCCGTACCGAGTGGCGGTGTGGCGCTTCCTTCCACCGCACGCGCCCCTCGTGGAGTTGCGGATGACGCTCGGCGCGGTCACCCCGCGCGGCCCGGTACCGGCCGATGCGAGGATCGTGCTCGCCTGCCACGACCCCGCCCACGCGGACGCGGAGCGACAGGCACGGCACGGATGAACCGGAGCTACCCGAGAAGACGAGGAAGACACCATACGATGACAACCCTCAGGATCGACCGCAGCCCTGATCAGCTGGCAGAGGAGCTCAAGGGCCTGGAGCACGTGGACTGGCCCGCGGTCTGGGCAGGACCTCCGAACCCGGGTCAGGCATTGGACGACTGGTGCGCGCTGTTCGGCTGGAAGCCGACCTCGGCGGAGAGGGTGCTGACGGTACGCAGCGCCACAGGGCAGAGCTTCGTTCTCGACCCCGTGCGCGAGGCCGGCTGGGCTCCGGTCAAGCAACTCGGCTGGACCAGTTGGCAGCAGTCGGCCGACGAAGTCTCCGAGAACGACGAGGTCCTCACGCAGGCATCCGAGAAGTGGGCCGCATACGTGGCTGCCGCGCGCCCTGTGCTCGGTGAACCTGCCTTCGCCGGGGCCTGGAACGACCCCGCCTTCCCGGAACCGCCGCACGACCGGCACTGGCTCATGCCCCGCGACATCCGCCTGGAGGACATGGACCCGTATCGCATGGCTGTGTGGCGCGAGAGCGGCCCGGAAGGGCGCATCACGGTGCTTACCGTCAGCCTGGGCGCCGACCTGGAACCCGGCGAGCTTCGGCGCGCACTCATCAATGTCGACTGCTATCCGCCGGAGGCCGTGTGATCCAGGTACACGTGTCGGACCAAGTCCTCGACGACGCCCGGGGCCGACAGCACACCGGCGAGGCCGCACCGACCCCTGACGAGGTCAAGAGAATCTCGAAGCGGTTGCGTGCAGGCATCGCCCACCTTCCGGACAAGGAATACACAGAGCAACTCCGTAAACGGCTGCGGGAGTTCGCTGCTGAGCAGGACATGGAACTTCCCGCCCCCGACACCCGATCGTCGTTCTGGTCCTACCGGTTGGAGGACCACCCGGCAGTCGACGTGCAAGCTGGGGAACAGCTTCAGAGCATGCACGTAGCGGCGGCGTACACCGAGGCTCAGAACTCCATAGTCGAGAACACCCTGCGCTATCTGGAAGGCACACCCGGCGGACAGGCACTGGGCGAGCTCCACCTGTGGGATGCAAACGTCCAGAGGGCGCTGAGGCTGGACCGGGAGACGGGTACGGCCCTTGCCTACGACGCCTGGGGCGCCCTCTCCCAGAGGTATGCGGCCACGACCGAGACCGAAGCTCTCTTCTTCATGGCCGAGCTCAACCCGGGAGCTGTCGCCTACCAGACGGAAGCCCCGCAGCTCCGCCGGGACGGCAAGCTCGACCTCATCAACTTCATGTATCCGCCCCCGATGGACAAGTACGCGGACCTCGCGCCGGAGACCCAGGAGCTGCTGGCCTCCCAGGCCGTACGCGCCCAGATCCACACCTTCGGCTACGACGAGAACGACCCCAAGTACACGCCGCTCACCAAGGCTGGCCACCTCGACCTGGAGCACCTGAAGTCGCTCCCCACCCCGGAGGCCCAACGCGCTGCCGTCCTTGAGGTCTGCGCCCGCGTGGCGGCCATGGACGGCCCCGCCCGCACGGCCGACGTCGAGAAGTACGTCGAGGAGATCAAGGTCCTGCGCCCGGACCACGAGGTAGTGCTCCCCAGCTCCACCGACCTGGCATGGGCGTACGATTCCCGCGCCCAGAGCGCCCCTGTGGTCAGCACTCACGGCGCCTTCCTCCCCGGCGTAGAAGTGAACGCAAGGACCGGCCTTCAGCCGATCCAGCCGCTCAACGCCACGCAGCACGCCGTCCCCGGCGCGCACTTCATGCCCGGAGTCACCCTGAAACCCGTCCCGGCCCCAGCCTCTCCCACCCCCACAACTCCCGCTTCCGTACAAGCCCCGCCCGCCCCCGAGCAGGCGCAGGGCACCGGCATGGGAGGGTGACCGATCCATGAGCCGCACCCCTGGCACCCGCACCGGCGGCAAGGACAGCAGCGCCGGCGGCCGCACCCCGAACCGTCTCCGCCGCCTCCTCCACCAGGACAAGACCGACACCTGGGCCGTCCGCCTCCTCCCCCGCCTCGTCCTCGGCCTCGCCGCCGCCTATACCCTCTTCACGATCGCCTCGCAGAGCGGCTCGTCCTTCGTGATGGTCTGCGTCGTGCTGCTCCTCGGCGGAGCCGTCTGGCTGCTCCGCCGCCGCACCCAGCTCCTCCTCGCCCTCGCCTCGACGATCCTCGCCGCCGCCTTCAGCGGTTACTTCTCCGCGGCCGGCGACTCGGCCCGGATGAACACGAGCGCCGCCGTCACCGGAACGGCCGCCTTCGGCTACTGGGCGCTGGCCGGAATGGCATTGCTGGGCGCGTGGATGGTGAAGGAGCACCCGGGGCGGCGCGGGATCACGGTCGTGATCGCCGATGTGATCCTGGTCATGGGATCGATCGTCGCCATGTTCGTGGCGGAGGCCGGGGTGCCGATCGGTTTCGTGGGCGTGCTCGGAGTGCTCGCCGTACGCGGCGCAACCGCGAAGACCCTGACGGCCCGGGGCAGAAAGGCCTTGCAGGTCATCGGGCGACCGCGTCGGCGTGACACCCGTGAAACGGCGGACAGTTGAGGTTCTTGTGAATGGTTCGTCGCGTCACTGTTCGTTTCTGGCCAGTACTTTGCACATGCGTTGCACGAGTTTGACAACTTGTTCTAGAGTCCCCCGCGATCACAGATCATCACGGGGGCTATTACTCATGCGTATGGCGAGCCATACGACGCTGGCCAGGCTGCCCGCGCGACCCGCCCGCAAGGCAGTCGCACGGGAGGCCCACATACCCGACGCGGCTCTGCCCTGTCGGCGTCGGCCGGACGTCTTCCAACACCCACTGCTGGACGACTCGGAGCACCCGAACGGCCACCACGGCCCCGACGGCATGCCGACAGCGACGGCGACGGCGACACCCGGCGTCGCACCCGATCAGCGCCGCCAGCACCTCGTCCTCCTCCGCACCGCGCGTGATCTGTGCGCATCCTGCCCACTCTGGGCGGAATGCCTCCAGGACGCCGTCGCGTACGCGGAGCCGTACGGCTACACGGCGGCCACCACCCGGGAGGACCGGCGCGCACTGCGTCGCGCACTCGGCATCGGCGATGAGCACGGGGACCTCCCCGCCCACGCCGCGGTCCCCTTCGACTCCGGCTCCGTCCCCCGCCGGCTGACCCGTCTCCGGTCCCGCGCGGACGACTCCGCGGCGCAGCCCGGAACGCGTCGTACGCCCGCCCCGGACCTTCCCGAACTGGAGCGGATCCTCGACGCGTTCGACCTGCTCCAAGGGCAACTGACCCATGATCAGAGCCTGTTGAGGGAACATCCTCAGCGCGCCGCTTTGACCTCCCTGTTGCACTCGCACACCACCGCACAGACAACGCACAGACAGCCGCCCGCACCGGGCGCGCCGCCGCACCCGCCCGGACCGGCGAACGACAGGAGCGAGGAACCCATGGCAGCGGCCGAGGCCGGGCAACGGATCACCTTCTCGTACGAGGATCCGGCCCTGGCCGTACGGCAGGCCGTGCTCGGCCCGCTGGTGCGCTCCGCACTCCCCGCGCTCACCAGCCTCGAACAGCTCGTCACCATGCTGGCGTGCATGCCCGGCGGCGTCGCCGATCCGGCCACGGAAGCCCCGCGGGACCTGTCCGCCGTACGGGAAGCCGTCGAGTCGCTGCTGCCGGACGGCGCCGACGCCCCCGAGGACGCCGCAGGCACACCTCTCCCGCCCCGTCGCCCCCTCACCGGCTCGGTCTCCGTCGAACTCGCCACCACCGACCCGGTGACCGCACTCCGCCGCGACTTCCTGGAACCGCTGCAGCGCGAACTCGCCGCCACCCTCGCGAACATAGAGAAGGTCGCCACCATGCTGGCCGCCGCCTCGGACGACACCGGCGACACCCGCCTGCAGACCATCCGCACCGCCGTCCGCGAGATCCACGACCGCCTCCCGCACCCGGCCGCGCCCACGGCCCACCCGGCGGCACACCCCCTGCACGGCGGCCACCCGCGCGTCGCGCCCGCGGCGGGAGGGGGAGCGGGACAGACCCGCCGCACCCCTTCAACCCCCAGCATCCGCGCGGCCGTCGAGAAGGCCGTCGCAGGCTTCCCCGGCGCCTTCTCCGCCCGCGACGTCCTGCGCGCCCTCCCCTCCGGGGTCTACGGCGACCCGTCGAAGACGATCAGCAACGTCCTGTCCGCCCTGGTGAAGTCGGGCCGTCTGCAACGCCTCTCGCGCGGCACGTACGCTCGCGTTCTGGACGTCCTGCGTGTCGAGGACGTCCAGGACGCCGACGACAGCCTCCTCCCCGAACGGGGAGAGGCGAAAAGCGCCTGACCCGAGCCGGAAGGAACCCCAGCCTCCGATGACCGAACCGTTCCCGAGCCAGGGCCCGGCGCCCGCCGCCGTGCCCGACGCCCAGGTCCACGTCTTCTCCCCCAACGCCGGCCTCATCGACGGCGTCCCGGTCACCGCGCCGCCCTACGGAGACATCCAGGACGTCGTCCTGTCGATCCTGCAGCAACGCGCCCAGCAACTCGGCGCCCCCACCCCGGCGACGATCACCGACAACCGCTACGGCGGCGCCATCCGCCTCCTGATCCACCCGGACGGGACCACGGAACAGCTGGACTGAGCCAAGGCCGGCGACAGCCCTAACGGGCAAGCGAGGACCGCAAGTTCATCCCGTACTGCGTGCGCAGACGTCGTATCTCCCACACCGACAACGCCGTCACCGACAGCGGCCCGCCGAGCAGGAAGGCGTACAGCACCTCCGGCGGAGCCGAGACGTCGGGACCGTCGGAGAGGCTGATGAAGAACAACGACCAGAACAGCAGAGGCGAGAGAAGTCCGGGCAGCAGCTCGTGCACATCGCCGACGCGGAAGCATGAGTTCAGCGCCGAGTAGGTGGTCACCAGAATGAGCACCGCGGAGCCGAGCATCAGCAGGAAATAGGCGATGGGGGCCAAGAGGGCCAGCAGGCCCACCACCAGGCCGAGGAGCACGGTACCGGCCCCCGCCTCCGAGTCGTCGGAATCGGACAACCACGCGTTGAGGCCGTCGGGAGACAGCACGTTGCCCCGCACCGCCTGGAGCATGAGCCAGAACATGCCCATCTCCAGGGCGAGGACGCCGAGCACCGTCAGCGGACTCACGAGACGGCGCGCGTACAGGCGGCGCAGCGGCGGGCGCGCGGCGACGATGAAGACCGTGATGCCCACGGCTCCGGCGGCCACCAGGACGGCGCAGCCGATCATCAGGTTCTCCACCTTGCCCAGGACGAAGTCCTCCCGCCCCTTGCGCATCGGGTAGGCCAACACCAGCCAGACGCCGGCCAGGAGCCCCAACACCGTCCGGGCCCGCTGGAGCCGGTCGATGACCGGGTCCGATATCCGGTCGGGACGGATCGGAACGGCTCGCACCACCGGGCCGGCGAACGCCAGGCGGACGAATCCCCGCAGCCCCGTTCCAGTGTCCACGTGCGTTCTCCCCCGAGTCGGCCCACGTTTCGCGCGCGTGCGCGCGACCAGACCCTATTCGATCATGGTCACGTCATCCATATCCCTCAGGGGTGCTGCCGCGGGGCACCTGACGACAGGTGGGTGCCCAGGGAATTCCCCGACCACCCACCGCCGCTACGCCCGAGGGTCGGCGTCCTCCGTCACCGCCCGTCCGCCGCCATGATGCCGACGCACTCATCGAGAGCCGCGCACAACGCCGGCACGAAGGCCGCGAGTTCGGCGTCCGACGCCTTCCCTGCCTCCAGTACGGCACCCACGACCGTCACCAGGACGGCGGCGGCCTTCAGTGCGTGCTTATCGGCGAGCGCTTCGAGAAGACCGCCGGGATGCGTGTCCGCGAGGGCCTCCCTGCCGGTCGCCGGGTCCACGCCGAGGCTGCGCAGACGCGGCCCGCTCATACGGCGGCCTCCCACGGGCAGTAGTCCTGACCCAACGTCGCCAGAACGGCCGCCCGGCGCCGCGCCCGCTGCAGGCGCCTGCGATCGAGCTCGTCCCGCTCGCGCTCCCACACGACGACGTAGGGCCGGACGAGGGGCGACCCGTCGACCCTGATGATGTCGCCGAGGAATGGACACGTAGGTGCGGGCCGGGATGCGGCAACGGGCGGGCAGGAGGGTGCAGGCGTCCCGGGCGCGGCTCGGTGTACCCCGCGAGCAGGCAGGAAAAGGCTCAGGATCGCGGCCAGTAGGCTGCGCATAGGTCGACTCCTGTGTAGTCGGCTGAGCCCCGGCACGGAAGCTCTCACCCTTCCCGCCGGGGCGCTTTCGTGCCCAGGATAAGCACAATCTGCTCCCTGTGCACAGTGTGCTTTGTCTGCACAGTCCGCACAGTGTGTTACCCAGTGCGCGGGATGCACTGCACGCGCAGATGATCGGAGCATGGTTGAGTACGAGTGGGTACGCATCGCACGGGACTTGGAGCGCCGGATCCGCAGCGGGGAGATTCCGCCCGGCGGTCGGCTTGAGAACGAGCGCGCGCTGGCCGATGTGCACCAGGTCAGCCCTGGAACAGTACGACGGGCTGTGCGTGACCTGCGCGAACGAGGGCTGGTCGAGACGCTGGCGGCCAAGGGGACGTATGTTGTCGACCCGCTGCCGCCCGTCTCCGGGGAAGCGTCTACTCGGTGATCCTTGACCGTACGCGCCCGCTGTGGCGACAGATCGCAGCGGAGATCATCCGGCGCATCGAGGACGGCACATACCCGCCGGGAAGCCGCGTGCCGTCCACTCTGGAGATCGCCCAGGAGTTCGACGTGGTGAACGCGACGGCGGCGAAGGCCATGCGACATGTGCGCGAGCAGGGCTGGACGCGAGGCGAAGTCGGGCTGGGGACGTTCGTGGCGGACACGCTGCCGCCCTCCTCCGAAGACCCCCGACCCCCGGCGTAGCCGAGCACTGACCGGCTCGCGGGCGACCCCGGCGCATTACGGCGACCTCTTTGGACATCGCCCCCGCCGGTCCTCCCGCAAGGGCCCGAGCTGGACCATCCGGAGAGAGAGCGACTGATCAGCCGCTGGTGGTGTTGCCGCCGCGCGGGGGGCTGACCTCGCCGATGTCGTCGAGGACCGCGCGAGCGTCCCTGACGTTCATCTCCAAGATGTCGCGGTCGAAGTTGCCAGGGTCGCGCCGATATCGCCCCCTGCCCACTTCCGACACAAATGCACTGGCTGGGATGGCGTCCTGGCCCGGAGGAAGAAACTTGAGCATCTCCTCGTACGCCGCGACGACATAGGCCATCGCTCCCCGAAGCTTGTGGTGTTCGGACTCGGGGGTATTGAGGAGCTGAATTCCAGTGGATTCGGCGAGCCGACCCGCGACCGCCTCGAACTCTCCTGGATCAATGATCTGAGACGGCTCAGCGCCACCGAATGCCGGCGGGGGCGGCGGAATCTCTTCCGTCATACGGAACTCGAAACGGCGGGTTCGTCCACACTGCCGACAGGCACCCTCGTACACCGCGACCAGGTCGTCGCCGTGCAGTTCCAGCCGGTGTTGGCGGTCGAAGTCGCCCGACCCGCACTCACACCTATGCAGGTCCATGTACAGGTGTGCTTCGGCCGATGAGCGCGCTGTCAACATGACATGATCCTAAGGGCTGTTCAGCGCTTGCGTCGGCGCGGATACAGGGGGAGGAACATCACGTGGACACGACGGTCACCGATGCGCGGTTGCGGGCCCAGCAAGCGGCGCTGATCGCGACGGTGAAACGTGAGATGCGCACAGTGACGTCCGTCGTTCTCGGAGAGCGGTTCAGGTCGATCGAAGAGCGGATATCCGAGGACGGCAGGGAGTACTTCGCCCTGGAGGACACGCAGGGCGGTTCGGCCGACCTCTGGCTGGACGCCATTCCCATGGTCTCGGGAATGATCGCCAATACGATGACGAACACGACGACGGATCAGTACGTCGTGCAGATATCCGACCGTCTGCCCAGCGAACTCCTGACCCGTGTCCTCGCCCACGAGGTGGGTGAACTCATCGCCGCCCGCGACCGGTCGAGTCAGGGTCTGGCTCCGGTGGGCAGGGACCTCCTGAACCAGGAGGCCGATCTCGGCGACCGACACGAACTGTCGAGCAGGGACCACGGACGCGTCGCCGAACTGAACTGGCTCGCCGCCCGCGCCTCCAACGCGGAACTCCCGGCGCCACAGCGGGCCGAGGCACGTGCCGACCTCTCGGCCCTGATCGACCGATGCGGTATGCGACCAGTGGCAGCCATAGCCGACGGAGAGCCGTACGCGGACGAGTCTCGTGCCGCCCGTAGGCGGCGCACCCTCTCCAAGGATTTCCTCTCCTCCCGAGCCAAACGCCTGATCGCCACCCTCGCCCACCCCATAGAACACCTCGACCCCACCGACGCCGCCGCCCTCCAAGCCTCCCGCGACGCGGCCCTCCGCGCCGAACGTCAGGTCGAGGCCTTCATCGGCCGCCGCGAAGTCACCATGCCCATGCCCGGCTACGACCAGAACGGACTGCCCCTCCCCCGCGACCAGTTGGAGGCAGCGTCCGTTCAATGGGCCGAATACCGCGCCCAGATCAGCGCACGCACCGAGCAGGCGATCGAAGGGCAGTTGGCGCAGAGGGAGTTCCCGACCCGCCGCGTGGTGATCGGCGGCGGCGCGAGCCTGACCGGACGGGACCCGGACGCGCTGCTGATCGACGGAAACGGCCGGTGGCACCTGGACCCCGGCCGGGGCATCGTGCAGTCGGCGGATCAGGACCGGGACCTCGCCCAGTGGATGGGAGTCGACCCGCACTCCACGGTCGAGCACCCCGGGCACCGCCTGCCCATCGAAGCCGTACGGATCTGGGAGGACCAGCTCGCCACCCGGGGAGACGTGGTGAACGGCCACGCCCGCCTGCGGCTCGGCCGTGACGGCGAACTCCTCGCCGAGATCCAGAGACCGGCTGTGGACGGCAAGGAGGCCCCACCCCCGCTCTGGGTGGCCTGCGACGGCGTCCCGAGCATCGCCACCGGTCTGACTCCCGAGGTCGTCCCCGGCATGCCTCGTGGGGACCACCCGGTGGAAAGCCGCAGCGAGGCCGTGCGGCTGATCGGTGACCGGCTGCGGGAGCTGGAGGACGAGGGCCTGCCGTACTCGGGCGAGCTGCGGGCCTGGCTGACCCAGGCCGAGCGGGGCGGCACGGACGCTCGTACGGTGCTCGACGTCCTGAAGTCCTCACCGCTGATGGAGGCCCTCACCGCCGGCCTCAGCCCCGGCAAGGCCCGCATCGACAACTGCTTCGGCGCCCTCGCCGCGACGGGCAAGTGGGAGACGGCACGCGAGGAGGCACCGGGCCGTGCGCTGCTCGGCGACGAGGTCGCCGAGAACCGCTTCGATGCGCGGGAGGCCAAGGACTGGGTCGTCGCGGGCTCCGGCGGCACCGGGGTAGCCAACGCCGAGATCATCCTCACGCAGAACCCGGACGCCCACGTCACGATCATCGGCGCGCCTCCACCGCTGGCCCTGCGGCACCAGGTCCAGTTCCCGGCGATGGAGAAGGCGTACAGCGGGCCCGACCGGCCACGGCTGACCTTCATCACGGCGCGGCTGGGTGCCGTCGAGACCTACTGGGACGAGGAGGCCGAGGAGACCCGCTTCCAGATCCCCTACGAGGAAGGGGAAGGAGAGAACAGCCAGCGGAAGGTGCTGCGGGCCGGCGGCTACGTCACCAGCCTCGGCCGTACCAACCCGCTCCCGCCCGCCCTCCAGGTCCTCGCGAACGAGGTCCGGGACCGGGGCGGTGAGATCTCCGGCGATCTGCAGTTCGACAAGGACGACCAGTACATCGGCTACGGCCTCACCTTCACCGTCGACGGCAAGGAACACCGGGTCGACGTGGACGGCGCGGCCTCCTGGCAGCTGCCGCGCGAGATCTTCGCCCCGGAGTCGGGCCTCCAGCAGCAGTTGAACGAGATGGGCGCCCGGGGCCTTCCCGCCGAGACCGGCAACGCCGCTCCCGGCTTCGCCCCCGTCGCCCGCCAGAGCGCCCTGCGCGCACGCGCCGTGGCAGCGGTCCAGGCAGGCGATGAGAGCGCTGTGCAACACCGGTCGACCATCCCGGAACGCTGGCGCCGCCCGGGCCTGGCCACCGAATCAGCCGCAGAGACGGAGACACCGGGCGGGGGCCCCGCGAGCGCCACCCCGCCGCAGAAGGAGGCACAGCCGCGGCAGAAACCCCCCACCGCCGAGCGGTCTCCGAGCGCTCCCACCCCCGCCCGACCGGCACCCGGCACGCCCGCCGCCGATCGAGCCGCACCCGACACCCCCCTCTGGGAAGTCGGCATGCCTCCGCGCGGCACCTCCGGCGCGCCCCGCCCCACTACCCAACAGCCACAGCAACTACCGCCCGGCCACGAGCGCCCCCATCCGGGGCTCGGCATGGGCGACTGACCCAGCCGACCGGAGACACCGCAGGGGGCCCGGGAATCAGCCCCGCTCGGGCACCGGCGCCTTCCGACGACCGAACTGGCCACCGAGAGCTGACGCCCGACGCGGAAGGGCCCGGAGGTTCGTGCGAACCTCCGGGCCCTTCCGCGTACTTGGGATGGTCAGTCCGACTGTGCCTGCCGCCCCTTCGGCCGCCACACCACCAACGCGCTGCTCTGCTGCATCTCCTGATACGGCACCAGGTCGCGCCGGTACGAGGCGTGGACCGCGGCCTCGCGCTGGCGCATGGTCGCGGCGGCTCCGTCGAGGGCGGCCTCCATCTCGGCGACCCTCGACTGGAGGGCGGCGACCTGGTTCTCCAGCTCGATGATGCGCTTGATGCCGGCCAGGTTGATGCCCTCGTCCTGCGACAACTGCTGGACGGTGCGCAGCAGTTCGATGTCACGGGCCGAGTAGCGGCGGCCGCGCCCGGCGGTGCGGTCCGGGGAGACCAGGCCGAGACGGTCGTACTGGCGCAGGGTCTGCGGGTGCAGACCGGACAGCTGGGCGGCCACCGAGATGACGTACACCGGTGTCTCTTCCGTCAGCTCGTACGCCCTGCCCAACGGATTCTGCCTACGGCGGCCGTCCATCACATTCAAGCTCCCTTCGCGGCCTGGAACAGCTCCGCCCGCGGGTCCTCGTCCGCGGTCGCCTCGCGATACGCCTCCAGGGCGTCACGAGCCTTCCCCGACAGGTCCTTCGGAACACTCACCTCGACGGTGATCAGCAGGTCCCCGCGAGTCCCGTCCTTGCGGAAGGCGCCCTTGCCCCGGGCCCGCATCGTACGGCCGTTGGGGGTGCCCGGAGGCAGTTTCAGGGTGACCGGCGGTCCGCCCAGGGTCGGGACCCGGACCTCACCGCCCAGTGCCGCCTCGGGGTAGGTCACCGGGACGGTCACCGTGAGGTTGTCGTCCTTGCGGCCGAACACCGGGTGCGGATCGACGTGCACGACGACGTACAGGTCGCCCGCCGGTCCGCCCCGTTCCCCGGGCGCGCCCTTGCCCCGCAGCCGGATCCGCTGGCCGTCGGAGACGCCCGCCGGGATCCTGACCTGCATGGTGCGGGAGGACTTGGCGCGGCCCGACCCCTTGCAGATGTCGCAGGGGTCCTCGGCGATCAGGCCCCGGCCCTTGCAGTCCGGGCACGGGTCGGTCAGGGAGAAGCCGCCGCCCGAGCCCCGCGCGACCTGGCCGGTGCCGACGCACGTCGGGCACACACGGGGTGTGCCGTTGGCGTCGCCGGTGCCGGAACATGCCTTGCAGGGCGACTGCGAGGACATCCTGAGCGGTACGGTCGCACCCTCGATGGCCTCGGTGAAGCTCAGCGTGACCTCGGACTCGATGTCCTGGCCGCGCCGGGGCTGCACCCGCGTGGTGCCGGAGCTGCCCCGGTTGAACAGGCCCCCGAAGACATCGCCGATGCCCCCGCCGAAGCCGCCCGCCTGCCCCCCGCCCTGGGCGCCGCCTCCGAAGAGGTCGCCCAGGTCGAAGTTGAACGAGCCGCCGCCGGCGCCCGGCCCCGGGCGGAACCCGCCGTTGCCGAAGAGGGCGCGGGCCTCGTCGTACTCCTTGCGCTTCTTGGGGTCACCGAGGATGTCGTTGGCCTCGGAGATCTCCTTGAAGCGCTCCTCGGCCCTGACGTTCCCCTTGTTGGCGTCCGGGTGGAACTCGCGGGCGAGTTTGCGGTACGCCTTCTTGATCTCGGCCTCGGTGGCGTCCTTGGGGACGCCGAGGACCTTGTAGTAGTCCTTCTCGATGAAGTCCTTGGTACTCATCCGCGACGTCCCTCCTTCCGCTCATCCTGCATGCCGCCTGCGTCAGCCCTCGTCCGGGCCACCGCTCTCCTTGTCGTCGGCACCGGAGGCACCCTCGGCCTCCTCGGCCTTCGCGGTCTGCGCACCGGGCTGCGGTTCGGCCACGGCCACCCGCGCGGGGCGGATGGTGCGCTCGCCGATGCGATACCCCGGCTGGAGAATCGCCACGCACGTCGTCTCGGTCACGTCGGGCGCGTAACTGTGCATCAGGGCCTCGTGGATCGTCGGGTCGAAGGGCTCGCCCTCCTTGCCGAACTGCTGCAGGCCCATCTTCGCCGCGACCGTCTCCAGCGATTCGGCGACGGACTTGAAGCCGCCGACGAGTTCGCCGTGCTCCCGCGCCCGGCCGATGTCGTCGAGCACGGGCAGGAGTTCGGTCAGGAGGTTCGCGACGGCGATCTCCTTGACCGTGATCCGGTCGCGCTCGACCCGTCGGCGGTAGTTCTGGTACTCGGCCTGGAGCCGCTGGAGGTCCGTCGTGCGCTCACCGAGCGCCGTACGCACCTGGTCCAGCTGTGCCGTCAGACCGGCCACCTGGGCCGTCGCCGCCGCGTCCCCGGCCGGGGCCGCCCCCTCCTGGGGGGCGGCCTTCGGCTCGGCGTCGTCAGAGCCGGAGGGGACATCAGGCTGCTGCGGCTGAGCCGACTGCGGCTGCTGCTCGTCGAAGCCCGGGGTCTCCTCCGTCACGCGGCACCGTCCTTGCGCTCACGGTCCTCGTCGACGATCTCGGCGTCGACGACGTCGTCGTCGGCCTTGGCGTCACCGGCGCCGGCGCCGGCCTCGCCGCCCGCGGCCTGCGCGGCCTGGGCGTCGGCGTACAGGGCCTGGCCGAGCTTCTGCGAGACGGCGGCGACCTTCTCGGTGGCCGTGCGGATCTCGGCGGTGTCCTCACCCTTGAGGACTTCCTTCAGCTCGGCGACGGCGGCCTCGACCTCGGTCTTGATGTCGCCCGGGACCTTGTCCTCGTTGTCCTTGAGGAACTTCTCGGTCTGGTAGACGAGCTGCTCGCCCTGGTTGCGGCTCTCGGCGGCCTCGCGGCGGGCGTGGTCCTCCTCCGCGTACTTCTCGGCCTCCTGGCGCATCCGGTCGACCTCGTCCTTCGGCAGCGAGGAGCCGCCGGTGACGGTCATCTTCTGCTCCTTGCCCGTGCCCAGGTCCTTCGCGGTCACGTGCATGATGCCGTTGGCGTCGATGTCGAAGGCGACCTCGATCTGCGGGACACCGCGCGGGGCGGGCGGCAGACCGGTCAGCTCGAACATCCCGAGCTTCTTGTTGTACGCCGCGATCTCGCGCTCGCCCTGGTAGACCTGGATCTGCACGGACGGCTGGTTGTCCTCGGCGGTGGTGAAGATCTCGGACCGCTTGGTCGGGATCGTCGTGTTCCGCTCGATGAGCTTGGTCATGATGCCGCCCTTGGTCTCGATACCGAGGGACAGCGGGGTCACGTCGAGGAGCAGGACGTCCTTGACCTCGCCCTTGAGGACACCGGCCTGCAGGGCGGCGCCGATGGCGACGACCTCGTCCGGGTTCACACCCTTGTTGGCCTCGTTGCCGCCGGTCAGCTCCTTGACGAGCTCGGCGACGGCGGGCATACGGGTGGAGCCGCCGACGAGAACGACGTGGTCGATCTCGGAGAGGGCGATGCCGGCGTCCTTGATGACGTTGTGGAACGGCGTCTTGCAGCGCTCCAGCAGGTCGGCCGTCAGCTGCTGGAACTGGGCCCGGGTGAGCTTCTCGTCCAGGTGCAGCGGGCCCTCGGCGGAGGCGGTGATGTAGGGCAGGTTGATCGAGGTCTCCGTGGAGGAGGACAGCTCGATCTTCGCCTTCTCGGCGGCCTCGCGCAGACGCTGCAGGGCCATCTTGTCCTTGGCGAGGTCCACGCCGTGGCCGGCGCGGAACTGCTGCACCAGGTAGTCGACGACACGCTGGTCCCAGTCGTCACCACCGAGGTGGTTGTCACCGTTGGTGGCCTTCACCTCGACGACGCCGTCACCGATCTCCAGGAGCGACACGTCGAAGGTGCCGCCACCGAGGTCGAAGACGAGGATCGTCTGGTCGTCCTTGTCGAGGCCGTAGGCGAGGGCGGCGGCGGTCGGCTCGTTGACGATACGGAGCACGTTCAGCCCCGCGATCTCACCGGCCTCCTTCGTCGCCTGGCGCTCGGAGTCGTTGAAGTACGCCGGGACGGTGATGACCGCGTCCGCGACCTTCTCGCCCAGGTACGCCTCGGCGTCGCGCTTCAGCTTCTGCAGGATGAAGGCGCTCATCTGCTGCGGGTTGAAGTGCTTCCCGTCGAGCTCGATCTTCCAGTCCGTGCCCATGTGACGCTTGACGGACCGGATCGTCCGGTCCACGTTCGTGACCGCCTGGCGCTTGGCGACCTCGCCGACGAGCACCTCACCGTTCTTGGCGAAGGCGACGACGGACGGCGTGGTCCTGGCGCCCTCTGCGTTGGTGATGACGGTGGGCTCGCCGCCTTCAAGAACGCTGACGACGGAGTTAGTCGTGCCCAGGTCGATGCCGACCGCACGTGCCATTTCAATTCCTCCAACAATGACTTGAGTGGAACGGACTCAAGTGTGCACGACGGCCCCCGATGGGTCAACAGAGCTGAGTCGAGGGGGCTCAACTCTTATGTTTTCCTTATACGCAACCGGCCGCTGACCTGCGAATACAGGACGCCGAGGGCCGCGTGCACATGACTGACGGCCGCTGGGCGGGGGCGCGATCGAGGGCTGAAGGCCGGAGATCAAGGAGGCCGAGGACCGGGGGAGCAGCCGGTGTCGGCCGGTCGGTGGCCGACGGCCGACGGTCGGAGACCGGTGGTCGGAGACCGGAGAC
>NZ_JBVIYK010000006.1:0-303875 GCF_055592645.1 Streptomyces sp. NPDC041108 | reverse complement strand
ACCGGTGGTCGGAGACCGGTGGTCGGAGACCGGTGGTCGGAGACCGGTGGTCGGAGACCGGTGGTCGGAGACCGGTGGTCGGAGACCGGTGGTCGGAGACCGGTGGTCGGCGGCCGGAGACCGGAGACCGCGGTCGGTGAGCCCACCGGATCCGCGAGGCAGAGGCACTGGCTCCCGACCCCCGTCCGCCTACCGGCGGTTCCACCTCACCCCACCCACCCGCGCCGCCCCAGCTCGGCCGCCTCCTGTCGGCCCAGGTGCGTCGGCCGGGACGAGGAACCGGGGGCGCGGCCCCCCGGGATGGAGCGACGGCCGGCGGCGTCGGGCACCCGGTGGACGCCCGTCGGAACCGCCCGGGCGGCAGTGGCCCGCGGGCGCCGGACCGCGGCACCGGCGGCGGCCGGAACCCGCCCCGCACCGGACCCCGCACCGGCCCGCGCACCCCGGGGCGGGCCCACCGGCACGAAGAGCATCCCGAGGACGACCACCCCGGCCGCCCCCGCGACCCACCACGCGGTCCCCGGCTCCGTCCACAGCATGTGGATGGCGAGCCCCACCCCGGCGGAGCCCGCCGCGAGGATCCCCAGGACGACCACCACCCCCGGCGGCGTGAGACCGATCCTCCGCAGCCGGTGGGCGAGATGGTCGGGCCCGCCCCGCCACAGCTCCCGCCCCGCCCGCTTCCGCGAGACCAGGACGAGGACGGCGTCGACGGTCGCCACGGCCGTGAGGGCGAAGGGCGCCCCGACACCCGCCCCGTACCCGACGGCGTACACGTGCAGGACACCCCCCGCGAGCACGAAGCCCACGAAGAGCGCCCCGCAGGTGCCGAGCACGACCCGCGCGGGCGGCCAGTTGTGCATCAGGAACCCGGTGAGCGCGGCCGCCAGCACGCTGAACAGCGTCGCCAGACCGTCCATGACCTCGGCCGCCGCGCACCCGCTCAACGCGAACGCGGTGACGGCCCCGACCACCCCGAGCGCCCCGTCGGAACGCGTCATCCCCTTGAACCCGTGCACCACGAGAGCGATCCAGGCGATCCCCGAGACCCCGCCCAGCACACCCAGTTCGCGGTACGGCACCACCAGCGCGGCGGCGGCGACGACCCCCGCCGCCGCCAGCACCGCCGGCAGCCGCCACACGTCGCCGACCAGTCCGAGGAGCCCGAGTCCGGCCCCCGCGACGATCAGCCGGCCGGCCTCCTCCCCCAGCGGAGCGACCCCGCTCCACTCCCCCACCCACGCCACGGCCCCCACCCCGGCCATCACCGCGACACCGCCGAGCACCGGCACCCGCCGTCCGCGCCGCCGCTCCACGATCCCCAGCCGCAGCGCGGGCACGCGTACGGCCGCCGAGAGCATGGCGGTCAGCAACAGGGCGGAGGCGGCGGCGAGGATTCCGTACAGCACGGATCCAAGTTAGGCGTGAATGTCACAATTTCTCACGAATAACACGATCGTTTTGAAACAGCGCGTCCGCACCGTCACCACCCCGGAGCGACAGGCCTGCACTCAGGCAACCCTCAGCGACGCAGATCACCGCCCCCCTGGCTACAGTGCGGCAGGAGAACTGGGTAGTCTCAGACGGACTGCATAAGTTACCGCTTAGTAATGATCTCCCATGATCTCCGAGGAGCCGGGCAGGCACCCCGGAGGAAAACCCTCGCAGGCCCGAGGAGCCCCCAATGCAACTCGCCGCGATCATCGTGTCGCTGGTCCTGACCGTGGTCGGCGTTGCGCTCATCGCCCGAGCCGTGGCGCAGATCTACCGGTTCGTGAAGCTCGGTCAGCCGGTGCCCGCGGGCAGCCGTACGGACGACCCGAAGGCGCGCACGATCACCCTGGTCAAGGAGTTCCTCGGCCACACCCGGATGAACCGGTGGGGGATCGTCGGCTTCGCCCACTGGTTCGTCGCGATCGGCTTCCTGACGCTGCCGCCCACCCTCGCCCAGGCGTACGGCCAGCTGTTCCAGGCCGACTGGACGCTGCCGGTGGTCGGCGGCTTCCTGCCGTTCGAGATGTACATCGAGTTCATCGGTGTGATGACGATCCTCGGCATCCTGGTGCTGATCGCCATCCGGCTGCTCAACCTGCCCTCCCGGGCCGGCCGCAAGTCGCGTTTCGCGGGCTCCAAGGCCTGGCAGGCGTACTTCGTCGAGTACGTCATCCTCACCATCGGCCTCGCGATCTACACCCTGCGCGGTCTTGAGGGCGCCATCCACCACGTGGACCACTACGAGGCCGCCTACTTCGCCTCGTACCCGCTCGTCCTCGCCTTCAAGGGCCTGGGCGTCGCCACGCTCCAGAACCTGATCTACTTCACCGCGATGATCAAGATCGGCACCTCGCTGATCTGGATGATCACGGTCTCGCTGAACACCAACATGGGTGTCGCCTGGCACCGCTTCCTCGGCTTCCCGAACATCTGGTTCAAGCGCAACGCCGACGGCGCCACGGCGCTGGGCGGTCTGCAGCCGATGACCTCGGGCGGCAAGCCGATCGACTTCACCGACCCCGGTGACGACGACGTCTTCGGTGTCAGCCAGGTGGAGCAGTTCTCCTGGAAGGGCATCCTCGACTTCTCGACCTGCACCGAGTGCGGCCGCTGTCAGTCGCAGTGCCCGGCCTGGAACACCGGCAAGCCGCTGTCCCCGAAGCTGCTGATCATGTCGCTGCGGGACCACGCGCACGCCAAGGCCCCCTACCTGCTCGCCGGTGGCGGCAAGACCATGGAGGGCGAGGAGAAGGCGTCCGAGGAGCAGCTCAAGGACGTGCCCGCCGCGGCCCTGGCCGAGGCCGAGCGGCCGCTGATCGGGACCGTCGAGGAGAACGGCGTCATCGACCCGGACGTCCTGTGGTCCTGCACCACCTGCGGCGCCTGCGTCGAGCAGTGCCCGGTCGACATCGAGCACGTCGACCACATCGTCGACATGCGCCGCTACCAGGTGATGATCGAGTCCGCGTTCCCGTCCGAGGCGGGCACGATGCTCAAGAACCTGGAGAAGAAGGGCAACCCCTGGGGCCTGGCGAAGAAGCAGCGCCTGGAGTGGCTCAAGGAGGTCGAGTTCGAGGTCCCGGTCGTCGGCAAGGACATCGAGGACCTGTCCGAGGTCGAGTACCTGTACTGGGTCGGCTGCGCCGGGGCCCTGGAGGACCGCGCCAAGAAGACCACCAAGGCCTTCGCCGAACTGCTCCACATGGCGGGCGTCAAGTTCGCCATCATGGGCGGCGACGAGAAGTGCACCGGTGACTCCGCCCGCCGCCTCGGCAACGAGCCCCTGTTCCAGGAGCTCGGCATGGAGAACGTGGCCGCGCTGAACATGGCGTTCGGCGAGGACGAGGACGACCCCTCCACGCTGAAGCCGAAGTCGGCGAAGAAGATCGTCGCCACCTGCCCGCACTGCCTCAACACACTCGGCAACGAGTACCCGCAGCTCGGCGGCGACTACGAGGTCATCCACCACACCCAGCTGCTCCAGCACCTCATCGACGAGGGCAAGCTGATCCCGGTGACCCCGGTCGAGGGCCTGATCACCTACCACGACCCCTGCTACCTGGGCCGGCACAACAAGATCTACACGCCCCCGCGCGAGATCATGACCGCCGTCCCGGGCCTGCGTCAGCAGGAGATGCACCGCCACAAGGAGCGCGGCTTCTGCTGCGGTGCCGGTGGCGCGCGGATGTGGATGGAGGAGCGGATCGGCAAGCGCATCAACAACGAGCGCGTCGACGAGGCCCTCTCCCTGAACCCGGACATCGTCTCCACCGCCTGCCCGTTCTGCCTCGTCATGCTGACCGACTCGGTCAACGGCAAGAAGAACGACGGCAAGGCCAAGGAGTCCATCACGGTCGTCGACGTCGCCCAGCTGCTGCTGGAGTCCGTCAAGACGCCCGTCCCGGACGAGGACGAGCCTCCGGCGGGCACGGCGGACACAGAGAGCGAGCCGGAGCCGCAGCCGGTCAAGTAGCCCTCCGCGCACGGCGGTCGACACGGTGCCCCCGGTCCCCTCGGACCGGGGGCACCGCCGCGCCACGGCACACACGGCTCAGGGGGCGTACGGCCGAGGGGGCGTACGGCCAAGGGGGCGTACGGCCAAGGGGGCGTACGGCCAAGGGACGCGCGGCTCAAGGCGCGCACCGCCCAAGCTCGCACCGCTCACCGCTCACCGCTCACCCCTCACTCCTCACCGCTCCTCGGCCGCGAGCAGGGCCTCGACCTCCGGCGGCAGGTCGTCGGCCATGCGGACCATGAGCAAGGGCTCCTCGCCCGCAGAGAAACGGATCGCCATGGCGTCGGCCGGGTCCAGCCCCTTGATCTCGTACGCCTGGTACACCTCCGGTTCGGCCGAGGTGTCGGCCTCGCCGGGCGTGTCCCAGCAGGGCACCGCGCGGGCCGACCCTGCCTTGTCCCCCAGCTCGATCTTCGCGTCACCCCGGCCGGTGTAGCTCTCGTTCCCGTACTCCACGACGAGCACGCACTTCCCCACGGACGCCGCGCTGTCGCCCGTGTCGTCCCGCGGCTCGTCCACATGGGTGCCGTCGTCCTTCCCGCCCCGCTCCTCCTTCCCGAAGAGGCGCTCGGCCGCCTCCCTCACGCCTCCGTCCCCGGTCATGTGGATCACGACGCGCACCTCGTCCCCCGGGGAGTCGCGGACCGCGATCGCGTCCTTGGTGTCGATGCCCTTGATGGCGTAGGCCGTGTAGTCGCCAAGGCCCCCGGGGGCCACCCGGTCCTCCTCGCCACCGCCCTGGTCCTCGCAGACCGAGTCCCGCGCGGTGCCCACCTCGGCGCCGAGGGTGTAGCGGACCTTGCCCGCGTCGACGTAACTCCGGTCGCCGTAGTCCACGGCGAACACGCACGAGGCCGAACTCGTGCCCCCGGTGTCCAGTGCCGCGCACCCGACGGCCAGGGGCGTCATCGCAAGGACGGTCAGGGCGATCCGTGCACGGGTACCGCTCAGCATCATGTCTCCCACCGGTTCGACGGTTCGTCTGTCGTTGCCTCGCACCGCAGACGCACGAACGCCGGAGAACGTTCGGCACCCCCGCGCGCAGCACACCCCAACCCCTCGGTGCGTCCAACACCCCGGAATCTCGCCCGAGTTCACCTACAACCCACGCACCTCGCCAGCGGTCTCCTCTTCGCCGACGTCCTCCCCGGCCGCCGACCGACTCCAGGCGTACGCGGGCGGAACAGGCACCCCATCGACGTGGACGCCCGCTGCCGGGCGTCCCGTATGCCGCAGGAGATCCCCGCATGCACAAGCACCTGCGACTCGCCCTCGCGACGGCCTCCGCGGCCGCGCTGACCGGCGGTCTGCTCACCTTCTCGGCCGCGACGGCCACGGCCGCCGACCCGGTGCACCACCCCGTGGCCGACTTCGACGGCGACGGGTACGGCGACGTCGCGTACTCGGCCGCCGTCGCCACGGTGGACGGCAGGACCTATGCCGGTCAGATCGTCGCCCTGTACGGCTCGCCGGACGGCGTGAGCGCCGCGAACCGCACCACGATCAGCCAGAACACGCCCGGGATCCCCGACAGCGCCGAGATCGGCGACGCGTTCGGCGGGCACAGCGCGTACGGCGACTTCAACGGCGACGGCTTCGACGACCTCGCGGTGTCCGCGTCCACGGAGGACACCGGAGGCGTCCGGGACACCGGCACCGTCACGATCGTGTGGGGCTCACCGCGCGGCCTGTCCGGCGGTACGACGCTGGCGGACCCGGCACCCTCCCTGCACGGCGGCTGGGGCAAGGCACTGGCCGCTGGGGACTTCGACGGCGACGGCACGGAGGACCTCGCGGTCGGCACCGCGTCGAGCACGGTCCATGTGTTCGGGGACGGCATCGCCAAGTCGGGCAGACCCGGCTCCTACCGCGCCTTCAAGGCACCCATCAGGTCCGAGGAGTTCACGGGCTCGCTCAACCTCACCTCGGGTGACGTCAACGGCGACAAGCGGACCGACCTGATCGTCAATGGCATAGAGGCCGGCGGGGAACGGCGCTGGAACGTCAACTTCTACGTGCCCGGCACGGCCTCCGGCCTGTCCGTCGCCGCCGCCCGGAAGCTGAAGCCCGGCCTCGTCAGTGCCGTGGGCGACATCAACGCAGACGGCTACGGCGACATCGTCACCGGCCAGCACTGGGACCCCACCGACGACCCCGACGTGCTCTCCGCGCCCGACTCCGTCCTCGGCGGCAAGGTCAACATCACCTACGGCTCGGCCACCGGCCCGGTCACCTCCACGTCCACCTCGATGTCCCAGAACACCGGGCGGGTGCCCGGCACCTCCGAACGCGAGGACAGCTTCGGCTTCGAACTCTCGCTCGGCGACATCAACGGCGACGGCTTCCAGGACCTGGTGACCAGTACGTCCGACGAGGACCTGAAGGGTGTCGTCGACGCGGGCGCGGTGACGGTCCTCTACGGCTCGGCCGCCGGCCTCGACACCGACTCGGGCTTCCAGTACTTCACCCAGTCCACGGCCGGCGTCCCCGGCACGAACGAGAAGTACGACCACTTCGGCTCCGAGGTGAAGCTCACCGACGTCACCGGCGACGGCAGAGCGGACCTGACGGTCGGCAGGGCCGGCGAGAACGGCGGCAACGGCTCGGTGGTCCACCTGCCCTCCGACGGCACGAAGATCACCACGGCCGGCACGCGCTCCCTCGCCCCGTCCGCCGTGGGCGTGTCCACCCACGCGTCACCGAACTTCGGCGGCGAGGCGGCGGACTGACCGTAGGCACTGACCACTGACCGTAAGTACTGACTACTGACCGTAGGCACTGACTACTGACCGTAGGTACTGGCCGTACGCGAAAAAATTTCTCGAACTCCCGTACAACCCTCCTGCCGCCTCACCAGTCTCTTGTTCGCCAACTTTCCCGTGACACCCAGGTGAAGTCCGGGCGAACACGGACAGAAAGCACCCCATTTGACTGCGGGACGTCTGCCAGGCGTCCCGCATGCGGCAGGAGATTCCCGCATGCACAAGCACCTGCGACTCGCCCTCGCGACGGCCTCGGCGGCCGCGCTGACCGGCGGTCTGCTCACCTTCTCGGCCGCGACGGCCACGGCCGCCGACTCGGTCCACCACCCTGTGGCGGACTTCAACGGCGACGGCTTCGGCGACGTCGCGTACTCGGCGGGCGGGGCCACCGTCGGCGGCAAGGCGACCGCCGGACAGATCGTCGCCCTGTACGGATCCGCGAACGGTGTGACGTCGACCAAGCGCACGACCATCAGCCAGAACACGACTGGCGTACCCGGCACCGCCGAGACCGACGACTGGTTCGGCTGGTCCAGCGCATACGGCGACTACAACGGCGACGGCTTCGACGACCTCGCCGTGGGCGCCCCGACCGAGGACGTGTCCGGCGACACCGACGGCGGCACCGTGCTCATCGTGTGGGGCTCGGCGGCCGGCCTCTCCGGCGCCACCACCATCAAGGACCAGGCACCCTCGTCCCACGACCAGTGGGGCAAGTCGCTCGCCTCGGGCGACTTCGACGGCGACGGCACCGAGGACCTGGCGATCGGCAACTCGTCGAACCTCGTGTACGTCATCGGCGACGGCATCACCAAGTCCGGGTCGTTCGGCGACCAGTACGGCATCAAGCTGGACCTGCGCTCCGGCAACGGCGGCGCGATCATGCTCACCGCCGGTGACACCAACGGCGACAAGCGGACCGACCTGGTGGTCGACGGCTTCGAGACCGACGGCGACTACGGCTACAACACCAACTGGTACGTGCCGGGCGCGGCCGGCGGCCTGGGCTCGGACGGCGGTGTGCGGGAGCTGAAGCGCGGTGTCATCACCGGCATCGGCGACGTCAACGGCGACGGCTTCGGCGACGTGGTCACCGGTCAGGACTGGGACCCGTCCAAGGACGGCAGCGAGCCCAGCGTGCCCGGATCGTCCACCGGCGGCAAGGTCCACATCATCTACGGCTCCGCCGACGGCCCGGCCACCACGGTCGCGGTGACGCAGGACAGCGGCAACGTGCCCGGCTCCTCCGAGCGCGGCGACTTCTTCGGCAGCGAGCTGTCCCTCGGCGACATCAACGGCGACGGGAAGAGCGACCTGGTCGTCGGCTCGCCCGGCGAGAACCTCGGCGGTGTCGTCAACACCGGTGCGGTGACCGTCCTGTACGGCTCGGCCTCCGGCGTGAACACCACCTCCGGCTACCAGTACTTCGCCCAGTCCACGGCCGGCGTCCCCGGCTCGGACGAGAAGGACGACCAGCTCGGCGGCGAGGTCAAGCTCACCGACGTCACCGGCGACGGCAAGGCCGACCTGACGATCGGCGCGTACGGCGAGAACGACTACAACGGCTCGGTGCTCTACCTGCCCTCCGACGGCACGAAGATCACCACCACCGGCTCCCGCTCCCTCGCCCCGTCCTCGGTCGGCGTCTCCACCTCCGGCCAGCCGGTCTTCGGCGCGAACGCGGCCAACTGAGGTAGCCCCGGGCAGGCCCGCATCCGGCAAGGGTGCGGGCCTGCCCGCGACGGGCGCGCCACACCCGCCACGGCCCTCCTCCCTCCTGGAGTCCCCATGCGCACTCGCCCCTTCCTCCTGGCCGCAGCTCTCCTCGCCTCCGGTCTGACGCCGCTCGCCCTGGCCGCCCCCGCCGGCGCGGCGGTCGCCAGGTACGCGGACGACTACAACGGCGACGGCTACCACGACCTCGCGGTGGGCGCGCCGGGCACCGATGTCGGCGGCGCGTCGGCGGCCGGCGCGGTGATCGTGCTCTACGGCTCGAAGTCGGGCGTCTCGGCCGCCGGGCGGAGTGTGATCACTCAGAACACGAGCGGAGTCGCCGGTTCGGCCGAGAGGCAGGACTCCTTCGGCGCCAGCCTCGCCTCCGCCGACTTCGACAAGGACGGCTACGCGGACCTGGCCGTCGGCGCGACCGGCGAGGGCGTCGGCGTCGACACGTACGTGGGCCAGGTGACCATCCTGTGGGGCGGCAGGAAGGGCCTTACCGGCGGCACCGCGCTGCCCCAGCCCTCCGACATCGCCGCCGAGCACGGTTACAGCCGCGGCCTCGCGGCGGCCGACTTCAACGGTGACGGCTCGCCCGACCTCACGGTCACCGGCGACCTGCAGACCCGGATCTACCAAGGCCCCTTCAAGAAGAGCACCGGCGCCGCGGCGAGCGCGAGCTACGTCCGCACCGTCGGTCCCACGCGCGACGTCGGCGCGGGCGACCTCACCGGGGACAAGGCCGCCGAGCGCGTCTACACGGAGTTCACGGCCGCAGACCCCGGCGGCCGGGTCAGGTACCACACGTACAAGGGCGGGAAGACCACCGTCGTCGACATGCCGAAGGCCGAGGGCGACAGCCGTGTCACCGTCGGCGACATCAACGGCGACGGCTACGGCGACCTCGTCCTCGCCAACCCGGAGGACCCGGCGTTCCAGGAGGGCACGGGCCATCTGGGCGGCCAGGTGGAGATCTGGTACGGCGGCAAGGGCGGCCCCGACCTCACCCAGACCCCGACGGTGGTCAACCAGGACACCCCCGGCGTGCCGGGCACGGGCGAGGAGAGCGACTTCTTCGGCGGCGCGCTCTCCGTCGGCGACATCAACGGCGACAGGTACGCCGACCTCGCGGTCGGCGCGCAGTACGAGGGCGTGAACGACACGCCGTTCGCCGGCTCGGTCACCGTCCTGTACGGCTCGGCCGCCGGTCTGACCACCAAGGGCGCCAAGTCCTTCCACCAGGACACCGCGGGCGTCCCCGGCACCGCCGAGACCCAGGACGGCTTCGGCGGCGCCGTCCGTCTGATCGACCTGAACCGCGACGGCAGGGCCGAACTGGTCGTCGCGGCCCCCGCCGAGAACACCCGGGGCGCCCTCCTGGTCCTCAAGGGCACGGCCTCCGGCCCGACCACCAAGGGCGCCAGGAGCATCACGGCGGCGAGCGTCGGGCTCAAGGACACCGCGTACAGCTTCGGCGCGCAGCTCGCCCAGTAGCCCCGCCCTCGCCCCTCCTCCCACTTCGACCTCCTCCCACTTCGAAGGACATGCATGCGATTCCGTAGCGCCGCGACGGCCGCGACACTCGTGGCGGCCACCGTGACCCCCCTCGCCCTCTCCGGGGGCTCCGCCTCCGCCGCGCCCGCCAAGTACGCCGACGACTTCAACGGCGACGGCCACCGCGACACCGCGGTCTTCTCGTACGGCACCGACACCCGCTTCAGCAAGGGCGGTGGCGTCCTCGTCACCTTCGGCACGGCCGACGGCCCCGGCACGAAGACCCAGTTCGTCGACCAGGCGAGCGCGGGCGTCCCCGGCGCCGACGAGACGGACGACTTCTTCGGGGAGATCCGCACGGCGGCGGACTTCGACAAGGACGGCTACGGCGACCTCGCGGTCTCCGCCAACGGCGAGAACGTCGGCACGTACAAGGACAAGGGCACGGTCACCATCCTCTGGGGCGGCGAAAAGGGCCTGTCCGGCGGCACGACCGTCCCGTTCAAGGGCCCGAAGGGCGTCTCCGGTGAGGCCCGCGACTTCGCCACCGGCGACTTCGACGGCGACGGCGACCAGGACCTGGCCCTCGTCCGCGACAGCAAGACGTACGTCTACCGGGGCGCGTTCACCAGGTCGGGGGTGAAGGGCTCGGTCACGGTCCTGGACAAGGACAGTTCGAGCTTCTACTCCACCGCCGTCGTCTCCGGCAAGGTCGACAAGGACGGCAAGACCGACCTGGTCGTCATCGGCGACGTCGTCACCCCGGAGTACATCGCCTCCGATGCCTGGTTCGTCAAGGGCGGCAAGACCAAGCTCTACCCGGGCAAGACCCTCCGCCTGGAGCGCGTGAACGGCAACGGCGGCCAGGCCGAACGCGGCGGAGACGGCGTCATCGCCGACTTCGACAAGGACGGGTACGGCGACATCGCCATCGGCACGCCGGTCTACGACCGGACCAAGGGCCGCGTGACGGTCTGGTACGGCTCCGCCTCCGGCCCGTCCGCGTCCGCCCGCTTCACCCAGGCCACGTCCGGCATCGCCGACACACCGGAGTCGTACGACGCCTTCGGCGACTCGATCACCGCGGGTGACGTGAACGGCGACGGCTACCGCGACCTCGCGGTGGCCGCCCCGGGCGAGGGTGTCGGCGGCAAGGACGGGGCGGGCGCCGTCCACGTCCTCTACGGCAGCAGGTCCGGCCTGACGGCCAAGGGTTCCCAGTTCCTCACCCGCGGCACGGCGGGCGTCCCCGGCGCCCTGGCCGCCGGCGAGTACTTCGGCCACACGATCCGCCTCCGCGACACCGACCGCGACGGCAGGGCCGACCTGTACGTGGTGGGCGAGAACGGTTCCCTGGTCCTGCGGGGTTCGTCGAAGGGCGTCACCACCACCGGCGCGACGGCCGTGGACGGCGACACGATCCGGGGAATGCTGCAGTAACGGCCGCCCCGGCGGCACGCACGGCCGGCGTACCGGTGTGGGCCTTCGCGCACGCTCGCGAAGGCCCACACCCGCGAGATAATGGCCTCTACGGCAGCAAAACAGCACAAACAGCGGAAAGCCGGCGATACCCATGGCCGAACATCCGAACACGGCGCTCGTCCGCAAGGGCTACGAAGCCTTCACCCGCGGCGACATGGACACCCTGCGCAGCCTGATGGCCTCGGACTGCACCCACCACATCCCCGGCAGCCACCTCCTGTCGGGCGACCACAAGGGCCAGGACGCGATCATCGGCCTGTACCAGCGGCTCTTCGCGGAGACCGCCGGGACGTTCCGCGTCGAGCTGAGCCACATCTGCGTGGACGGCCGGGGCCACGCCGTCTCCGTGCACCGCTACACCGCCGAGCGCGGCGACAGGCGGATCGAGCAGAACGGCTGCCTCGTCTTCCGCATCGTCGGGGACAAGATCACCGACATCGACGAGTGCCAGGAGGACCTGGACAAGGAGAGCGAGTTCTGGTCCTAGACCGAGCCGCCCCATCTCCGCCGAGCCCGAACGCCCCCGGGCCCGAGCCGTAGACGTCCGGCCCGAGCCCGGGGGCGTCCGGGCCCAGCCGGGGAGTCTGGCGCAGCCGGAAGATTTCCGGCCCGAGCCGGGGGTGTCCGGCCCAACAAGCCGGAGACTTCCGGCCTCGCCCGCACAACCCCGCACGGCCTCCAGGTGTCACACAGGTGAACCAGCCACACCCTCGACATTCGGCCACCCACCTGGAGCCACCCGTGCACAGACGGACGCACAGCCGGACCTACGCCCTGGCCGCCGCCACCGTGGCGGCCTCCACCGCCACCACGGCCGCCCTCGCCCTGACGCTCGCCACGACGGCCACCGCGGCCCCGCGCACCGAACCCGCCCCGACCCCCACCGCCGTGACCAGCGACTTCAACGGCGACGGCTACGCGGACCTCGCCGTCGGCATGCCCGACGCGACCGTGAACGGCAAGGCGAAGGCCGGCTATGTGAACCTCGTCTGGGGCGGCAAGAAGGGCCTGGGCCTGCACGGGAGCATCCGGGTCAGCCAGGCCACCGCCGAGGTGCCCGGCTCGCCGGAGACCGGCGACCGGTTCGGCGCGTCCGTCCTGCTGCAGGACCTCAGCGGCGACGGCAGGGCGGAGCTGATCGTCGGCGCACCCGGGGAGGACATCGACGGCCGGGGCACCGACGCCGGCGCGGTCACCGTCGTCGGCGGCGCGAAGAGCGGCACCGGTCCGGGGTCCACCGCCATGACCGGCCCGTCGGCGAAGTCGGCGTACGGCTCGTCGGTGGCCGCGACCGACCTCACCGGCGACCACCAGAGGGACCTGGTGGTCGGCGGCCGGGACACGGTGGCCATGAGCGCGGTCGTCGACAACGGCGAGGACGTCGTCCTCACCACCGTCCTCACCGCCCCGATGGGCGGCCGCGCCCCGGTCCTCGCCACCGGCGACTTCACCGCCGACGGCGTCGACGACCTGGCCCTCGCCTACCACACGATCGACGCCCCCTCCACGCAGTCGCACGTCCGGCTGTGGTCGTGGGACGAGGCCGAGCGGCGCATGGCCAACACCTGGAACTCCGACAACGGCGCCGCCTCCGCACTCGCCGTCGGCGACTTCGACGGCGACGGGCTGGACGACCTGGCCCTCGGCGAGTGCCGCGAGATCGCCGACGAGAACATCGACGACCCGTGCGGCCCCGAGTCGTACGCCAAGGGCGGCGGCATCCACCTCCTCTACGGCGACGAGAAGTCCTTCGGCCTGCGCTCGCAGACCCTCAACCAGGACACCGTCGGCGTCTACGGCGCCGCCGAGACCGGCGACCGCTTCGGCGCCTCCCTCGCCGTACTGGACTGGAACCGCGACGGCCGCGACGACCTGGTCGCGGGCGCCCCCGGCGAGGCCATCGGAACCCGCGGGGCGGCCGGCGCGGCCACCCTGCTGCTGGGCCGCACCGGCGGCATCGTCGACGCCTACGGCGAGGCGTCCTCCGTCCCGTACCACCAGGACCGTCCCCGCGTCCCCGGCGTGGCGGAGAAGAACGACGCCTTCGGCACCGCCGTCGCCACCGGCGACTACGACAAGGACGGCGTCCCGGACATGGCCGTCGGCGCGCCGGGCGAGAACGCGGGCTCCGGCGGCGTCTGGGTCTTCCCGAGGGCCTCCGTGACGAACTCCCGTGCCCTCACCCCGAAGAACCTCGGCCTCCCGTCCCCGACTTCGGCCCTGTCGTACGGGAGGTATCTGAGCAGCCACTGACACGCCGGTGAGGCGCTGGTGCCATGGCGACGGGCGGCCTGGCGGACCTGCGCCGACCTGCGGAACGGGCCGCCGGGCCGCACCCCTTACGCGTCCCTGACGATCCCTTAGGGGATGTCACAGCTCGGCCGCAAAGCCGGGCCGGTCGGCCCCGGCCCGGCACGCTGCCGTCCGGGACCAGGTACGTTCGATGACGTGGCTGGATTCAGGATCGGACGCGGCCGGGACAACGGCGCTCCTCAAGCGCGACCGCAAAACCCTCCGTACGGACAGCAGGCCCCGCAGGCCGGCGGCCCGTCGTACGGCTACCCCCAGACGCCCCCGGGGCCACCGCACGGCGGCGGCCGGAGCGGTGGTCAGGGCGGCTGGCCGCAGACACACGGCGGCGGGCACCCCGGCTCCTACGGGACACGTGGGAACGACGGGGGCCACGGCAACCACGGCGAGCCGGAGTACTTCGGCGACGGCGGCGGGCACCCCCAGGGCGGCGCCGACCCGTACGCGGCCAACAACCCCGGGCACACGCAGATGTTCTCCGTCGGCGAGGACCCGTACCAGCAGGGCGACACCTACCGGGCGGGCAGCTCCCCGGCGGCCCCGCTCGGCCCGCGGCTGCCGTGGAAGGCGCTCCTCAAGGGCATCGTCACCAGCCCGAGCCAGACGTTCCTGGTGATGCGCGACTACGCGGTGTGGGGCCCCGCCCTGATCGTGACGTTCCTGTACGGCCTGCTGGCCGTCTTCGGCTTCGACGGCGCCCGCGAGGACGCGATCAACGCGACGCTCTCGAACGCCGTGCCGATCGTCCTCGTCACGGCGGTGACGATGGTGGTCAGCACCTTCGTCCTGGGCGTGGTCACCCACACCCTGGCCCGCCAGCTCGGCGGCGACGGCGCCTGGCAGCCCACGGTCGGCCTCTCGATGCTGGTCATGTCCCTCACGGACGCGCCCCGCCTGATCGTCGCCATGTTCGCGGGCGGTGACGCCTCCTTCGTGCAGATCCTCGGCTGGATCACCTGGGTCGCCGCCGGTGCCCTCCTGACCCTGATGGTCTCCAAGTCCCACGACCTCGCGTGGCCGAAGGCGCTGGGCGCGTCGGCGATCCAGCTGGTGGCGATCCTCTCGCTGATCAAGCTGGGAACCTTCTAGCGGGCCATCTCCCGACGTCTCACGGACAGGGCCCCGGCGCGGTCACCGCGCCGGGGCCCTGCCGCTTTCCCCGAACGGACCACATGCTCACATAAGCGCCACATCGTCATCATTGATTCACATACCGTCAGATAACGTCATCGCGACCTGAACCGCGAAACCTCCACAAGAAGTGCGTGTGAAAGCTCGCTTTGGCATCCGCCGGGGGACAGTGCTCCTGGCCACCCTGCTCGTCGCCCTGTCCTCCGCGGTCCTCCCCGGGACAGCCACCGCCGACGGGAACGGAAACGGGGACGAGAACGGGGGCGACCACCAGGGCCGCTCGGACCACTGGGGCGTGATCACCCGCCCCGCGCCCTGACCCCGCGCGCCCCGGTCCCCCGGGCGGCGCCGGCCGGCCCCACGCCCCGCCGCCCGGAACGGACCCCGCCCCTCCTCGACGCCACGGACTCGTCGAAGGTCAGCCCACGGCCGGGACCACGGGGCCGAAGGACGCGGCGGCTATCTGCTGGATGTACCGCATCTCGGCCCCGTCGAAGCCGGTGGGATTGAGGGAGTAGACGATCTTGCGGGAGAGGTCGCGGGTGGAGAACACACCGCTGGTGTAGCCGGGACGGGAGCCGGTCTTGCCCCAGACCACGACTCCGTTGGATGCCTTGACCCTCATCAGCCCCATGGCCATACACGCCCGCCCGGCGTCGGTCTCGGTACGGCACTGGCTGTTGCGAAAACTGGGGACGTCGGGAACGGTGAACAGCTCGGCCTGCTGGCCCGGCGGAAGCAAGCGGCCACGGAAGAGCGCGGTCAGGAACCGGTCGAGGTCGGCCGGGGTGGAGATCATGCCGCCCTCGGCCCAGGGCCAGGGACTCTGCTCGGTGACGTCCACCGGATGCGTGGTGCCGTCCGCGGCCTTGGTCATCAGGTAGCCGTGGGAGTGCGGGCTCGGCAGACGCGGGTCGTGGGCGTCGGGGACGTAGGTGTCGCGCAGGGCGAGAGGCCGGGCGATCCGGGACCGTATCTCATCGGCGAAGCCGTGCCCGGTGATCTTCTCGACCAGCAGGCCGGCGACGTAGTAGTTCATACCTGGTCAGGGGCCGTTCACCGGCGGTGGGTGTTGGATTTGAACCCACGGCGACTTGCGCCACGACGGTTTCAAGATCGTCGACGGCTTGACTCGGTCATTGAGACTCCACCCAAGTTGCGCCGGGCGAATGATCTCTGAGTTTCCAAGCCCGTTGTGCACCGCTCGAATGGCCGAGTGGCGGACTGCCCCCGTGTGGGGTGCCATGAGAGAGATGGCACGGAACCAGGGCTCCGGCAGGCTCCGCCGAAGCGCACAGCGGCGCGCAGCGCTACAGCGTAGGCAGCGCCGTAATCGACGACTCCAGGCGCCGGGTCCCCCGGACTCCAGTCGAGTCCACTGGGGTGGACTGGTGGCGGCCAGCCTGCCGGGACTGGCTGCCCTGCTCGCGCTGTTGTTCACCTGGATGCAGGTCACGCAGACCAGCAAAGAACTAGCGATCAGCGAGCAGGGGCAAATCACCAACCGGTTCAACGCCGCGATCAACAATCTGGGGTCGGCGTCCCTAGATGTACGGCTCGGGGGTATCTACGCGCTGGAGCGGATCATGCATGACTCCGCCCGCGATCACCCCACTGTTGTCTCAGTCCTATCCGCGTACTTACGTCAGCACGCCGCCGTTCCGGTGGGAGGCAAGAAGGCGCCTGCCGAGTTGGGGGAGGAGCCTACGCCTCCCGCCGATACCCAGGCGGCGGTGACCGTTCTGGGCAACCGCCGCTCCGACCGGGACCAGAGTCTGTCGATCGACCTCAGCCACATCGCTTTGCGCGGGGTGCAACTTATTGGTGATCCAGACCAGATTCATTTCACCAGAGCGGACCTGACAGGAGCGGATCTCGGCGGTTCCTCCCTCTACAATTTGGACCTCCGGGAGGCATCACTGACTGAGGCCAACCTCTCGGGTGCGGAGCTAACGGGATCACGGCTCGACTATGCGTTCCTGGAGTACGCGAACCTTACAAACGCAGACCTCACAGACTCGCGCTTCATCGCGGCGAACCTGTCTGCAGCAAACCTCACCGGCACGATCTTTTGCACAGAACTGGTAGTCGACAACAAAGTCGTCGAGCACCATTGTGCCGACTTGAGCCGCGCGATCCTGATCGAGGCGAACTTGAGCGGGACAAGCCTTGACGGCGTTAACCTCACCAGCGCAACCTTCTGCCCTGCCCCAACCTCTCCCTATGACACCGGAGAGTGCGCAGATCTGTCCGAAGCGCAACTTAGCAACGCCAACCTCAAAGGTGCGTACCTGTCGGGGGCAAACCTCAAAGGCGCCGACTTGACCGGCGCCAACCTGACCGGCGCGGACCTTACTAATGCAGACCTCACCGGGGCCAAGGTTACCGGCGCAAAGTTCGACGGAGCCAAGCTGACGGGAGTACGCGGGATGCTGCCGTCCCGATGACACCTCCTAGACCGAGCCCCACACGGTTACCGACCGTGAAGAGGTTGAAGAGGCGTCCGCAAGCGGTGGAGGGGGCAGTCTCGCAATAGCTGCGGCCTGTAAACGCTGGGCCGTCCCTGGGCCGTCCAAGGCTGCTCAACAGCGGCCAACGATGACCAATGACACCCGCTCAGATGTATCCCAGCGGTGCCCTGACCAGCAAAGACCCAGCTCACCAAGGTCCCCGGCAAGACCCAGGACAAGAAGAAGCAAGCCGGTCAAGTGGCTCGGGGGAGAGGGATTCGCGCACGTCGGCCTCATCGAGCGACGGTGGGTTACACCACCAGGGTGAACACGACCGCGTGTTGCAAAGACACGCGGTTCTCGTCCGGTGTGACCTCAGGATGAGCCACAGGCTGAGTGCATAGGCTCCATCGTGGCGTTCGAGAGGTAGCACTCGTTGGGATCACAAGCCTGGTGGGAGGACCTGGCCAAGGTTAAGTGGCCCGATATTCCGCCAAGCGTCATCGCGCGCGGAACGTGGTACCAGCAGAACATGCACAGCGCCCGCTGGAGAGCCAGGCTGCTAGATCTGACGATCCTTGTTCTAGCTGCGGGGGTACCCTTTGCCGTCGCGATCAAGGCCGGTAACTGGGTTGTTGCCCTTCTGGGCTCCCTTACCTCCCTACTCACAGGGATGCGCCATGTCTTCGACCCCCAAGGAGACTGGATCTCTTTCGCCCAGACGAATCTGCAGATCGAAACCGAGGTGGTTCGATACAAGCAAGCCATGGATGAGTACAGCGACGAGGCAGCAGCTCCAGGAATTCTTGCCGTTCGTGTGGAGAACATCGCCGCAGTCGAGACAGGCACCTGGGCTCAGCGCCTACCCCGCCCTTCCGCCCCAAGCACGAGCAGCAGCGGCAGCGGCAGCGGCAGCGGCAGCGGCAGCGGCAGCGGCAGCGGCAGCGGCAGCGGCAGCGGCAGCGGCAGCGGCAGCGGCAGCGGGTGAGTGTCTAACTGCGTGACAACGCCGACGAACACCGGCGGACGACCCCGAACGTCAGTGGACCATCAGCGCAGCTCAGAGCCACGCCAGCCCAAGGCAGCACCCTCACCCGAGTTGCTTCGGGACGAAGGAGTCCCGAGCTAGAGGCCGTCGCGCTCGACGAGTGAGCCGTCAGGGCCCAGAGAGAAGAAGCGCGGTGGGCCCATGGCTTCCATGGCCCTTTGCAGCACCGCTTCCTGCTCCGTGGGAGCAGGGCAGTGCGGGTCCCGGACCCGGAAGCCGTGCAGTCGGATGCTGTCCGTGTCGATGTCGTCCGGCTCGGGGCGGCCCTCCAGTACGAAGCCGCAGAGCGCGCGCAGTGCGTCTTCGCCCAGTTCCAAGGGGTGGAGCGGCAGTGGGTACGGCTCTTCGTCCTCGTCCGGCCAGGGAATGACGTCGGCCGGGCGGTCTCCGGCCCAGTAGGGCAGCTCGAAGGAGAGTGGTTCGCCGATGTTCTCGATGATGCCGCTGTCCGGGGACAGACTCAGAGAGCGGACGAGTCGGCCGTCCTCCCACACGGCGAACGCGAGCCAGTCCACGACACTGTGCATGGCATGCAGCACGAGCCGCCGGCCGATACTCGCAGCCACGAGGTGTTCCGGGAGCCGGGAAGGAAAGTCGATCATCACCCTCTGGTCGCCGATGACCTCGAGGCCGGGCCAGCTCGCCGCGTACGCCGTCCCCTCCGGGGGGTATACGCCGTCCCAGAGAGTCGAGCCCTCGCTCTCCTCTATCTCCCAGCCCGGGTAGAGCAGCCGCATCATGCCGGCCGTGCGTGCGAGGTCGGCTGGGCCCGCATCTCGCAGCAGCCCCGGTACGTCGCCGTCGGCGTACACCAGAAAGCCCGTCTTGGCTCCCAAAGCCCCTCCCCAGGGTGTGGCTCTCGTTGGCGGGTGCACAGTAGCCGCCCCCACTGACAACGCGAGACGACGAAGCCCGAGGACTCCCGGCTGGGCCGTCCTTGGGCCGTCCAAAGTCGCCCGACAGTGGCCAACGACGACCACCAGGCGTACGAACCCACTGCTCCTGAGCAGGGAAAACGCAGGTCACCAAGATCCCCGACAACACCCAGGGCCAGAAGACATGTATTGGTGGCGTGATTCCCGGTCGACGAACCAGGTCAGAGCGCTTCCTTCGACGGGGTGACCGGCTCCCCCGACTTACGTACTACAGGCAAAACACTCCACGGAAAGTTGATCCAGTCGTCCGTCCGCTTCCACACGTACTCGCACTTCACGAGGGAGTGGGGCTTCTCGTAGATCACGGCGGACCGGACCTCGGCCACGGCGTCGAGGCAGAAGTCGTGGACGAGCTTGAGCGTCTTGCCCGTGTCGGCGACGTCGTCCGTGATCAGGACCTTCTTGTCGGAGAAGTCGATCGCGTTCGGGACCGGCGCGAGCATGACGGGCATGTCGAGGGTCGTGCCGACGCCCGTGTAGAACTCCACGTTCACGAGGTGGATGTTCTTGCAGTCCAGGGCGTAGGCCAGCCCGCCGGCGACGAAGACACCGCCCCGGGCGATGGACAGGACGATGTCGGGCTCGTACCCGTCGTCGGCGATGGTCTGCGCGAGTTCGCGTACGGCTGTGCCGAACGCCTCGTAGGTGAGGTTCTCGCGGGCGGGCGCGTCGCCGCCGGTACCAGCCGTCGCCTTGGTGCTCATACCTGGGTCCGGTGGAAGTTGAGGAAGGAGCGGGAAGCGGTCGGCCCGCGCTGCCCCTGGTAACGGGAGCCGTAGCGCTCGCTGCCGTACGGGAACTCGGCCGGCGAACTGAGCCGGAACAGGCACAGCTGCCCGATCTTCATGCCCGGCCAGAGCTTGATCGGAAGCGTCGCGAGGTTCGAGAGCTCCAGGGTCACGTGCCCGGAGAAGCCGGGGTCGATGAATCCGGCGGTGGAGTGGGTGACGAGCCCGAGCCGCCCGAGGGAACTCTTGCCCTCCAGTCGCGAGGCGAGATCGTCGGGAAGGGTGATGACCTCGTACGTACTCGCGAGCACGAACTCGCCCGGGTGCAGGATGAACGGCTCGTCGCCCTCGGGCTCCACGAGCCGCGTGAGGTCGGCCTGCTCCACGGACGGATCGATGTGGGGGTACCGGTGGTTCTCGAACACCCGGAAGAACCGGTCGAGACGCACGTCGACGCTCGACGGCTGCACCATGGATTCGTCGTACGGATCGATGCGTACCCGTCCGGAGTCGATCTCGGCCCGGATGTCCTTGTCTGAGAGAAGCACGCCCCGAGGATACGCAAGACGCGCGGACCGCCCCTAACCAGCCGGACGAACCCGCGCGCCTGTCCCTGCCCTGCCCGCTTCCACAGCGTCCGCGTTCTCGACCGACTGCTTCCGCCGCTTCTCCTGCTACCGCTGTTGCTGCTTCTGTTGCTGCTTCCGTTACCGCTTCTGCAGCGCCACCGGTACGACACTGCGCAACCGGGCGCAGCGTGGGCAGCGCATGAGCCGACCGGGGCCGAGGCGTTCGGCCTGCTGCATCGGGAACGAAGCGGTGCTGAACATGTGCCCATCGGCACAGCGGACGACGGTGCGCTCCATCAAGTCCAAGAGTCCCTTCCCCAAGAGGCGCGTCTGGCTGTCGACCTACGTCGACCTGACGACGAACCGCCACATTACGGGATACTTGGGACGGCCCTCCAGGCGGCACTCCGATCCCGCCGAAGGCCCACCCGGACCCTCTTCCGCACCTCCACCGTACGCCCCAACTCCCGCGCCCCGCAGCCCTGTCCCCACCCCACGAACACAACCGGGCCCCACGCCTTCAGCGCCCGGGGCCCGACATGAGGTAAAGTAACGAAGCGTTCCGACACCGGCACCGACCGGCGTCTTACGCGGGTGTAGTTTAATGGTAGAACATCAGCTTCCCAAGCTGAGAGCGCGAGTTCGATTCTCGTCACCCGCTCCAGAAAGAAACCCCAGGTCAGCGGCCTGGGGTTTGCTTGTTGTCTAGTCCAATTCGAGGCTCTGGTCCGGCCGCATACGCCGACCTCTACGAACGGCGTTACGCCGATGCCGCCACCGCGCTCTCGGCTGCCGAGAGGGTGGCGCGGCGAGGAGACAGCTCCCTGTCCACCCGCCACTGGGCCGCCTCCGTCCAGGCCGAGGCGTATGCCGGACTCGGGAACCTGTCCGCCTGCGAACGCGCCCTGGACGAAGCGGAGAAGGTCACAGATCTCAACGGCCCGTTCCACAACGGCGGCTGGCTGCGCTTCGACGGCTCCCGCCTCGCCGAGGAACGCGGTGCCCGCTACCTCCAACTCGGCCGCCTCGACCTCGCCGAGAAGGCCCTCACCACCGCTTTGAGCCAGGGCGTGCTCGCCTCCGGGCAGTCCTTCCGGCGCCGCGGCGCCGTCCTGCCCGACTGGCAGAAGGAAACCGACGCCGACATCTTCGAGGCCATCGAAGACGCCTCGAAGTAGCCGCGCCCCCGTTGGAGGGGAACGCCCCTGGGGCGCTACCTGCGATGGTGCTGGTGCCGACGCTTCGTCCCGTGGCCTAGGACATGAGCCCTCAACCGCAGTCACCGGATTCTGCCGACGCGTCCTGTTCGACTTCTGGCGAGGCATGGCGGCTGGGTAGGAGGGCGCGCCCGCTAGGGCCACTGGCGCAGCAGCAGGACGTCAACGGCAGCGGCCTCTGCAGCCCGTCCGGAACCAAGGACGCTGTCCATCCCTGCCTGTCAGCTCGTGTGGAGAACGGAGTGGAGTGCCGTGTCGATCGTGGGGTGGCCGAAGGTGAAGCCCGCCTTGTGCAGGGCCGCTTGGCGAGACGACGGACGACCGCCCAGCCGATGGCGCCGAGGACGACGCCGAACACCGTCAGCGGCGCGTACGCGGAGTGGTGCAGCGCAGCGAAGTCGTCCGACGCCCCCGCCGCGTGGGCGAGCAACCCGGCGGGGCTGCTGCGGTGGCTGGTGCCCGTGCTCGTGGTCGTGTCGTTCGCGCCCGACCTGTCCCTGCTCGGTGGCGGCACGCCCGGCAGTGGGCCGTTGGCCGTCGCTGCGCTGATGGTGATGCATGTGCTGGTCGCGGTCGTCGCCGCCGCCTGTCGGCGCGTCCTGCCGCTGCCTGTCCGCTGACGCTGCCTGGCGTGCGCGACCGTGCCGGCTGCCGGCTGCGGGCTGGGGCTGCGGGCTGCGTCCCGGGAGCCGGGACGACCGAGCTCCGGGACACCGCTGTTCGCGCGCAGGAACGGCCGTGCACGTCTTTCGTCCGCGTGACGGTTGCCCATCCCATCCACTGCGTGGATAACCCGGATACGGGATTCGGATTGCGCTGGGGATGGCACCGGCGCCTTGGCGCCCCCATAGTCGTCGCTACCGCACGCCGCCGTCCGGATGCCGCCGGCGTGCGAGTCCCCCAGCATGCCGTGCGTCGTCGGCGCCCGTGAGGCATGCCCGCTCCCTTACGCCGTTCCCTGGAGTCGCCATGCCCGGTTCCGTGCCCCCGCCGCCTCCCGCCGCGGTCGATGCCACCGCTCCGTCAGCCGTCGCCGTGTCGGGCCCGGCCCATCTGCTGCGGGTGACCCTTCTGATGGCGGGCAGCTGTCTGCCGATCCTGGGGGCGGTGCTGATCGCCCCGGTGCTGCCGAAGATGCAGGACCACTTCGCGTCGGTCCCGGGGGCCAAGGCGCTGGTGCCCCTCGCGCTGACGGTCCCGGCGCTCGCGCTGGCGCTGCTGGCCCCGTTCGCCGGTGTGATCGTGGACCGGGTGGGCCGCAAGCGCCTGCTGGTCGTGGCGACCCTGCTGTACGCCGCGTTCGGCACCGCCCCGCTCTGGCTGGACTCGCTGGGCGGCATCATCGCCAGCCGCGCCCTGGTCGGAGTCGCCGAGGCCGCGATCATGACAGCCTGCACGACCCTGATCGGCGACTACTACAGTGGCCGACAGCGGGTGAAGTACCTCGCCCTGCAGACCATGTGCGCCTCGGCATCGGCCACCGTCTTCTTCGTGCTCGGCGGCGCCGCCGGATCGGCGGGCTGGCGCATGCCCTTCTGGGTGTACGCCGTGAGCCTGGTGCTGGCCCCGCTGATGGCAACCGCCCTGCCCGACCCGGCGGCCCGTGCGGACGGCGACGAGGTCCCGGCCGCGGCTCCGGCCGAGGCGGAGGCCCGCCGCCCTTTCCCCTGGCGGCAGCTGGCGGGCATCTGTGCCCTCACCTTCTTCGGGGCGCTCGTCTTCTACACCGTCCCGGTGGAGATGTCGTACCTGCTCGACGACCTCGGGGTGGAGAACACCGGCGTGATCGGACTGGCCACCGCGATCGCCAGTGCCGCCACCGTGGGGGGAGCGGTCACCTTCGCCCGGCTCAAGCGTTCTCCCGACCCGATGCTTCCCGGCGTTCTCGCGGTCTGCGCGGTCGGCTTCGGGGTGATGTTCCTCGCGGACAACGCCCCGCTGCTGGTCATCGGGGCGGTCGTCAACTGTGTGGGCACCGGCATGCTGCTTCCCGCCCTTCTCACCAGTGCCATGTCCCGTCTGTCGTTCGAGGACCGCGGCCGTGGCACGGGGCTGTGGACGGCGGCCTTCTTCGGCGGTGAGTTCGTCTGCCCGCTGGTGCTGCTCGCCGGGGAGGCTGCCATCGGCAGTCTCCCCGGTGCGGTGGGCGTGCTGGGGCTGGCCGCCGCCCTCGTCGCGGCGGGGCTGTGGGCGGCCCGCCGTCGTACGGATGCCGTCGATCCCCGGTCGTTGCCGGAGCAGTTGGCCTGAGGGGGGCAGGCCGGTGTACGGGCGCTGTCGGTCCTTGGCCGTTGCTGGAGCGGTTGGCCTGAGGGCGCGCGGGCCGGCCGTTGTACGGATGTCGTCCGTTCCCGGCTGTTGCCGGAGCGTTGGCCCGAGGGCAGCAAGGTCCGCCCGCTGTACGGGTGTCGTCCCCAGTGGTTGCCAGGAGCGGTGGTTCTGAGGGCGGCCCGTCCGCCCGCCGACAGCGCGTCGCTCACGGGCTGCCGCTGGGCCCGGTCAGAGCCGGCCCGGCGGCAGCCCCGCGCTCTGGCCGACGGTCACGGCCTTCCCTGGGCCTTGGCGTTGCTGTAGCCGTTGCCCGCCAGCGTCAGGCCCACCTCCGCGGCCTTCTGCCGCAGCCAGATGTGGCCCGCGTCCTGCGCGTGCACCGGGTGCCACCACATCGCCTCCCGCACCGGTACAGCCTCGAACGGGCAGGGCAGGACGCGCACCGCGGCGGAGCGGACCGCCTTGCGCGCCAGGCGCTCCTGGATCATCGCGATCCGGCGGGTGCCCTCGACCATGTGGGGCAGCAGCTGGAAGGTCTGCACGGACACCTCCACCTGGGGACTGATCCCTATCATGCTGAGCTGGCGGGCGGCCGGGGCGTCGTAGGGACGCTGGTAGACGGCCCAGGGCAGACGCCCCAGCTGGTCCAGGGTGAGTTCGTCACCGATCTCGGGGTGATCGTCGGCGACCATGCACAGCCAGCGGTCCTGGTGGAGTTCGACGGCGGGGAAGCCGTCGATGACGCCGTGCGGCATCAGCAGTCCGTCGACGGTGCTCAGCACGGTGGCGGTGTTGTCCACGACGGACGGCGCCGGGTGCTGGAAGGTGAGCCGGATGCCGGGCGCCTCCTGGTGCAGGGCGCGGGCGAGTGCGGCGCCGAAGACGGCCGCCCCGTAGTCGGAGGCGAGCAGGGTGAACTCCCGGGTCTCGGCGGCCGCGTCGAAGTCGGCCTGGCTGGCGAAGACCCGTTCCAGCAGGTCGCACGCGGTGGCGCTGCGGTCGCGCAGGGCGGCGCCGAGCGGGGTCAGCTCGTAGGCGTTGCCGGTGCGGGCGAGCAATTCGTCGTCGAAATGACGGCGCAGCCGGGACAGCGCGGCGCTCATGGCCGGCTGGCTGAGGCCGATGCGCTCGCCGGCCCGGGTGACATTGCGCTCCTCCAGCAGCGCGCGAAGGGCGAGGACCAGATTGAGGTCGAGTCGGGACAGGTTCACCGGGCAACCACCTAGCAGCGAGAGTCATCCATGTCGTGGATTCGGCGCATCCACAGGATTGATTTCCGTGATTAACCGATCGGGGCCAGAGTAGACCGCAACCCAGCAGGAGGAAATCAGATGGCAACGCTCGCGCAACCTGCCGGCCCGTTCGCGCTCGGCACGTTCTCCGCTCAGGACGGGGAGTCGTTTCCCGGCCTCCTGGCCAAGGGCCGGGTACTCGACTTGAGCAGTGTCCTGGCCTGGGCACCGTCCAGCGTGCGCGCCGTGGTGGAGCGGTGGGAGGAGGCCCTGCCCGTCCTGCGCGTCCTGGCGGACGAGGACGCCCTCGGCCGGCGGCCACTGGAGAGCCTGCGGGTGCACGCCCCCATCGAGCCGCGGCAGATCTTCCAGTCCGGCGCCAACTACCGGCAACACGTGATCGACCTGGAGGTCGCCCACCGCTCCCCGGACGACCCGCGCACGGTCGAGGAGGCCCGCGAGGAGATCGCCGCGGTCATGGACCGCCGGGCCGCCGAGGACCTGCCGTACGTCTTCATCGGTCTGCCGAGCGCGATCACCGGCCCGTACGACGACGTGGTCCTGCCCGCCTGGGCCGAAAAGCCGGACTGGGAACTGGAGTTGGCGGCCGTCATCGCCAAGCCCGCCTACCAGGTGACGGTGGAGGAGGCCCTGGAGTACGTCGCCGGCTACACCATCGCCAACGACCTCACCGACCGCGCCACCGTGTTCCGCCGGGACATGAAGGCCATCGGAACCGACTGGCTGCGCAGCAAGAACGCCCCCGGCTTCACGCCGCTCGGCCCGTGGCTCGTACCGGCCGAGTCGATCGCGGACACCGGTGACCTGCGGGTCACGCTCAAGCTCAACGGCGACACCATGCAGGACGAGTCCACCAAGGACATGCTCTTCGGAGTAGCCCGGTTGGTGTCGTACGCCTCGCAGACGGCTCAACTCCTACCCGGTGACCTGGTGTTGACCGGCAGCCCGGCCGGAAACGGCATCCACTGGGGACGCCTGCTGCGCGACGGCGACGTCATGGAGGGTTCCATCACCGGTCTGGGCGTGCAGCGCACCCGCTGTGTCGCGGAGGGAACGACATGAGCCTGGACCGCCGCGACCCGGAGGACGCGATAGCCGAGGCCGCCAAGGCGTACTCCAACTGGGGGCGTTGGGGTGAGGACGACGTGCTCGGCACACTGAACTTCCTCGACGAGGCCAAGCGGCGCGAGGGCGCGGCGCTCGTGCGCCGCGGCGTCAGCTTCTCGCTGTCGCAGCGGTTCGACATGAACGGCCCGCAGAAGGGCTGGCGCCGGCGGACCAACCCGGTGCACACCATGCTCGACACGGGCACCGACGCGGCGCTGGGCAACCAGGGTTTCCCGCACGGCATCGGCGGCGCCGACGACGTGATCGCCATGCCGCTGCAGTGCTCGACCCAGTGGGACGGACTCGGCCACATCTTCGACCACGGATTCGCCTGGAACGGGCGGCGCGCCGACAAGGTGGTCACCTCCGAAGGCGACCTCGTCACCGGCATCGAGCACATGGCGCCGCACGTCGCCGGACGCGGCGTGCTCCTCGACGTCGGCCAGGTCGTCGGCACGGACGGCGAGCTGCCCGACGGGTTCGCCATCACCGAGGAGCACCTCGCCCGGGCCGCCGAGGCCCACGGGGTGACCGCCGGCCGCGGCGACATCGTGCTCGTCCGCACCGGACACCTCGCCCGCGCAAGGCGCGACGGCTGGGGCGACTACGCGGGCGGCCCCGCGCCCGGCCTGTCGTTCACCACCGCCGGCTGGCTGCACCGCACCGAGATCGCCGCCATCGCCACCGACACCTGGGGCTTCGAGGTCCGTCCCAACGAGTTCGACGACGCCTTCCAGCCGCTGCACCAGGTCGTCATCCCCAACATGGGCCTGCTGATCGGCGAGATGTGGGACCTCGACGCACTCGCCGCCGACTGCGCCGACGACGGCGTGTACGAGTTCTGGCTCACCGCCGCTCCCCTCCCCATCACCGGCGCCGTGGGCTCCCCGGTCAACCCGATCGCCGTCAAGTAACCCGCGCCACTGCCGGATGCGCCGTTCCCCGGACAGCAGCGGCGCATCCGGCCCCGCACCCCCGTCCCCACCTCTGGCCCGCACTCGCGGCGGGCGAGCCGCAGCCCCCGCCGCCCGAAGCCGCGCGGCCCAACCCCGGGAGGAATCCCCGACATGGCTGACAGCCGCACTCTCCCCCAGCCTCCGGCCGGGGGCACACCCACCGTCCTGGTCATCGGCGGGGGCGCCTCAGGCAACGCCGTCACCATCCTGCTGCGGCGCGCCGGCATCGCCGTCGACCTGATCGAGGCCAAGCCGGACTGGAACGCCACCACCGGCTCCGGCATCACCCTCCAGGGCAACGCCCTGCGGGTCCTGCGCGAACTGGGCGTGTGGGAACAGGTGAAAGCCTCCGGATACGCCTTCGGCTCGCTGGGCGTGACCACTCCCGACGGTACCGTCCTGTTCGTCGCCGAGGACATCCAGACCGGCGGGGAGGACCTGCCCGCCACCCTCGGCATGCAGCGCCCCCAGCTGCAGCAGATCCTGATCGACACGGTCGGCGCCTCCGGCGCCGACGTTCGTCTCGGCACCACCGCCGAAGCGCTGGAGCAGGACGCCGACGGCGTCTCGGTGCGCTTCAGCGACGGCAGCGAGGGCAGATACGACCTGGTGATCGCCGCCGACGGACTCAACTCCGCCACCCGCGCCGCGATCGGCGTCACCGACAAACCCGAGCCGACCGGCATGGCCATCTGGCGCATCGCCGCCCCGCGGCCCGAGAGCGTGACGCGCACCGACCTCGCCTACGGCGGCCCCGCCTACATCGCCGGCTACTGCCCCACCAGCGAGAACACCATCTACGCGTACGTCGTCGAAGCCTGCCGCGACCGCGCCTCCATCGACCCGGCCACCTACGCCGACGAGATGCGCCGCCTGGCGCAGAGCTACGGCGGGGTCTGGCCGGAGATCACCGAGCACATCACCGACCCGAAGAAGGTCAACTACACCTGGTTCGACCACCTGCTGGTGGAGGGGTCCTGGCACCGGGGCCGGGTCTTGCTGATCGGCGACGCCGCCCACTGCTGCCCGCCCACCCTGGCCCAGGGCGCGGCGATGTCCCTGGAGGACGCCCTCGTCCTCGCCGAGCTGCTCACCAGCGGACGGGACTGGGACGACGAACTGTTCCAGGCCTACCACGACCGCCGTATCCCCCGGGTGCGCACCGTCGTCGAGGCGTCCATGCAGATCGGCCAGTGGCAGCTGGACGGTGTGCGCGACGCCGACATGGCCGGGCTGGTCGGCCGCACCATGAACCTCCTCAAGGAGCGCCCGTGACCACCACCGCATCCTCCGCGCCGACCATCGACGTCCACGCCCACCTCCTGCTCCCGGAGGTCGAGGAGGCCGTCGCCGGTCATCCCGGTCTCGCCGCGGCCCGCGCCCTCGACGCGCGCCGCAACGGCCCGGCGGCCCTGGCGGTGAACGGTCCGATGGTCGGCGCGCGCGTGCCGAAGCTGACGGACGCCGCGGTGCGCCTGACGGCCATGGACGCGCAGGGCGTGGACATCCAGCTGGTCAGCCCCTCGCCGTCCCACTACCACTACTGGGCCGAGCCCCAACTGGCCGAGACGGTCTGCCGACTGGCCAACGAGGGCACCGCCGCACACTGTGCGAAGGCTCCCGACCGTCTTCACGGCCTGGGCCTGGTCCCGCTCCAGCATCCCGGCCTCGCGGCCCGCCTGCTCGACCACGCCCTGGACGAGGGGCTGAGGGGCGTGGAGATCTCCTCGCACGCGCCCGGCCACGAACTGTCGGACCCGGCGTACGAACCCCTCTGGTCCCGCGCGGAGGAGACGGGCGCCTTCCTCTTCCTCCACCCGTTCGGCTGCACCCTCGACGAGCGCCTGGACCGGTGGTACCTGTCCAACACCGTCGGCCAGCCCACCGAGAACGCGGTCGCCCTCTCCCACCTGATCTTCTCCGGCGTTCTGGACCGCCATCCGGGTCTGAGGCTGATCGCGGCGCACGGCGGCGGCTACCTGCCCACCCACATCGGCCGCTCCGACCACGCCTGGCAGGCCCGTCCCGACGCCCGGGGCTGTGAGCGGGAACCGAGCAGCTATCTGAAGCAGCTGTACTTCGACTCCCTCGTCCACGACCCTCAGGTGCTGCGGGAGCTGCTGCGAGCGGTCGGCCCGGAACGGGTCCTGCTCGGCTCCGACTTCCCCTTCGACATGGGAAGCGACGACCCGCTCGGCGCGCTGCGCGCCGCGGACCTGCCCGACACCGACTTCCACTCCGTCCGCGGCGGAAACGCCGCCGCTCTGCTCAACCTCGTCTGAGGAGCTCCCCCATGAGTAACCGCCTGCTCACCCACCTCCGCCACGTCGATCTCGCCGTACCGGACTACGACAAGCAACTCGACTTCTACGCCGGCGTCTGGGGCCTGACCAAGGTCGCCGAGGACTCCGGCATCTCCTTCCTGGCCGCCGAGGGCTCCCCCGAGCAGTACGTCGTCCGGCTGCGCAAGGCCGACGAGAAGCGTCTGGACCTCGTCTCCTACGGCGCCGCGAACACGACCGACGTGGACACCCTCGCCGAACAACTCCTCGCGACCGGCGTGCAGTTGATCTCCCAGCCGGGCAAGGTGGACACCCCCGGGGGCGGGTACGGCTTCCGGTTCTTCGACGTGGACGGGCGCACCATCGAGGTCTCCGCCGACGTCGAGGTGCGGCAGCACCGCAAGATCGAGGAGAAGGAGTCGATCCCGGTCAAGCTGTCGCACGTCGTCCTCAACTCGCCGGATCTGGACAGGACCAAGGCGTGGTACGAGGAGCACCTCGGCTTCCGGCTGTCCGACACGCTCGGCCATCCGCACATCGGCGACGTCATGCACTTCATGCGGATCAGCAACCAGCACCACTCCATGGCCATCGCCAAGGGCCCGCACACCTCGCTGCACCACATCTCCTTCGAGATGCGCGGAATCGACGAGTACATGCGCGGCTCCGGCCGTGTCATCCGCTCCGGCGCCCGCAAGATCTGGGGTCCGGGCCGGCACATGGCGGGCGACAACACCTTCACCTACTTCCTCGACCCGCACGGCAACACGGTCGAGTACACGACGGAGTTGGAGCTGCTGGACGAGGACACCTGGCACCCGCACGTCTACGACTTCTCGAAGCCCGAGGTCACCGACCAGTGGGGCACCGCCAACCCCATGAACGAACTGGTCACCAAGGAGTCCTTCAACGACGTCGACCGCGGCGTCTTCGTCGCCCCGCCGGTCTGATCGGCGAAGCCCTGAGTCCCTGGGGGCGCGGTGACCCTGTCACCTCCCTGACTCCCCTGCCGCGCCCCCGGCCTTCGTGCCACCCCTCACACCGACAGCCGACAGGAAACTGCCATGCGTTTCGCCACGTACGAGTACCGCGACCGACGCCAGGTGGCCGTCGTCTCGGAGGACGGCACTCTCCACCCCCTGCCCGGCGTCAGCTCACTGACCGGCCTGCTCGCCGAGGGCGGCGGCCTGCCCGAACTGCTCGACGCGGGCTCCGCGACCCTCGACGTCCCGGCCGGCCCCCACGTCTGCGACGTACGCCTGCTGGCGCCGCTCCAGCCGCCCACCGTGCGGGACTTCGTGACCTTCGAGGAACACGTCGAGGGCGTACGACGGTCCGTGGACGGGGCTGCCGGGGTACCGGAGCGGTGGTACGCGGCCCCGACGTTCTACTTCGGCAACCCCTACGCGATGTACGGGCCGCACGACGACATCCCCGTGCCGCCGGGGTCGAGCGTGCTCGACTTCGAGCTGGAGGTCGCCGCCGTGATCGGAAAGGAGGGCCGCGACCTCACCCCCGAGCAGGCCCGCGACCACATCGTCGGCTACACCGTCTTCAACGACTGGTCGGCCCGCGACCTGCAGTCCGCCGAGATGAAGGTCGGCCTCGGCCCCTGCAAGGGCAAGGACACCGCCACGACGCTGGGTCCCTACCTGGTCACCGCCGACGAGCTGGAGAGGTACCGCGACCCGGACGGCTTCCTGAGGCTCGCGCTCACCGCCTCGGTGAACGGCGAGATCGTCGGCAAGGACCTGCTGTCCAACATGAGCTGGACCTTCGAGGAGATGACCGCCTACGCCTCCCGCGGCACCATCGTCCGCCCCGGCGACGTCCTCGGTTCCGGGACCTGCGGAAACGGCGGCTGCCTCGCCGAGCTGTGGGGTGTACGGGGTGAGCAGTCCCCGCCTCCCCTGAAGCCCGGCGACACGGTCACCCTCACCGTCGAGGGCATCGGCTCCGTCTCCAACACCGTGGTGGCCGGCCCGGACCCCATGACCGTTCCCGTCGCCCGACGCCGCACGAGGCAACGGCCGTGACCGATCTCCATCCCGAAAGGCTCCTCGGCAGGGTCGTCGTGGTCACGGGCGCGGCCGGTGGCCAGGGCGCCGCGGAGGCCGAGGCGCTGACCCGCGAGGGCGCCCGGGTGATCGCCACCGACGTCTCGGAGTCGCCCGGTTGCCGCCGTCTCGACGTCACGAGCGAGAAGGACTGGGCGGAACTCGCCGCCGACCTGCGTGAGGCGTATGGGCAGGTGCACGGCCTGGTCAACAACGCGGGCGTCACCTGGCGGGCCCGGATCGACGACGTACGCCCCGAGGACATGGCCCGGGTCCACGCGGTCAATGTCACCGGCCCGCTGCTGGGCATCCAGCACCTGGCGCCGCTGATGCCGCCCGGCTCCTCGATCGTGAACGTCGGCTCGTCCGCGGCGCTCACCGGCCACTACCCGGTCGCCTACACGGCCAGCAAGTGGGCGCTGCGCGGCCTGTCGCGGACCGCTGCCATGGAACTGGGGCCCCGCGGCATCCGCGTGAACACGATCCACCCCGGCTTCATCGAGACGGACATGACCGCCTCCGCGGCGCCCGCCTTTCGCGAGGCGAACATCCGGGAGACACCACTCGGCCGCACCGGCACGGTCGAGGAGGTCGCCCCACTCGTGGTCTTCCTTCTGTCCGACGAGTCGTCCTTCATCACCGGCGCCGAGATCCCGGTCGACGGCGGCCTCACGGCGCACGGCGGCGTCAAGTCGATCTCCGACACCCTTCACCGGTAGCAGCAGAAAGGCCCTCCCACCCATGGACAAGGTCCGCGTGAGCGCGGCCGAGGCGGTCGCCGACATTCCCGACGGTGCGTCACTGGCCGTTGGCGGCTTCGGACTCAGTGGTGTACCCGAGGCCGCGATCCGGGCCCTGCTCGTGCAGGGCGCGACCGGCCTCGAAGTCGTGTCGAACAACTGCGGCGTCGACGGGCGCGGGCTGGGCGTGCTGCTGGCCGCCGGACGTATCGCCCGGGTGACCGGGTCCTACGTCGGTGAGAACAAGGAGTTCGCCCGCCAGTACCTGTCCGGTGAGCTGGAGGTGGAGCTGGTGCCGCAGGGCACCCTCGCCGAACGGCTGCGCGCGGGCGGCGCGGGCATCCCCGCCTTCTACACCCCGGCGGGAGTGGGAACGCAGGTGGCGCGGGGCGGTCTGCCCTGGCGGTACGCCCCCGACGGCTCGGTCGCCGTCGCCTCCCCTCCCAAGGAGACCCGCGACTTCCACGGCCGCCCGCACGTCCTGGAGCACGGCATCACCACCGACTTCGCCCTCGTACGGGCCTGGCGCGGCGATCGCCACGGCAACCTGGTCTTCCGCCGCGCCGCCGCCAACTTCAACCCCCTCGCCGCGATGGCCGGGCGGACCACCGTCGCCGAGGTCGAAGAGCTGGTCGAGCCCGGTGAGTTGAGCCCCGACGAGGTCCACCTGCCGGGCGTCTTCGTCCAGCGGATCGTGGCCCTCACTCCTGAACAGGCGGCCGACAAGCAGATCGAGAAGAGGACGGTACGACCCTGATGGCCTGGACCCGCGACCAGATGGCCGCCCGCGCAGCCGCCGAACTCACCGACGGCTCGTACGTCAACCTCGGCATCGGCCTGCCCACTTTGATTCCCGGCCATCTGCCGGTCGGCGTGGAGGTCGTGCTGCACTCCGAGAACGGCATCCTGGGCACCGGGCCCTACCCGACCGAGGACGGGGTCGACCCGGACCTGATCAACGCCGGCAAGGAGACCGTCACCGTCCTGCCCGGGGCCTCCTTCTTCGACTCGGCCCTGTCCTTCGGGATGATCCGCGGCGGCCACATCGACACCGCCGTGCTCGGCGCCATGCAGGTGTCGGCCGCCGGTGACCTGGCCAACTGGATGATCCCCGGCAAGATGGTCAAGGGCATGGGCGGCGCGATGGACCTCGTCCACGGCGCCCGGCGCGTCATCGTCCTGATGGAGCACACCGCCAAGGACGGAACCCCCAAGATCGTCGAGGAGTGCACCCTGCCGCTGACCGGCGAGCGGTGCGTCCACCGGATCATCACCGACCTCGGCGTACTGGACGTCACACCGGCCGGCCTCGCGCTCGTCGAGACCGCCCCCGGGGTCACCGCCGAGGACATCGCCGCCCGCACCGAAGCACTTCTGGTCCGGAAGCCATGAACACCGGGGCACCATCCGCTCATGCGTAGGCGTTCCATCGAGCCACGCGTTGACGCTGGGCGGCCAGGGACCGTGGTCCCTGCCCGCTGTGAGCGCGGTGAGCACACCAACCCACCAACTGTTGGCCCCCATAGGGCAAGTATCACGCTGGCGCAACATGTCACGGTAGGCCGCACAGCACCGTTGCGGTCCCCAGCCACCGTCTCAGTTCCCGTCTCATTCAGGTCTGGGCCGTCCCTGGGCCGTCCGTGGTCGCTCAACAGTGGCCGACCACCAGGCGCACGAGCACACCGCCCCTGACCAGCAAAATCCCAGCTCACCAAGATCCCCGACAAGACCCAGGGCAAGAAGTCGTCTTAGGTTGCGTCCCGTGGCGGATCTGGCAGGTTGTGCCACGCGTGACCACATCCGCTAGCGCAGTACAGCGTCCGCCTGCGGGTGTCCGCGATGCTGAAGAGGGTGACGAGCAGGCGGAAGGACTTGGTGAGTTCGTAGGCCGGAAGGGCTCCCATCCCGAAGCGCCACTTCGTGAGCATCACCGCCGGCGTGTGAGTGGGGCGGATGCCGGAACGCGCGATGCTCTCCGGCACGTCCTCCTCACAGGCGCGGGCCTGCCCGCAGAACAGCACCAGTGCGTGAAGGACCTCGCGCTGGTCACCCTCTGAGAGGCCCTCGAACCACTCGACGCCCTCGGCCACCGGTCTGAGCCCCTGTGCAAGATCGTTCAGGATCACCTCGTGTGCGTACAACACAGACTTCCACCCTCATGGTTCAGACCGACGGTACGCGCACGGCCGCCCGTGAGCAGCACAGTTTCTCGTGCCCTGATGGCACAGCCAGGTGACGCAAGCAGCAGGCTCCCCGTCGAACCCGCCAGCGCCTTCCACATGGTTCGCGTCCCGAGTGAGTGTCTAACTGCGTGACAACGCAGGCAAACAGCGGCGGACAAGCACGGACGTCTGCGGACCATCAGCACAGGTGAGGGCCACACCAACCCAAGGCAGCGCCCCCGCCCAAGTTGCTTCGGGACGAAGCGGTCGCTCCGTTAAGGTGCGCGGCATGACCGACGACGCCCCGGCCTGTCCCGAGTGCAGCCAGCCCATGAAGTCTGGCGGCTTCGTCCTCTCCAGGCGGGAGGACGATGGCCGGCGGACCTGCCGGACGTTGTGGAGGTGTAGCGGTCGGCATGTCTGGTGGAACTGGGCCGACCGGCCGGATGAGCCTTTGGAGCCCTGCCCCGTGCCGCAGCTCTTCCGCTGACATCCAACGTTGACATCAACGCCCCCGGACGGCGGCGACACTCAGCACCCACGTGTGGCACCGGTGCCTGAGGTGGGCCCGTGCCAGGGCGAGAGGAGATCGAACTCCTAAAGCGGTGCTCAGCTCCCGTCGTGCAGCGCGCTACTGATCTCCAGAAGGCGTCCCTCAGGCAGAGCGAAAGCGTTGCTGGGGTTTCGGTGGGAGTGTCCACCATCGTTGATCCGGACACCGTCTGCCAGCGTCCAGCAAACGGGAGCCCATTGGCCCTGGTTCTCAAGGAGCATGCTCGCCACGTCGGCGGGCTGCTCGATCAAGGTGAGAGCGCTGAGCGCGGTAGTGAGGGTAACGGTTGCGTCGTCGGGAAGTCGCGCGTCGCCGAGTGTGGGGAAGAGCAGCAAGAGACGGGCGTCGGGGTCGTCAACGCCCTTTGTTGACGACTGTCGAGCAGCGGACAGCAACTCCGGCCAGGCCATGCCGGGGCCCATGAAGTGACCGTCATCCACAGCGAGGGTTTCCGCTGCCGGCCAAGTCGGGTGATGGATCAGATAGTCCACCCCTCGCTCTCCGTCGAAGTTGCGATAGACGACGTAGATGATGTGGCCGGAGCGGAGGGGCACACTGAACGTCGGCCACTCCTGCTCGGCGGAGAGCACGCGGTAGAGCTCCATGGCCGCGTCCCAGTCAGCTCCGAACGCGGCTCGCTGCGCGTCCTCGCCGCGCAAACAGGTGCCGAGGTGCAGGGGCCAGAACAACGGATCGTCAAGGTAAGCGTCACCCTCGACCAGAGGACCACCTTCATATCCGGGGATCTTCAACATGCGAGGATGATGGCACGAGGGACCGACACCACCAGGGCGTGAGGGCCCGGCCACCGCTCCGTCTCAGTTCCCGTCTCATTCAGCGCCGCTCACGGTCGTTCAGACGAGACCCAGAGCCGTCCCCGCCCCGATGGCTGACCGCTCATGAACGCAGGTGAACGCCCCCCGAACGACGCCCACGACCCCACCACCACAGTTGGAAAGCGTGCACCAACGCCCAAAAAACCATGGGCACATGCTGGAGCTGGGGACCAGGATGCAGACGTGACGTTCATGATTGTTCGTGGGAGTGCCCAGAACGGGCCATACCGCTGCCCGTGCTGCGGGTTCATAACCCTGTCCGAGCGTGGAGCGTTCGAGATCTGCGATGTCTGCTACTGGGAGGACGACGGCCAGGACGAGCACGATGCCGATGCGGTACGCGGTGGCCCCAACCATGACCTCAGCCTGCGGCAGGCACGCCAGAACTTCGAGGCGATCGGCGCGTGCAACGAGTACTGCGCCCAGTTCGTACGCGCCCCGCTGCCCAACGAATACCCGGATAGCGGCATGCCTTACGGAACGGGCTCGCTCTACTCGTGGTCGTAGCGTCCAGGAGCTCCCGCCGCACCATAAGCGCACCAGATCGAGCGGGGAACAGCGGGGAACCACGGTGACAACAGCCGAGCCCAACGAGGCCATGCCTGAGTCGCTGGCACAGGTCAGCGCCCGATCGAGCCTCACATGATCGCAGCTTCCCAAGCTGAGAGCGCGAGTTCGATTCTCGTCACCCGGTCCATGAAGAAGGCCCAGGTCAAAGACCTGGGCCGTTTCGCTGTCCGCTGCGATCACTCGCCGCGTGCCAGATTCCTGCCAGAACGCTGGTCGGGCTCCTTCTCCTGCTGCTTTTCCCTGGCCACAGCCCGAGACTTCCGCACGGTCGCAGACAGCCCGGCGGCCATCTCCTCCTGCCGCTCGTGGTCGGAGTGCTGGTGGATCAGCGCCACCGTCTCCGAGGACTGCCCGACCGCGGCGGCCAGCAGGCCGATCGCCGTGGCGGGCTGCCCGGGCACCTTGATGAGCCGGCGACGATCACCGTGGCGGGATTCGTGCGGCGCCTGCGCGCGAGGTAGACCGCGGCGGCACCGACCGCCGCGACCGCGAGACCGGCACCCGCGAGGACGGGAGTGCTGCTCGACGCGCCAGTCTCGGCGATCCCGGAGGTGATCCAGCCGACCTGGGTGATTCCGGCTACTCGGCGGCTTCTTCATCCGCCGGTCGTTCCGCCGGGTCGATGCGGGAGACGCTGCCACGCAGGTCGAGTACGTACAGCTCGCCATTGCCTCCCTGCACGAACGAGACGACCCGGCCGCCGTCGGCTCCGAGGTCGCTCACGCCGGTCACCTCGCCGTTCTCCATCCGCAGAGCACGGAGGGTGCCGTCGCAGTAGTCGCTGAACACATACTGACCCTTGAGGTCCGGGATCGCCTCGCCTCGGTAGACGTATCCGCCGGTCACCGAGCAGCCAGGCCCGCTGCGGTCGTACTCGTAAACCGGCGGTGTGTGGTTCGCGGGCTCCGTGCCGCCCCGGAAGGGATGGTTGCCCTCCATCTGGGACCAGCCGTAGTTCTCGCCGCCCTTGCTGGTCGCCGGGGCCCAGTCGATCTCCTCCCAGGCACTCTGGCCGACGTCCCCGATCAGCAGATCGCCCGTGCCCGCGTCGAAGGAGAACCGCCACGGATTGCGCAATCCGTACGCCCAGATCTCGTCCTTCGCGTTCGGGTCGTCCACGAACGGGTTGCCCGGCGGGATCGCGTAGGGCTTGCCGCCGCTCGGATCGATCCGCAGCAGCTTGCCCAGCAGCGTGCCGAGGTTCTGCCCGTTGCCGTGCGGGTCGCCGGCCGATCCGCCGTCGCCGAGCGCGATGTAGAGGTAGCCGTCGGGGCCGAACGCGATGTCACCGCCGTTGTGGTTCGGGTAGGGCTGTGTCTGGGTGAGGACCGTGCGCCGGGTGTTCGGCTGGATCTTGCCGTCCCGCACCGCGAACTCGTCCACGGTGCTGGTGCCTTGGAGGTTCGTGAACGAGATGTAGAAGTGCGCGAACTCCTTGTCGAACGTGATGCCCAGCAGGCCGCGTTCGCCGTTGGTGGTGGTCTCGCCGGATATGTCGATGACGGGGTCGCCGAGCCCTTCATCGTCCAAGACCCTTACCTTGCCCGCGCGTTCGGCTATCCAGACCGTGCCACCGGGACCGGCGGCGCCGGCGGATGGATTCCGGGCCGTTGCCACTTTCTCGAGCACGACCTTCGCTGCCTGACGTGGGGTGCTGAGCTCGTCGGCAGACGCCGTGGTCAAAGCGAGGGAAGCGACGAGGCAGAGGGCGCCGATGATCGCCGAGCTTCTGGTGCGAACTTTCACCGTGATCCTCCTAGAGGCGGCGAACGGGGGAGAGCACCCGGCTGCCAGGGGCAGAAAGGCGGGTGTCGTCCACGCCGGCACGCACACCTGGGGGGTGGGGGGATGGTGCGCTACTGGCCACAGGTGAGGCTACCGGGATAGGAGTTGTTGAAATAGACCACACTCCGCCATCCATTCACCTCCTCCGCTCCGCTTCCCGTCGCGGCCTGAGCCTCTCCGTTCCCCGGCGCACAGACACTCGACGGCGACGGCGCCAAGGCCGGGCAGGCAGTTCCGAGGGAGGCGCGACAGTCGATCCCGGAGCGCAGGGGCGTAATGCGTCGGAGCCCAGTGCGCTCGCGAAGGCTCCCCGAGCCGGACGGACGAACCAACAAAGTCAAGCGCCGCACTCGTTCGTGCACACGCTCGATCCGCCGTTCTTCGAAGCCGTGCCCCATCCGCACCCGCCGCATCGGGATCAACCGGCGACTCGATCCTGAAAATGGAAGAGAACTTCCGTTGACGGGTCTGGTACGCGCCGGACACGCGGGTGCAACAACCGGGTCGTTAGCTGCCGCATCAACCGTCCGGCGCAGCGCCAGCAGGGGACGGGGCACAGCACGAAGGAGCAGGACATGACGGCCACGGACAGCGCGGACGCGGACAGAACCGCCGCCCCGCCCGGGTACTCCCCCCGTCTCTACAACGCGGACCTCGCCCCCGCCACCGAACGCAAGTGGGGCGCCTTCAGCATCTTCAACGTCTGGACCTCGGACGTGCACAGTCTGTACGGCTACTTCCTGGCCGCCAGCCTGTTCCTCGTCGCGGGCAACACCTTCAAGTTCCTCATCGGCATCGGTGTGGGCTCGCTGATCATCTACTGGCTGATGACCCTCATCGGCAAGGCGGGCGTCAAGACCGGTGTCCCCTACCCGGTCCTCGCCCGCGCCTCGTTCGGCACCTTCGGCGCCAACGTCCCGGCTCTCGTACGGGCCGTGGTCGCCACCTTCTGGTACGGCGCCCAGACCAGCGCCGCCGCCGGCGCCATCGTGGCCTTCCTCGTCCGCTACGACGGACCCAAGCATCTGCACGAGACCAGTCGGCTCTTCGACCACAGCGGCCTCGAAGTGCTGTGCTACCTCGGTGTGTGGGCCGCCCAGTTGCTCATCATCAGCAAGGGGATGGAAACGGTCCGCCGTTTCCAGGACTTCGCCGGCCCGGCGGTCTGGGTGATGATGCTGATCCTCGCGATCGCGCTGTCCGTGAAGGCCGGGACGCTGTCCTTCTCCGTCGACATGCCGAGCGGCGACCTCGCCGCACTCGCCAAGAGCGCCACCGGGCTCGACGTCAGCCCCGGCTCACTCGCCGCGATCGCGGCGATAGCCGCCACCTGGGTCACCTACTTCGCCGCCCTGTTCCTCAACTTCGGTGACTTCGCACGCTTCACCCCGGACACGAAGGCCCTGAAGAAGGGCAACCTCTGGGGCCTGCCCGTCAACCTGATCCTCTTCTCCCTCGTCGCCGCGATCACCACGGCCGCCGCCAGCAAGGTGTACGGCGAGGTCATCCTCGAACCGGCCGAGATCTCCGCCAAGTTCGACAGCGCGTTCCTCGTCCTGCTCGCCGCCTTGACCTTCGCCGTGGCGACCCTCGGCATCAACGTCGTCGCCAACTTCGTCAGTCCCGCCTTCGACTTCGCCAACGTGGCCCCGAAGTACGTGACCTTCCGCAGGGGCGGCCTCATCGCCGCCGTCATCGCGCTCCTGCTCTACCCGCTGCACCCCTGGGACAACGCCCCCAGCTTCGTCAACGCCATCGGCTCGACGATGGGCCCCATCTTCGGTGTGATCGTCGTCGACTACTACCTCATCCGGAAGACACAGCTGAACGTGCCCGCTCTGTACGAGGAGGACGGGGAGTTCCGCTTCCAGGGAGGCTGGAACGTACGGGCGTTCGCCGCCGGTGTGGTGGGCGCCGTCTTCTCCAGCATCCTCCCCGTCTACGGACCGTCCGGATACGGGGCGGCGCTGGGTCCGTACTCCTGGTTCATCGGAGTCGCCGTGGCCGGGGTGCTCTACTTCGCGTTCAGCAGGGGCAAGAGCCCCCACACCGCGAGGACGGCGGCGACGGAAGCGCCGGAGGCGACAGTGGCATAGGAGTCACCTTCTTCCAGCAACCCGAGGAGGGCGCCCGACCTGGGCTGATGCCGGTCAGGCGCCCTTCTCGTCGTGCAGCGGGCGGCGCTGTCGGCATGCCGACACCCCTGGTTCCGGCTCCCCGACCTCTCACCAGCGCACAGCACGAACAGCCCGCGGCGACCCCATCCCGGCAACAGAGTAGGGCGCACTTCGCCGGCGAGGTTGTGCCCTCGCGAAGACCGCCCAAACCGGATATCCGTACCGGCCGAGCCACGCGCAGAGCCCGTTCCCGCCCGCACGCTGCCCACGGCCGTTCCACGAAGACCACGAGGCCGACTCACGTTGGCGATCAGCCTTGGATGAACCCCGGTGACCGCCCTTGTACGTAGCCCGGAGTCCCATCAACCCAGTTGGAAAGCGTGTGGGCAAGAGCGCGCAGCGTGATGAGCGGAACCGCTACTCCTGGACGGGGAGGTCGGGGTGGGTGGCTAGAAAGATCATGTAGGCGATCGCCGCTGTTCCTCCCAGGAGGGACAACACACCACCCACTACGGCTCGCGACCTGCTCGCTCGGTCATGCGCTGACGCCTGGTACTCGATGTAGGCCCGCACAAGGCCGACGAGGGCCATGGGCAGAGCAAGGAAGCAGACGAGTATCCAGAAGGGGCAACAGAACCAGCACGCCACGGACGTTCCGCCGAACCAGACCGCGAGTCTTTGGACCTGTTGTGTCTCGTCCGGTGCGCCAACGGAAGTCATGGGCCGATTCAAGCAGCACCCTTGCGGGAGCTCCGCAGCGGGAGAAGCCGCCGTCGGCGACAGAGGTCGGCGTGCCACCGCCGCCAGGGAGCCACAGCAGACGTGCGCCACAAGCGCACCAGATCGAGCGGGGAACAGCGGGGAACCACGGGGGAAAGCGGCCGGGCCCGAGGAGGACACGCCGTAGCCGATCGCCCAGGTCGGCGCCCGTGCCAGCTCCAAATGCCCGCAGCTTCCCAAGCTGAGAGCGCGAGTTCGATTCTCGTCACCCGGTCCATGCGGAACCCCCAGGTCTGAGGCGGCCCGGGGGTTCTTTGTCGTCCAGGCCGGTGGGCGGGGTACGCATCACGACCGCGCAGAGGTCTGGACGTCGTCGGGGCCTCCCCCTGCCGACAGGAGGTGACTGACGGCGGCGAGAGTCTCCTCGCCGATACGACTGCCATCTCAGCCGGAGCGGCGATGACGCGGTGCGGCCCGGTCACCGGTCCGAGGCGAGTTCGAGAACGGGCCCGGGGAAGGCCGACCGCAGCCGCCGGTCGTGAGTGACGACGATGAGCGTGCCCTCGTATGCGGTGAGGGCTGTCTGGAGCTCCTCCACCAACGAGGGCGAAAGGTGGTTCGTCGGCTCGTCGAGCAGCAGCAGATCGTGCGCGACCGTGACCAGGCGGGCGAGTTCGAGGCGGCGGCGCTGGCCGGTGGAGAGGTCCCGTACGGGCCGGGCCAGGTCGGCTTCGCGGAAGAGGCCCAGAGCGAGCAGCGCGTCGGCGCGGTCCTCCCCGAGGGCCGTGAGCAGTGGTCGGCTCCCGTCCTCGGGGGAGGTGGGCGCTGTTACCTGGCGCAGGAACCCGACCCGCGCGGGTCGGGCTAGCGTCGCGCCCGGCTCCGGCGTCAACTCGCCGGCGAGGACCCGCAGGAGGGTGGACTTGCCCGCGCCGTTGGGGCCGGTCACCAGCAGCCGGCCTCCGGCCGGAACATGGAGCGAGTCCAGTACCAGGCGGCCCGGAACGCGCAGCTTCGCCACTTCCACCGCGCGGTCCGCCGCCCCCGCGATGTCCGCCGAGAACCGTAGCGGCTCAGGAGGCGCGGACACCGGATTCTCGGTGAGCCGCTGCAACCGCTCGCGCGCGTTGCGGATGCGGCTCACGGCGCCGTGGGCCCGCGAGCGGGCCCTGAACGCGCCCGCGCCGCTGAACGACCGCGGCCCCCTACGCGGGATCGCGTCGAGGCGTCCGATGTGGGAGTCGACGAGCCGGGATTGGCGGGTCACCTCGGTGCGCCACTCCTCGTACTCCCGGTGCTGTCGGGCGCGTTCGGCGGACTTGGCGACGAGGTAGCCCGTGTAGCCGTCGCCGTAGCGGCGTACGGAGCACGTGGAGTGGTCGACCTCCAGAATCGTGTCGGTGACCCGGTCGAGGAACGCCCGGTCGTGGGTGACGGCGACGAGTGTGCCCCGGTGGGCGCGGAGCCGCTCCTCCAGCCAGGCCACGGCCTCGTCGTCCAGGTCGTTGGTGGGCTCGTCGAGCAACAGCAACTCGGGGGCCGAGGCCAGCGTCGCGGCCAGGGCGAGGCGGGAGCGTTGGCCGCCGGAGAGCGTGCCGAGCGGCCGCGTACGGTCCAGCCCGGTCGGCTCACCGAGGTGACACAGGGCGACGTCGACGCGGCGGTCCGCGTCGTATCCGCCGCGTGCCTCGAACTCCGCCTCGATCGCGGCGTACCGGTCGTACGCAGCCGGGTCGGCCCCGTCGAGCGCGGCGCCGGCCGCCCGCATCCGCTGTTCCCCTGTGCGCAGTTCGGCCAGCGCCAGATCGATGGCGTCACCGACGCACGCCGTGTCAGGCAGATCGAGGGTCTGCGCCAAGTGCCCTCTACCGCCGGGGGCGATGACGCTGACTTCTCCGTTGTCGGGCTGTACGGCGCCGGAGAGCAGCCGTAGCAGTGTGGACTTGCCGGAGCCGTTGTCGCCGATGACCCCCACCTTCTCCCCGGGCCGGACGGAGAAGGACACGCGGTCCAGGACCGGGTGATGGCCGTAGCGCTTGCTGACATCAGTGACGGTGAGCTGGGAGACGGCGGTACGGACCGAGGGTGGTGCGGGAGCACGGAACAAGTGGTGTCTTCTTTCCTGGATGACATTGAAGAGACGATACGTCTCGTCTCGCTTCGCCTGTAGACCGTAACCCTTGTGCGCCATTCAGGCAAGACGGAACGTCTCGCCAGTGGGTGTGGATGACCGGCCACCGGTTCGGAGGGCGACGGTGTTTGCGCAATTGCGCAGACGAGCCGAGGGCTCGAGCGTCCGTGCGCACGCGAAGGCGCTCCCTGCCTGGACGTCCGACCGCCGACGCGCCCCTCCTGTGATCGAGTGGCGCGGTCCCGCTCGACCGGGCCGGGGCTTGCCGCGCGCGTACCCCGCGCTGCGGCCGATGATGGGAACACGGCCGAAGACACGGAGCTGGTCATGACGGGTTGGCGGGTCCGGGACTACTCCCCGGACGATCTCGAGGGAGTTCTCCGTGTCGACTTGGAGAGCGGCACGACCGAGGAACCGGCCCTCTTCCCGCTCTCGGACGCCGTGACGGCCCTCCAGGCCCTCCACCCCGCTGTGGTGGCCACGGCGAACGACGTTGTCGTCGGCGCCGCGGTGAGCCGGGTGGAGGGTGACCGGGCGTGGATCCTGCGCATCTGCATGACACCTGCCTGGCGCCACCAGGGGCTGGGCAGCGCCCTGATCACGGCCCTTGAGCGACGGCTTTTCACCGACGGTGTCCGCGCGGTGCACGCAGCCCTGCCCGAGGGGGAGACCGGTGCCACCGCGCTGCGTAACTGCGAGTTCGGCGCCCGATCGGGCCTGGTCCTCTTCGAGAAGCGCGGACCGGTGCCCCGGCAGGCGGCCGACATGCTCTCCTCGCTCGGAGCGGAGCTGCCGCCCGGCGGACTGTGGCAGAAGGTCGCGGGCATGCAGAAGGAGAAGCAGCTCATCGAGCGCCGTCTGGTCCTGCCACTGGCGCATCCCGGAATGGCCGCGGAGCACGGTGTGGAGCTGCCGCGCGCGGTGATGCTGTTCGGTCCGCCCGGCACCGGCAAGAGCACCTTCGCGCAGGCGATCGCCAGCCGCCTCGGATGGCCCTTCCTCGAGCTGTTCCCCGCACGTCTGGCCGCCGAGTACGGCCTGGCGAGCGGGCTGAGCAGGCGCTTCGACGAGATATCCCGGCTCGACCACGTCCTGGTGTTCATCGATGAGGTCGAGGAGGTCGCCGGCGCACGTAGTGGCGCGGACGCGACCGCGGTCGGCGTCGTCAACGAGCTGCTCAAGGCGATCGTCCGGTTCCGCAGGCAGGACGGGCGGCTGCTCGTCTGCGCCACGAACAACGTGACCACGCTCGACTCCGCGTTCCTGCGGCACGGCCGCTTCGACTACGTACTGCCGATCGGCCCTCCCGACCACCGCGCCAGGACCGCGCTGTGGGAGAGCTACCTGGCACGAGCGGGCGCGGAGGCCGACAGAGAGGCGCTCGCGTCCGCCAGCGAAGGTTTCACCCCGGCCGACATCGCCCACGTGGCACGAACCGTCTCCCAGGCCGGATTCGAGCGCACCTTCGACACCGGAACCCGCGTCCTCCCCTCCACGGACGACTACCTGGACACGATCCGCGACACACAGCCAACGGTCAGCGCCACCGTGGCCCAGGAGCTCGCCGAACAGGCGGAGCAGTACGCACGCCTCTGACGTCCCTTCCCGGGAAGCGCGGGACCGGTGCGCGGAGCTGTCCTCGTGGCTCTGCGCACGCTCGGGGCGCACCATCTCGTCAAGGTGGAGGGAGGAGCGGGGCCACCGGCCCCGGTGTGCGCCTTCCAGAACACGGCGGCCGCTTCGTAGCCGTACGTGTCCGGTTGAGGGGCGTGCCCAGGGCAGGGTCCGTGTCGTCGTGCCGGACCCGGCGGCGGGGCCGGCCGCTGGAGGGGCGGTCGCGGACCGGGCGGAAGCTCGGTGCGGTGGAGGTGGCGACGACGCCCGGGTGCGTGCCGGCCTGCGGGGGTCTGCCGGTCAAGGGTGCTCGCGGGTGGCTCCTGCTCCCCCGGATGGCCATCCAGCTGTCCGACTCCCGCGAGACGGGCGCTGCTTGAGGGTCGGCACTACGACGGCGGCTTCCGCTCACCCTGCGCGGCCCGGAGGTCGGCCAGCAGCTCGGCCTGCCCGGCGAGTACCCCGGACAGGATGGTCCGTGCGACCCGCAGAAGCTCCGCGACCTGGGGGCTGGTCAGCGAGTAGTACACGGTCGACCCCTCCTTGCGGGTCTTGACCAGATTCGCCCGCCGCAGCACCGCCAGCTGCTGGGACAGATGAGCGGGTTCGATACCGACCTCGGGCAGCATCTCCGCGACCGCGTGTTCACGTTCGCTCAGCAGCTCCAGGACCCTGATACGGGCCGGATGGCCCAGCGTCTTGAAGAACTCGGCCTTCAGTTGGTACAGCGGCGTACTCATCGTGCCGTCCCCTCCCCGACGCAACGGCACGGCCCCTCCGGCCGGAGCACGGCGTATCGCAACCACGCACTCGTCAAGAACATGGGGACCATCCTCGCCTGCGGCGCCGGTCACGCCGAACCCGGATGCGAGCGGCCGAAGCAGCTCGGATCCAGCCGGCTGGGACGACGCCCGCACCATCGGGCGGCATACGGGAAGCCGCCCGGGACGCGTCGTCCCGGGCGGTCGGCACAGCACGGTGCCGGATCAGGCCTTCTTCACGACGCTGGACTTGAGCTGCATCGCGCCGAACCCGTCGACCTTGCAGTCGATGTCGTGGCCGTCCACGCCGTCGACCAGGCGGATGCCGCGCACCTTGGTGCCCGCCTTGATCCCGTTCGGGCTGCCCTTGACCTTCAGCGCCCTGACGACCGTCACGGTGTCACCGTCCGCGAGCACGTTGCCGACCGCGTCCCTGATCACCTTGCCTCCGGAGGCGCCGTCCGCGGACTCCGCGGACGGTGACCACTCGTGCCCGCACTCCGGGCAGACCAGGAGCGCACCCATCTCGTAGGTGTAGGCGCCGGAGCATTCGGGGCAGGGGGGAAGGTTGTCACTCATGGCACAGGTGTCTTTCGGTCGGTGAGCGGATACGGGGTGGTGAGCGGATACGGGGGTCAGGTGGGCCGGCCGTCGGTGCGCCACGCCTGCTGTGCCTCGTCGGGAGGCGACTTGTGCCGGGCGTGGGCGGAGAGGGCGGTGGCCAGGTCGCCATGGACGGGGATGTCCGGGCAGTCGCCGGGCGGGACGAACGAGCCGTCGGCGGGGATGGCGGCCAGCTCCAGGCTCCGGCCCATGCCGGCGAGGCGGCGTGCGGTCTCGGTGACGGCCAGCCGGCCTTCCGCGGACCACCCGCGCAGTTCGCTCAGGTCGAGGACGACCGGTCCGGTTCCGCGGGCGACGACCCAGCCGACCGCTCCGTCGAAGCGACGGACCGCCGCCGGGCCCAGGTGGCCTGCGACGGAGAGCACCCCGAAGCCGTCCTCGACGGTGTAGCGCCACTCGATGGTCATGACGGTGAACTTCCTTGCGTGGGCGGCCCGTAGAGGTCAGAGGGGGAGAGTGGTCCAGATGCTCTTGCCGTCGGCGTCGCCGTGCACGGCGACGGTGCCGCCGAGTTGCCGGGTGAGCTCCATGACCGTGCCGAGACCGCCACCGGTGCCGGTTGCGGACTGGCGCAGCGAGGGCTGGTGGGGGTGGCGGTCGTGGACGGCGAAGGCCAGGCGGCCTCCGCTCGCCGCGTACATGACCGTGATCTGCGGGGACACCTCGGCGGCGTGCCGGACGCTGTTGGTCACCAGCTCACTGAGGATCAGCAGCGCCGCGTCCACGACGGGCCGGCGCAGATCTATCCCCCACTCGACCAGCGCCTGTTCGGCGGTCTCACGGGCGAGACGGACGGCGGACGGCTCGTTGGGCAGGGTGAGCACGTGCCGGTACGGAAGGACTTCGAGAACGGGGACCATCATGTCTCCAGGCGGGCGAGGCGGAAACCGGTGACGCTCTGGGGGTGCAGGCGCAGCAGAGTGTCGTGCGGGCCGTGTGTCCAGCCCGGCAAGGTGCGGCGGTGATGGTCTGCCTCGTCGGCGTCGCCGAGTACGTCGGCGGGGCCATGGACGGTGACCGTCCAGCCGGTGCCGTGCACCGCCCGGATCTCGTCCACGTGGTAGGTCACCGTGGCCGGTATCGCCGCCGCTTGGACGGGGGCCCGGACGATCAGCCGGCCGTACTCCCACACATGCCGGGCCGGCCGTACGACGGTCAGCTTCCGCTGCTGGTGCAGCAGCCGTCCCAGGCTGCTGCCTTCCAGCAGCCACAGGGCCTCCGCTCCGGAGATCTCCACCAGTCGCAGGGGCGCGGGGGCAGTGCTCATCGGACGGCTTCCTCGCTGGATGTTCGGGGCTTCTGGGCAGGTACGGCGGTCAGGACTCCGGTCGTCGCCAGGTGATCCCGGGCGGCCCGGATCGCCTCGGGGGTGGTGGCGTGCTCCCGGCCGTCGTGCCGCAGCAGTTCCAGCGCGCCGACGGAGTCCAGAACCTGGCGCTGGCCGGTGCGGATCCCGGAGGCCAGGACGAGGATGCCGCGCCGCTTCAGTTTCTCCACGGCGTCCTTGAGGACCAGGGCGCCGGTGGCGTCCATGGTCGACACCCGCGACATGCGCAGGATGACGACGCGTACGTCGGCCACCTCGGTCAGCTCCAGCAGGAAGCGGTGCGCGGCGGCGAAGAAGAGCGGCCCGTCGATGCGGTACGCGACGATGTGCTCGGCGAGGAGGGCGTGTTCTTCGGCACTGTGGTCGCCGCGGTCGAGCGGGACCTGGTCGAAGCGGGCCTGCTTGGCCACGGCGCGCAGGGCGAGGGCACCCGCGACGACCAGACCGATGATCACCGCGTACACGAGGTCCAGTGCCAGGGTCGCGACCGCGGTGAGGACGAGGATCAGCGCATCCGAGCGGGTGGCCTTGGCCATCGCCCTGAGCGAGCCCACCTCCACCATGCGGACCGCGGTGGCCAGCAGCACGCCGGCGAGGGCGGCGAGCGGGATCCTGGAGACGAGGGGAGCCGCGGCGAACACGATCACCGCGAGGATCGCGGCATGGGTCAGGGCGGCCAGCCGGGAGACGGCACCCGTGCGGACGTTGACCGCGGTCCGGGCGATCGCGCCGGTCGCGGGCACGCCGCCGAACAGCGGGGCCGCGATATTGGCCAGCCCCTGGCCGAACAGTTCGCGATCGGGGTCGTGCCGCTGCCCCACCGTCATGCCGTCCGCCACCGAGGCGGACAGCAGGGACTCCAGGGCCGCGAGCGCCGCCACCGCCACCGCCGGGGCGAGCAGGGTGCTGAGCGAACCGAGTTCCAGGAAGCCGAGTGAGGGCGCGGGCAGCCCGGACGGAAGGTCACCGATCGGCTGCGCCGCGTCCAGGCCCGCGACCTGGGTGACGGCCGTGGCCGCGACGACCGCGAGGATGGAGAACGGGACGGTCGGCCGCCAGCGGGCGCCCACCAGCATGACCCCGGCCACCGTGACCGCGAGGCCGACCGCCGTCCAGTTCGGATCCTTCGCGAACTCCACGACGGCCCGCCAGGCCACCACCAGCACCCGATCACCCTCGGCCCTGGGCACCCCGAGCGCGTTCGGGACCTGCTGCAGTCCGATCACGCAGGCGATCCCGAGGGTGAAGCCCTCCACCACGGGCGCGGGCACGTACTGCATGTACTTGCCGGCCCGCAGAGCCGCCAGCACCACGAGCATGACGCCGGCCATCAGCCCGACGGTCAGCACGCCGGTGGGCCCGTACTCGCCGACGATGGGCACCAGCACCACGGTCATGGCCCCGGTCGGCCCGGACACCTGGAGGTTGGACCCGCCGAACAGCGCGGCGAGCGCGCCGGCGACCACGGCGGTCGCCAGTCCGGCCTCGGCACCGAGACCGGAGGAGACCCCGAAGCCGAGAGCGAGCGGCAGGGCCACGATCGCCACGGTGAGGCCTGCCAGCAGGTCCCTGCGCGGATCGCGTCGCATGTCCGCCAGGTGGGCGCGGGCGGGCATGAGTGCGGTGAGCCGGGCCCCGGCCCGGCTGATCCCCGAAGTCATCGCGCCGCGCCCTCGGCTTCCCGCAGCTCTGTCAGCAGCTCGCCCTGCCCGGCGAGCATCTCCGTCAGGATCCGGCGCGCGGCCCTCATCAGATCAGCGACGTCCCCGCCCGCCAGCTCGTAGACCACCGTCGAGCCCTCGCGGGTCGAGGTGACGATCCCGGAACGCCGCAGCACCGCCAGCTGCTGGGACAGGCCGGGCGGCTCCACCTCGATGGCGCCGAGCAGGTCCCGCACCGGCAACGGCCCGTCCTGCAGGAGTTCCAGGACGCGTATGCGCACCGGATGCCCCAGCATCCGGAAGAACTCGGCCTTGGCCTGGTACAGCGGAACAGACACAACCCCTCGGCTTCCCTGCGAACCCCACCCCGCCGGGGCGGGCACGAAGGCTGTGCCCGCGACCACCGGGCAACGTGCACAGCAAACTCAGCATCTAACCAATTGCTAAATTTTGCAATTCCGCATGAGTGGCTGGTGGACCGCCCCGAGCAGAGGGCGCGAGGTCGATTCTCGTCACCCGATCCATGCGAAACCCCCAGGTCAGAGACCCGGGGGTGCTTTGTGTCTCGGGGTGGCCGGTGGGCTGTGCCGGCACGGCCGCAGCTTCCTGGCCTGCCGTGCCGAGTCAACCGCTCGTCGGGGGGACCCGGGGGGACGGGGACTCGGTCGTGAGCGCGGTGTCGTCCCCTCCTGCGGGGAGGACGACTCGACGTTTTGGACCGAGGGCGCCGCCGGGCCCACCTTGCGCAGGTACGGTCCCGGATCCTGCCGCTCCTCCGGGGGCCGGACGCCGGCTGCCGGGCCGGCGCGTCATGTGGCGGCAGAGGCGGGGCAGGAAGGTGTAGAAGCGGTCGGGAAGGAACACGGCGTCCGCGACGATCATCGCGCCGGAGAAGAGCGGCAGCCCCATGAGCACCGCGATGCCGATGTGCATGCCCAGCAGCATGGCGAGAACGGGGTACTTGAGCCTGCCGAAGAGCACGAACGGGAAGGCCACCTGCAGGAGCACGGTCAGGTAGCCGGCGATCGCGACCACGAGCGTGCGCTCGTCCACGAAGTGGGAGAGCGCGGGCCAGGGCCGGAAGAGTTCGAGGTTCAAGGCGTAGTGGAGCGCGGTGCCACCGCTCCAGGTAGGCCCCTGGACCTTGTACAGGCCGGCTGATCCGTAGAGGAAGCAGACCTGTGCCGCGATGACGAACATGCCGCAGTTGTGCACCACTGTGACCAAGGTGTTTCGGGTATCGCGGAGGTGCCTCGCGAAGGGGCTCCTCGGGCGTTCCGGCGCGTTGCCCTCACGAGCCGTCCGAACCGTCCGAACAGTCCGAACCGTCTTCAGCCGGTTTCTGCGCGCGTCCAGGGACCAGCGCCGGCCGCAAGCCGTGAGGACGAGATAGAGGGACATCAGCAGGACCAGGTTGTCGCCCCCGTCCGTCATGAAGATCGCCCTGGCGTGGAACGAGGTCACCACGACGGCGAAGAGGACGGACAGGACGCGGGTCCGCCAGCCCAGCATGAACAGCACGGCCGTGACGAGGGCCAGCACATAGCAGAGTTCGAAGTAGGTACGGCTGTCGGACAGGGTCAGGATGCTGAACCAGCCCGTCTGCTCGAAGAGTTGGCGTGCCAAGGCGGGCGTCCACGCGGAGCCTGGACCCCAGATCTCGGCACGGTGCGGGAACTCTCGCAGCAGAAGGAGCAGATAGAGCAGTCCGTAGCCGATGCGCAGCACCGACGCGGCGTACAGGGACACCGGGCGGCCGGTCAGGAGGTCCCCTGCCGCGGTGATCCGGGCGGCGGTCCACCGGGCAGCGCCGGCGGACGTGGTCCTCTGCGCCTCAGTTTCCATGGCGGGTCACCTTCCACCAGGGCAGGAGCCGGTTCTCGACCGGCGTCGGCGGGCGCTTGCCGGCGGCGGTGCCGGGCGCGTCGATGGGCAGGGTGAGGACGCGGAGCTGAATGAAGTCGAAGGCGGCGCTTTTGTTGGCGGCGAGGCGGTCGGCGGCGATGTTGGTCAGGTACTTCCGCATCATCAGGGCGCGTTCCGTGCGCGCCCTGTCGTCTCCTCCGTGTGTGTCGACGTAGCCGGTCCAGGCGCGGCGCAGCATGTTCTGCGCCGTGTGGCTCGGGAACGGCTGATGTTCGACCGCGGAACTGTCCACGGCGGTCAGGTCGAACCAGGGGCTCACCTGCACCGCTCCGTCGGAGCCGGTGTGCGCGGTCCTCACCAGAATCTGCCGGTTGATGGATTCGGGGTCCGGAGCGAAGAGGCGCCAGTTCTGTTCGAAGAAGGGGTACACCCATGCGTGGATCTGCGGGCTGTATCGCTTGGAGACGGTGTTGGCCGGTGCCACGTGAAGGAACACAAAAATCACGTGAACGACGCTCGTCGCCAAGCACAGGACCACGGCGGCATGCAGTCCGGACTTCATCAGCACCCAGGCACCCCTCCGCGACTTGCGCGGCACGGCCGTGGCGTCAGGACGTTCCTGCCCGGCCGGACCGGAGTCGGACTGCTGGATTTCCTGCATGTCCGCTGAGTCGATTCCGCTCGACACCGCCTACCTATCTTTCTGCCATTCTTCGCTTCCGCACTACTTCGCTTCCGCACTTCCGCACTTCCGCACTTCCGCACTTCTGCATTTCTCTGCCGGCTGCTCACGCCTGGATTTTCCGCTGACTGCCACCGACGGCGCGCGGCGGACTCGATGTGAATTCCGCCGCGCGCCGTCATCCGGTGAACAGACCGACCGCAGTGCGATGCCTAGCTCTCGTAGCCCTTGGGCACCTCGTCGTAGCCGTAGGTCTCGTCGGGCTTGCCGTGCTCGGGCTTGCCGTGGTGGCCGTGCTGCCCGTTGTCGGGCTTGCCGTCGTGACCCGGTCCTCCGTGGTTGCCCCCGTGGTCCGGTCCTCCGTGGTTGCCCCCGTGGTCGGGGCCTCCGTGATTGCCTTCCTGGCCCGGCCCTCCGGGCTTGCCTTCGTCGTCCGGTCGGCCCGGCGCCTGGTCGTGCCCGCCGCCGTTACCGCCGGACGTGTTCCCGGCCGTGTTGCCCATGGTGTTTCCGGAAGTGGAGTTACCGGCGGTGTTGCCGGCGGTGTTCCCGGAAGTGTTGCCCGCGGAGTTGCCGGCGGTGTTGCCCTCGGTGTTCCCGGACGTGGTACCGGCGACGTTGCCCGCGGACGCGCCGGGCGAGAGGATCGGTCCGCCCAGGAGGCCGCCGCTGACGAGACCGCCGGTGACGAGGCCGCCGTTGACGAGCCCCCCACTGGTGGTGCCGGTCGTCGTGCCGGTGGTGGTGGTGCCTGTCCCGCAAGTCGGTCGGGTGATCGTGTTGGTGATCATCGACACGATCCCGGACTCGGCCACGGCGCCGGCCAGTACCCGGCCCTCGACCACCGCCCTGTTCTCCATGGTGATCGACGTGTGGGCCATGAAGGTGCCCACGGAGAAGGAGTCGCTGCCGAAGCTGGCGGAACTTCCGATCTGCCAGAACACGTTGCATGCGTTGGCGCCGCCGGTGAATTCCATGCGGCTGCCGGATGCCAGCGTCAGTCCGGACGGGACCTGGAACACCCAGACGGCATCAGGGCCACCGTTCAGGGTGAGGACACCCGAGTTCGTCACCACACCGGGGACGAAGTTGTACAGGCCCGGACCCAGCCCCGTCGGGCCACCCGCGCCGCTGAGCTCCGAGTTGAGGGTGCCGTCGACGGGGCCCCGGGCTGCGGCGACGCCGTACGCGTTCTGCAGTGCGGCGTGTGCGGCGTTGGCCGACCCGTCTGTCACGTGGACGGTCCCGTTGATCACGTTGGCACACGGCGGAGACGCGGGGATCGCCGGCGGTGGCGGGTTGCAGAATCCCGTGATCGAGGTTCCTGGCGACACCCCGACGTCTCCGCTGAGCAGGGAGGACCCGGTGTTGGTGACCGCCTCGCCGCCCAGCACCGCGAAGCTGCTGGCAGCACCAAGGGGAACGGGGGTTGTGATGGCACTTGCATGCGTCGGCACCATCACCACTGCGGCAGCAGCGAACAGCACCGTGGCGACCGACGCGATCCAGGCGGGCATTGCGCGCCGCTGATACGCACCAGAGGTTTTCTGCGTCATCGAGGGGACTACTCCTCTAAGTATGTACGGTGAATTTTCTTACTGTCCTTTTCGAATTTCCACGAGCCAGAACCTCTCCCTCTCCGGCAGGCGCCGCAGGCTTTCCCATGACCTGTCGACGGCCTCAGGAAAGAGGTTTGCTTCAGATTAGCCAGAGAAGGACCGCAGAGAGGGCCCAGGCGCGATGCATTCGAGTGGCTTCGGCGGACACAATCACACCGTAATCGGAGTATCACATGGACCTCAGGATGCGATGCCATTTAATACCTATGAACAGAATTATCACGCACCTCCGAGAACCGCGAAACACGAAAGGCCGAATGACCGAAACAACCGAAAAAATGAAAACCCGAAACAACCCGGCGTGTATACGCCGGGGTCGTTGGCGCGCAGTGGCCGGGCGTGACTTCGCGGTCGTCGCACCGTTCGAGGTCCGCCATGGCGTGCCGAGCGGGTCGGGCCCGGACTGGTCCTGGGCAGCCGGGAATTGGGGCTTCGGTCAGCGCGCCGAATGCCGGGGGGAGCGCCGGATGGAGCGCGCCACCAGGTAGACCAGATCGGCGATGAGAAGCAGTACGCCGACGGACATCAGGTAGAGAGCACCGTCGATGGTCGCGCCGATGGCGAGCAGAGCGATGCCGGCGATGAGCAAGGTCGCGAAGAGGACCATGACGGGATGCCTCCTGGGACGGAACCACGGGATCTGCGCGATCTCCCGGCTACGGAGGGACCTGAGAACCCTGGGGGCATGCCGGGGCGTTCGGCTCCGGGAGTCCTGGGCGCCTCGCCGCCGATGGCCACGTGCGGCTTCGCCCAAGGGGCGGTAGTCAGGCAGCGCGTCGAGCGCGGTGGCGGACTTCCCGGAGTCGGACCTTCGAGGGGAGGCGGTCCAGGCCGGTCGAGTCCCGTGCGTGTGCGAGCGTTTCCCGGCTCAGTCGCCCGAGGGTCAGCGCTGGATCGGCATGGGGCTCCAGCATCAGCCGTACACGTGCGGTGGGAGCGGTACGTCGGCCCGCCAGCCGTACGTGGGCCCGCGAGACCCCGTCCAGGGCTTGCGCCTCCTCCTCGATGACGTCCTCCAGAGTGCGGCCGTCGAGCCGGGACGCCTCGCCGTCCTCGCTGTCGACGAGGACCTGGCCCAAGCGGTGTACGCGTTGTGCGAAGAGCCACCACAGCAGCAGGACCAGCAGCACGGCGAGCACCGCGATGACGGTCGGCCACCACCAGCCCTCCTCCCGCCACCGGGTGCGTCCCTCGACGCCCAACACCACGTCTCCCGGCCCGCGGAAGGGCCACCAGCCCGGCATCACGAAGTCCCAGTGGCGCTGCAGGTCGAGCCCGCCCAGCAGGACGCCGCCGCCCAGGGCGAACAGTCCGAGGCCGAGAAGCCCCAGCAGCACCCGGTTCACCGTCTTGAGCATCAGGATCGCCTCAGTCCTTCCCAGGGCGCCGGACTTGCACGGTCAGCATGGGGCGCCGGGCGAGACGCAAGGACGTCATGGTTTCCCCGAGCGTGGCCTCCAGGTCCTTGCGGACCTCCCCGAGTTCACGGAAATGTGCCCGCGCCCGGGCCTTGACCTTGCGACGGCCGACAGCGACCTGCACCGATCGGACACCGGGTACCCGCATGGCCCGGTCACGCAGAATCAGGGCGACCGCGCGACGGTCGAGCCCGGCGCGGACCTCCTCCGTCCGGGGGATACCGGGTGGCCGGCGCATGGGGAGCAGCCTGCGCAGCCCCGGCGTCACCGCCAGGAGGAAGAGACACAGGCCGAGGGCCATCGCCACGGCGGCCCCGACGATCATCCAGGTGTCGTCCAGGGGCCGTGTGGCCAGTTCGTCGGCGAGCCGCCGTCGCCAGCTCATCGCGGTCCACCCTGCCCGCACCGCGACCACGTCGTACAGGAGCAGTCCGACGGCCACGGCGGACACCAGGGCCACCAGGGCCGCGGGGAGCCGTCGCGCCGACCAGAAACGGCGCGGCGGCCGGCCTGCTCCGTCCTCCGCCGCCGTCACGTCCGCGGCTGCTCCACCTCCCGCCACCGTCACATCCGCGCTCGTCTTCTCGTCCGGCCCCGGACTGGCGTCGGCGGACGGAGCCGTCGATCCGTCGGCGGACGGAGCCGTCGATCCGTCGGCAGGCGGAGCGGGCGGTCCGGAATCGGGGGGAGGGCCGCTGTCGCCGGTCGGCTGCCGCCAGGTGTTCGCGCTCATCTCACCCTCTCCAAACCCGAGGGCCGCCGCCGATGCGCCGAGTGCAGCCGCTCGACCGACATCGCCAGGTCGGACACCTCCATGCCCGCCCATGCCCTGAGCCGCTCGGTGACCTCCCGACGCACCGCGGCGCACTGTACGCCGATGTCGGACGGATAGCCGAGTTCGACGGTGATGTGTATCCGTGCCTCGCCGAGCACCGCCCGCCGTCCCGCGGCGGGTTCCATGTCCCGCCCCTCGGTGTCCCGCTCCGGGGCCCGTCTCACGGTTGCGGTCACGTGCGGTGTCCGTCGGCCGGGTGGTACGTGGCCGGTCGACTCGGTGAACCGGCTCAGCGCCTCGCGCGCGACCCGGGCAGCGGTCTTCGCCACGACCCGGTCGTCGATGGTGATCGCGCCGCGCTCCCTGCGGGGGACGCCTGGACGCGGGCCTGCCTCACCGGTCACCGTCGCCAGTCTTCCCGAGCCCGTCGCCGGTCATCGCTGATCCGCTCCTGTCGGTCCCGGCGGCGGACGAAGTCGCCCGGTTCGAGATCACCTTCCATGAACCGCCCGACCACGAGACCGACGACGCCCAGCCCCAGCACCAGCAGGAAAGCCCAGAAGTCACCGAAATACGCGGCGAAACCCAGCGCCATACCGGCAATCAAGCCCACCACGGCCCTGCTCATCTCGCCCTCCTTCATTCAAGCGGGCTGCTCCGCCCCGGTGCGGTGCTCCGCTCCGGCTACTGGACCCGCTGCCGCACTGCTTCCTCGTCCTCCTCGTCCGGCAGCTTCACGTCGCTGACCGTGATGTTGACTTCCACGACTTCTCGACCCGCCATCCGCTCCACCGCGGAGATCACGTTCTCCCGCACCTCACCGGCGACGTCCGTGATCGAGACGCCGTACTCGACGACGATCTCCAAGTCGATGGCCGCCTGCAGCTCGCCGACCTCGACATCGACCCCGCGGGTGGCGGATTTGCCACTGCCTGCGCCAGGCATCCGCTCCCGCATCGATCCCATCGAGCGCGCGAAGCCGCTGCCCAGGGCATGGACGCCGAGCACGTCTTGTGCCGCCATTCCGGCGATCTTCTCCACCACCACGTCGGCGACGGATGTCCGGCCGCGAGAACCGGGCGCACCACCGCGTCCTACGCCGGTGTTCTCAGTCATCGGGATGTTCCTCCCTCGTGAGGCTCACACAGCACTCATGGATGCAAGTATATTCGTTTTATTGGCATTGAACCCAGTTTGCGAATCTTGGGACGAAATGTTCGGTCAATCGGACAAGCGGCCCAGGCAAGGCGGAAGACCACTGGCCACGGGAGAAGGAGGGTGAGACAAGGTGAGAACCGTCGCGTGGACGCAGTCGGTACGGAACCAGCTCGCCCTGGGCCGGCTGCTGCCGCTCGGCGGGCCCGCGGACGGGGCGTGGATCACCGAGCAGGCCGTCGTACGGGCTCTCGGGCGCGCGGCCGCTGAGATTCCCGGGGTCCGGCTGGGGACCCTGCGCGTCGGGCCGGTACCGCTGGAGCCCGTGTCCGAACCGGCCGTCCCTGCGCCTGCGGGCGCGCTGCCGCCTGGCCCGCTCAGGATCGAGGCCGCCTTCACGGCATCCTTCGGGCAGCCGCTGCCCGAGGCCGCCGACCAGTTGCGGAGCGCCCTGCTTCACGCGGCCGCCGAACGGCTCGGCCTGGCCACCGCGACAGCCGATCTGCGGATTTCGGATCTCCTTGAGGGCCCGGACGAGGACCCGAACACCGAGGCGATGTCGCCGCCCGCGACGAGGGCCGTGAGGGCGACGCCGGAAGACGTCACCGCGCGCGGATCGCGCCCGGTGACGGAAACGGGGCCCGCGCGGGGGCCGGCCGGGAGGATGGCAGATGTCGCGTTGGCTGTTCCCGGCGTCGCCCACCTCACCGCCGTAATGGGAAGCCGTCCGGTCAGGCTGGACGACCATGTCGATCCGCCCGGCCGGCACGTCGAGATCCACTTCGCGGTCGGCCCCGGGCACCATCCACTGCACGTCGCCCGCGCCGTGCGGAAGGCCGTGGCCGCCGCGGCCGCCGATGACACGACGGACCCGGTCACCGTCGCCGTCCTCATCACGGAGACATGAGTCCAGGCCGACCGGAGGTCGTCCCGCACGGGGACTCCACGGACAGATCCGCCAGGTCCTCCCGCAGGGGCTCTGCCTGCCGGCGGTTCAGCCGGCGCAGACGTACCGCGTGCGCGGGAGCCGCCGTGCCCGTCGGGCCACGCTGCGGCTCCCGGCGGTCCGGGGCGGTCACAGCGCGCCACCCGCGACGGTCGGCACCCGGGGTCGGGCCGGCCGGACCGTGTGGTGTTCGTCGAGGAGGAAGCCGGAGCCGGTCAGCTCGATGACCCGGGCCATGGCCGGAGGCGGATGGTGCAGCCTGAGGATCGTTCCCCCTTCGCCGGCGAGCCGGAATGTGGTGAGGAACGCGTTGAGTCCGCCGGCGTCGCAGAAGGTGACCGCCGTGAGATCGACATCGATGGTACGCACGCCGTCACGCAGGCATCCGGCCAGTGCGGCGTACACGAGCGGGGCGGTGGCCAGGTCGATCTCTCCCGAGAGGGTGACGAGCGCGCGGGTGGTGCGGTCGTGCCGGTGGACGGTCAACTGGGGCAGGGGCATGGTTCCTCGGTTCTCGGCGTCCGTCGGTGGTTCCGCGCGGCAGGGCCAGGGGCCCGGCCGCTCGCGGCGTGCCGCCGATACGGCGGGGGCGGGTGACGGTGACGGTGACGGTGACGGTGACGTGCGAACGACCGGTCCGTTCAGGCCGGTTGGCGGGCGTGCCGGCGCATCGGACGGCTGGAGGATGCCCCGTGAACGGCCGGACAGGGGGCGCGCCCGGTGGGCATCGTGACCTGGAGGGGTTTGTGCCGGGCGCGGACGGTGGTGACGAACTCCTTGTCGTCCCCCGCTCCCGGTCGGCCCTGCCCCGGCCGACGCCGAGCCCCTGGCCGCCGAGCCCCTGACCGTCGGGGCCGGGCGGGTCGGGCCACGGGAGGCCGTCGGCCTGTCAACCGCCGTGCCATGCCGGGGAGTCCGGGCCACGGGCCATTCGGCTGCTTCGGCCGGTCCTGAACGGCCCGGCTTCGGCCGGTCCTGAACGGCCCTGATCGGCCCTGATCGGCTCTGCGGCCTATGGGCGCACCCTGTCCGAGCGGGTGCTCACAGCGCCCTCATGGGTGCGGCGGCGGAGGCGGTGGTGGAGGCGTCCACGTCCGGCGTCACGCCGACGGTCCGTGCCGGTCGTCCCCGCCCGGGCACGTGCCTTCCGCGGAGCGGGCGGTGGCGGTCCCGCGACGGGCATCCTGGAGTGACCGTAGTGGAAGGCGGCGATACGGTCGCCGTGCTGTGAGTTGAGCCGGTGGATGAGGAGCGCGCCGAAGGCGATCACCGCGATGATCACGATCACGGTCAGGAACGTCTCCACGGTTCTCACCTTCCCGTCGGCCGGTGCGGCATCGCCGCGGTCGTGGCGGCCGGCACCAGGGTCGTGGGCGGGATCCGTGACCGTACGGCCTGATCGCCGGCCTCATGTCCCCCGTCATGTCCCCCTTCGGAGTCCCAGACCGCCTCCCCGGCCAAGTCGGTCTCCGCCACCGCCGGCAGACGCGCCTCCCGCTCCATCAACCGGCTCCCGGACGACGTGCCCAGGGGGTCGCTCGCGGCGGCCATCAGCCGGGCGGCCGATGCGGGGGACGTCTGCGGTGGGATCACCAGGAGATTCCAGCGGCCCACATGGTAGGAGAGCAGCAGCAGTTCGTGCGGGTCCTGCTCGGACCGGAACCAGCCCACCTTCACCACGTGCCCCGCGACGGGCACCTTGCGCGGAACGACCGGCCAGTGGACGGGATTCACCGTCACCCGGGTGATCCGCCCCCACAGCGGGTCCAACACGGCCGTCAGGGAGGCGAGTTCCACCCCGAGATCGCGGGAACGAGGCCACCACGCGCCGTCCAGCAGAGCCGGCGCGGGACCGGCAGGAGCCAACGACAGACGGAGCGACGAGGGCGAGGGCGAGGGTGAGGAGGAACGGTCAGCGGCTTCGGCTGTCGGCGGGTGGGAAATGGTCACGGTCATGACGCGGACCCTGCCCCGGGCCGATCACGACCGGCCCGGCGTATTCGATCGCCGAAAACAACACGAGCCTGAAAGCCGGTGTGCGAAGTATCCTCGGTGTCTTCGAGCGTACTCCGCGAACGACCCCCCGGACCCCGGGCGACGGAGACTCCAGCCCGTGGGCTCCTCCCGCTGACCGTTGTCGGCAGCCACCGGCGGCACTCGGGGCGGCGTCCGGAGCGGCTTGCAACGCCTCTTCGGGGAGTGGCGTGAGCCCACGTGGAGCATGTCGCCGACGAACCGCTGGCCGTGGGCAGGTACCTGTGTACGGCCCGGAGTAGAGTGACGACGGAGAGCCGGTCCGGGAGCCCAGGACGAGTGGCGGCGACCATGGCAACACTGCACCAGCGGAAAACCCACCGCGAAGCGATCATGAAGACCCTGTACGAGGACATGGAAGGCAGTGGCCTTCCCGATGTCTCCGGGGCAAGGCTGCGCGACGAGTTGGAGATCCCCGAGCACGATCTGGCCGCGGCCTGCACCTACCTGGTGGGCGAAGGGCTCGTCACGGTCCGCTGGGCCCATGGAGAGGTGCCTGCGACGGTCGTGCTGACGCATCAGGGGATACGGCGCATGGAGGCCGCGGAGGAGAACCGCGACTGACCGCGCGAAACCAGCCTTGGGACACGGGAGCCGGGGTACTCGTCCGTACCACCCGGCACAGCGTGCAGACAGGGAGCAGGCCATGATCCGTCCAGCCGACATCCGCGAGTGGCGCAACCAGGACGTGGTCGACGAGAAGCAGCGCAGGATCGGCATGCTCGAAGCGGTCTACGTCGACACCGCTACCGACGAACCGGCCATGGCCACCGTCCGGACCGGGCTGCCCACCCGCCACCGGCTGGTCTTCGTCCCCCTCGACGACGCGGTCCTCGGACCGGACTACGTCCGGGTCTCCTACACCAAGGGACAGGTGCGGAAGGCCCCGTCGATCGGTACGGACGACGTCCTGCCGGCCGAGCAGGAGAAGGAGATCTTCCAGCACTACGGCATGACGTACCGGCCGGGGGCAGCCGGCGAACGTCAGCTCGCACGCCGGTGACCGCGCGCGTCCGGCACGGAGGAGATGGTCCGCGGTGATGGCGCTCTTCCTTCTGCTGCTCCTTGTGGCCGTCGTACTGGGAGTCATCGGTGTGACGGCGGAGGGCCTCGGCTTTCTCCTGGCCATCGGCATCGTGGTCTTCGCCGCGACCCTGATCTTCTTCACGGTGCGGGTGTCCCTGCGCACCAGGCGGCGTCCCGTCCGCTGACGCCGGGGCCGAGGCCGACACCGTGGACCGGCGTCATGCCGTGCCGGGGCGAGCACTCGGGCAGGCCGGGGGCGAGCACTCGGGCGCAGGGCGACGAAACGTCTTGCCGGGCGTGCGCGCGGGTGTCCGTCGGGGGACCATCGGTAGCGGGGGAACCCTGGGTCATCGGTGGGTCGGTTCCCTGCCCTGTATGTGGTTCCCGACGTGCCCGCGGTACGCGGTGCGAGGCCGTCATGGCGGGAGGACGGCATGGTCGAGGGTGCGGTACCCGGTGCGGGGGACGAGGGGCGGTCGCGGCCGGCGGCCGAGCCGGACCTCTGGCGGCAGGTGGTCGAGCAGCTGAGCACCGCTGTGATGGTGGTCGATCCGGCCGCACGGATCCTCGCTGTCAACCCGGCCGCCGAGCGGCTGCTGGGCCGTGCCGCCGAAGCGATGCGCGGAAGGGACGCGCACGAACTGCTGCACCGGGACGCGGGCGGCGGTGCTCTGATCCGCGAGCGCTGCCCGCTGCTCCGGGCGCTGGCCGAGAGGGCTGCCGCGGGCGGGGACGGCGACAGTTACCTGTGCGGTGACGGGCGTCTGGTCACCATCGCCTGGTCCGCCTCTCCCTTGACGGACTCCGGCTCCTTCACGGGCATGGCCGTGCTGTTCACCGACGCCACGGGCGGCCACGGTACGCGCCGGGAGCGGGCGGAACGGGCGGAGCGGGCCGCCTACACGAGTGCCCTGGAGGACCTCACCGAGCGGCTGACGCTGGTCGCGGACATCACCGACGTACTGGGCCAGACCCTGGACGCCGACGAGGCCCTCGCGCGGCTGGGCCGCCTGCTGGTGCCCCGCCTCGCCGACTGGACCGCGGTGGACCTCCGGACCGGTTCCGGGCAGGTGCACCGCGTCGCGGTGACAGGCCCCGCGGGCCGCGAAACGGCGCTGGAGGGCGCGCGCGAGCCCCTCCCCGAAGCGGGGGAGGCGGACCCGTCGCCCCTCGTCCAGGTGCTGAACGGCGGTGATCCCGTGCTGTGGGACGGGGTGGGAGCGGCCCTGCCGTCCGGCTCCCCCCTGGCCGCCCACCACGGCGACCTCCTGCGGACGGTGGGCGCGACATCCGCCGTGACGGTGCCGCTGGGCTCCGGACGGCAGATCACCGGTGCGCTGACGCTGATCCGCACCGACCCCGCACACCCCTTCGACGCCGCCGACCTGGAGGTGGTGAGCGACATCGGCCGCAGGGTCGGTCGGGTCGTCGACAACGCGCGACGGTACGGCCGCCAGCGTGCCGTCGCCGAGGCCATGCAGCGCAACCTGCTCGCCCCGCTGCCCCGGCCCGGCCGGCTACGGCTGGCCGCCCGCTACCAGCCCGCCCCCGTCGGGTCCCAGGTCGGCGGTGACTGGTACGACGCGTTCGAACTGAAGGACGGCACGCTCGCGCTGGTCATCGGCGACGTCGTGGGCCACGACCTGACCGCGGCGGCCGGGATGTCCCAACTGCACGGCATCCTGCGCTCCCTGGCCTGGGACCACGTAGGGCCGCCGGGCAGCGTCGTCGACCGCCTCGACGACGCCATGCCCGCGATAACCACCGTCCCCATGGCCACCCTCGTCCTCGCCCGGGTCGAAGGCCATCCGCACGACGGCCCGTGGACCCTGCGGTGGACCAGCGCCGGGCACCCGCCGCCGCTCCTCCTCACCCCCGGCGGACACGCGCGGTACCTCGAAGCCGGGCAGGGACTGCTCCTCGGCGCCCGCCTGGGCGACAGCGGCAGCCGGCCGAACGCCACGGAACCCCTGCCGCCGGGTTCCACGCTGCTGCTCTACACCGACGGCCTGATCGAGATCCCCGGCAGTGACCTCGACACCGGCCTGACCCGCCTGCGCCGCCACGCCCTGGGGCTCGTCCACACTCCCCTGGACACGCTGTGCGACCAGCTGCTTGCCCGTATGCCGCCCGGGAGCACCGACGACGTGGCCCTCCTCGCCCTGCGGCTGCCGTCGGCGTGACAGCGGGCGGAGAGCCGCCGTAAGAGCGCAGACTGCCGCAAGATCACACGAACCGAAATGGCGTCGTCTCGTGATCTGCGGCTCGCTCCGCGTCCACGACACCCGACCCGAACCCGACGGCCGCCCCCTGACCGTACCCGAACACCCTTCCCGTACAAACGCACATACCATGCCAGTGGACGCAGAGTGCAGCTCATGCCATGTGACAGTAGATTTTCACCTGGCATCTGCGGAAGTATGATCGATGCATGCGCGCCTACCGGATCGGTGCCGCGGCTGCCTGGCTCGGTGTCAGCGACGACGCCGTGAGGCGTCTGGTCGACGGCGGGAGACCCACCGCCGAACGCGAGGAGTCGGGCCGCCGGATCCTCTCGGGGCCGTCAGCCGTGAGTCGGCTGAGGAAGACCGTGGCCGGGTCCGTTCAGGACCAGAGGGAGTGGACCCGTGATGACCCGTTCCGTACGTCGGACCCGTCGGACCCGTCGGACCCGTAGGACCCTGCAGGTGGTCGGCGCGAGCACCGCCGCTCTGCTGGCCCTCAGCGCCTGCGGCGGTTCGTCCGACGACGACGCCTCCGCGAAGGCGGACGCCTCGGGCTCGGGCTCGGACAAGCTGTCCGGTGAGGTGACCGTCTTCGCCGCCGCCTCGCTCAAGGAGAGCTTCACGACGCTGGGCGAGCAGTTCGAGAAGGAGCACCCGGGTACGAAGGTGACGTTCAGCTTCGGCGGCAGCGACGCGCTCGCGGCGAGCATCACCGGCGGCGCCCCGGCGGACGTCTTCGCCTCCGCCAGCCCCAGGACGATGGCGATCGTGACCGAGGCCGGCGACGCCTCCGGCACCCCGGAGACCTTCGTCCGCAACCAGCTGGAGATCGCCACCCTGCCCGGCAACCCGGACAGGATCTCCTCCCTGAAGGACCTCACGAACTCCGACCTGAAGGTCGTGCTCTGCGACGAGGCGGTCCCCTGCGGTGCCGCCGCGCAGAAGGCGATCGACGCGAGCAGGCTGAAGCTCACGCCCGTCTCGTACGAGGAGGACGTGAAGTCCGCGCTCAACAAGGTGGTGTTGAAGGAAGCCGACGCGGCGGTCGTCTACAAGACCGATGTGAAGGCCGCGGGTGACAAGGTGGAGGGCGTGGAGTTCCCCGAGTCCGCCGACGCAGTCAACGACTACCCCATCACCCTTCTCAAGGAGTCCGAGAACACCGAGACCGCCAAGGCGTTCATCGAGCTGGTGCGGTCCGCCGACGGCCAGAAGGTGCTCACCGAGGCAGGATTCCTCCAGCCGTGACCTCCCCCTCCTCTCCGTCCCCGGACGAGACCGGCGCCGCGGACACCCTGAACGGGGGCCCGCGGCGCCGCCGCGTCCCCGGTCACGGCCGCCTCCGCAGGCGTCACGGAGGCGCACCGCTGCCCCTCCTCCTGCCCGCGCTGATCGGCCTCGCCTTCCTCGTCCTCCCCCTCGTCGCCCTGCTCGTCCGGGCACCCTGGCGGAGCATGCCCGACCTGCTCACCAGTACCGAGGTCTGGCAGGCGCTCCAGCTGTCGCTGGTGTGCGCGACGGCGGCCACCGTGGTCAGCCTGGTGATCGGGGTGCCCTTGGCGTGGCTGCTGGCCAGGGTCGAGTTCCCCGGACGCGGTCTCGTACGGGCCCTCGTCACCCTCCCCCTCGTGCTGCCGCCGGTGGTCGGCGGTGTGGCGCTGCTGATGGCGCTCGGCCGGAACGGCGTCGTGGGCCGGTGGCTCGACGACTGGTTCGGGGTGACGCTGCCGTTCACGACGGCCGGGGTCGTGGTCGCGGAGGCGTTCGTGGCCATGCCGTTCCTGGTCATCAGCGTGGAGGGCACGTTGCGGGCCGCCGACCCCCGGTACGAGGAGGCCGCGGCGACACTGGGGGCGTCCCGTTTCACGGCGTTCCGCCGCGTGACGCTGCCGCTGATCGCGCCCGGCGTCGCGGCGGGTGCCGTGCTGGCGTGGGCCCGCGCGCTCGGCGAGTTCGGCGCCACCATCACCTTCGCCGGCAACTTCCCCGGCCGTACCCAGACCATGCCCCTCGCCGTCTACCTCGCCCTCCAGAACGACCCGGAGGCGGCGATCGCCCTCAGCCTGGTCCTGCTCGCGGTGTCGATCGCGGTGCTGGCGGGACTGCGTGACCGCTGGATGACCGCCTCATGACCGACATCGCCAAGACCGCCGTCACCGCCCCCAACGGGAACGGTGAGGGGCTCGACGCCCGGCTGGTCGTCGAACGAGGTCCCGCGTTCCGGCTCGACGTGGCACTCACCGCCGCACCCGGCGACGTGGTCGCCCTCCTCGGCCCCAACGGCGCGGGGAAGACGACGGCGTTGCGCGCGCTCGCCGGTCTCGTCCCCCTGGCGGGCGGTGGCCGGCTCCGTCTGGACGGCGTGGAGCTGGACCGTACGCCCCCGGAGGCGCGGCCGGTCGGGGTCGTCTTCCAGGACTATCTCCTCTTCCCTCACCTCTCCGCGCTCGACAACGTGGCCTTCGGGCCCCGCTGCCAGGGCGCGACCAAGGCCGAGGCCCGCGCCCGGGCCGCCGCCTGGCTGGAGCGGATGGGGCTCGCCGGGCACGCCGGAAGCAAACCCCGGCGGCTCTCCGGCGGGCAGGCGCAGCGCGTCGCCCTGGCCCGCGCCCTGGCCACCCACCCCCGGCTGCTCCTTCTCGACGAACCACTCGCCGCCCTCGACGCCCGCACCCGTCTCGACATCCGCGCCCAACTCCGCCGCCACCTGGCCGACTTCGAGGCCGTCGCCGTACTCGTCACACACGACCCGCTGGACGCGATGGTGCTGGCCGACCGTCTCGTCGTCGTCGAGGACGGGCACGTCGTCCAGGAGGGCACCCCCGCCGACATCGCCCGCCGCCCGCGTACGGACTACATCGCCCACCTGGTCGGCCTCAACCTCTACCGGGGCGAGGCGGAGGGGCACACGGTGCACATCACCGACGGCCCCGCGATCACCACCACCGAAGACATGACCGGCCCCGTCTTCGTCGCCTTCCCGCCCGGCGCGGTCACCCTCCACCGCGACCGGCCCGCCGGCTCCAGCGCCCGCAACCTCTGGCGCTGCGAGGTCACCGGCCTCGAAACCCACGGTGACCAGATCCGCACCGCCCTCACGGGCGAACTGCCACTGGCCGCCGATCTGACGACGGTCGCCGCGGCGGAACTCGACCTCCACCCCGGCGCCGAAGTCTGGGCCACGGTCAAGGCCGCCCAGACCCATGCGTACCCCGCCTGACCGGAACCTTGAGCGGATACCCGGACGTCTGAGCATCCGCACCCCGCGCCGCCCCGGTCTCAGGTGCCATGGGGCTGGTGGCCGGGCGGGCCGTCGAATCGCTTCATGCGTTCCAGGAGCCGGCCCGTGTCCGGCTGCCAGAGGTCGTCGACCACGTGGCCGTCGGCGAGGAAGACGACCCGGTCCGCGTAGGCCGCGGCAGCGGGGTCGTGGGTGACCATCACGATGGTCTGGCCCATGTGATGGACCAACCGGCTCAGCAGGGACAGGACTTCGGCTCCCGCACGGGTGTCGAGGTTGCCGGTCGGCTCGTCGGCGAAGACGATCTCCGGTCGGCCGGCGAGCGCCCGGGCACAGGCGACCCGCTGCTGCTGGCCGCCGGAGAGCTCCCCCGGTCGGTGGGTGAGCCGGTCCGACAGGCCGAGCGCGGTGACGACCTGGTCCAGCCACCGCGGGTCGGGGCGTCGGCCCGCGATCCCCAGGGGAAGGGTGATGTTCTCCGCCACGGTCAGAGTGGGCAGGAGATGGAACGCCTGGAAGATGAATCCGATCCGGTCGCGGCGCAGCAGGGTCGACCGGCGGTCCGAGAGCCGGGACAGTTCCATCGCACCGATCCGGGCCGATCCGGAGGTGGGCGAGTCCAGGCCCGCCAGGCATTGCATCAAGGTGGACTTCCCGGATCCGGACGGACCCATGATCGCGGTGAACTGCCCCCGTGCGAAGGAGACGGAGACGCGGTCGAGGGCGACGACCCGGCGGGCTCCGGTGCCGTACACCTTGGTGAGGTCCACGGCGGAGGCGGCCGGAGGCGGCGTGTGCGGCTGCTGGACCAGGTGATGCGGGTACGAGGCCGAGGTCATCCGGGGCTCCTCAAGGGTGATTCAGGTGATGAGGGGCGTAGGGCCCCGGGGGCGCTCAGGCCGGTACGGGTGGCGAGCAGGTACAGGACGCGGGCACCCAGCGTGCGCGCGTCGTCCCCCGCCCGGCCGTAGTGCCCGGTGTCGTCCTGGTGGTCCAGGAGGACGGGGGCGTCGGAGGCGGTGGCCTCCTGCAGGGCGGCGCAGAGCTTCCAGGCGTGCCAGGGGCGGACACGGGCGTCGTTGCCTCCGGTGACGAGGAGCGTGGCCGGGTAGCGGACACCGTGCCGTACGTGGTGGTACGGGGAGTAGGACAGGAGCGACCGGAGGGCGTCGGGGTCGGCCGGGTCTCCGTACTCCTCGCGCCAGAGCCCCCCGAGGCCGCCGCCCTCGGCGTAACGCGCCATGTCGGTCAGGGGAGCGGCGCAGGTCACCACGGAGAAGAGGTCCGGGGCACGTGCCATCGCCGCGGCCAGGACCAGGCCGCCGTTGCTGGCGGCCAGGCCGGCCAGTTGGCCCAGGCGGGCCTCGCCCTCCGCGAGGAGCAGGCGGGATGCCGCGCACAGGTCGTCCACGACGGCGGACTTGCCCGGCCCGCGGCCGGCCGACGCCCACTCGGGACCGAACTCGCCGCCACCGCGGGTGTGCACCCACGCGATCCGCCCGCCGGCTGCGAGCCACGCCGCGAAGACCGGGTCCCAGGACGGTTCGAGGGGAACGCCGAAGCCTCCGTAGACCGTGACGAGGGTGGGTCTGGGGCGGCCCGCGGTTCCCGGCGCGGGGTCGCACAGGGTGACGGGCACGGTGGTTCCGTCGCGGCTGGTGGCGGTACGGGTGCGCAGCGAGGAGCGGCGGGCGACGGCGGGGGCCGGCGTGTGCCCGGTGGCGCGGTGGCTCAGTGCGCCGTGGCGGGGGTCGTCGGCGAGCAGCCAGACGGCGCCGGCGAGGCGCCCGTCGCGGTCGTACGCGGCCGGGCCGAGACGCAGGCGCGCGTGCCAGCGGAATCCGTGTGCCTCCGGTTCCCGCCCGGTCCCGTCCCCGGCGGTGGGCAGGATGTCGAGTCGGCGTGTGGTCCCGGACTGGCGCAGGACCGCCAGTCGGGGCAGCGGCCCGGCGTCGAGAACCCGCAGCGCCTTGATGCTGCCTCCCGGCTCGTCGGGCAGAAGGCGGAGAGGGGCCGGGCGGAGAGGTGTCGCCGGCTCTCGGGCGACGGCGGCCAGGTCCAGTACGCGGATGCCCTGCCCGCGCACGGCGACGTACAGGGCGTCCGTTCCCAGCGCGAACGCGCTGATCCCCAGGCCGTCCAGGGGGAGGGGCTGCCAGTGGGGCGTGCCGTGACCGTGCCGGTCCGTGTACCACCAGCGGGCGGGGGCGCCGTCGGGTGTCCGGGTCCGCAGCAGCAGATGGCCACCGGGACCGGTGTACGGGGACAGCCGTACGGGGCCGGGCACCGGGCTCGGCAGTGTGCGGGTGGTGCCGTCCGCCAGTCGATGGGCGCGCAGGACGTGTTCGGTCCGGGTACCGGCGCTGTACAGCAGCAGGGAGTCGGTGAAGGCGACGGCGGTGTGCGGTGCGGCGTCCTCGATGTGCCGAGTCCCCTGAGCCGAAGCCGCATCAGGGGCCGCAGGGACGGGGTCAGGTGCCGGATCAGGGACGTGGTCAGGGGCCGCATCAGGGGCGCTGTCAGCGGCGGGATCCGAGGCCGGGGCCGGGGCCGGGGTGACGGGGATCAGGTGCAGGCCGCCGTTCTCCCGTCCGTCGTGGTGGAGTTGGGCCACGATCGCCTGTCCTCGGGGGGCGGCGCACCATCCGGCCAGGCGGCCCACCGACGCCTGATGGCCGACGCGGAGGAGCACCCGGCTGTGGCCGTCCGCCCCCACCACGCTCAACGACTGCCCTTCCTGGGGGGTCAGTTCGTGGGTGAACAGCGAGCCTCCGGCTTCGGCGTTCGGGCCGAGCGGACGGCCGGCGGCGGCCGTCCCGATCTCCGCGAGCGAGCGCTCCCACGCCGCCGTGTCGGTACGGTGCCGGTCGGCATGGCTGTCCGACAGGGCGCGTTGCCCGGACAGCCACGCACGCGTACGCGCGGAGTCCTCGTCCTCCAGCCAGCGGTAGGGGTCAGCCACGACGCGCCTCCGTGAGCGCGGGCTCGACGTCCCCGGGCCCGTCGGTCACCCGGGCATGACGTGCCGCCACGAGACCACCGACCAGGGCGAGCACGAGCACGACGACGGCGGCTCCGGTCACCGTCGCGGTCAGGCCGAAGGCGTGGGAGCAGGACGCCGCCAGCAGAGGGCCGAGCGGGGCGACGGCCTGGGCGAGAAAGCCGCTGCCGCTGTACACGCGTCCTTGGAGCCTCGGCGGGGTGATGCGTACCTGGGTGGCAGAGATGACCACCGTGATCACCGGGCCCGCCGCCGTGGCGACCGCGAGCGACAGGGCGGCTCCCCAGGTGCTGTGGACGGTGGCGAAGCCCAGCAGCGCGACGGCGATCACCGCGGTGGAACCCGCGATTCCGGGAGCCGGCGGCAGCCGCCGCGCCACGGGGGCGGCGACGAGTGAGCCCGCCAACGCGCCCGCGCCCAGGGAGGCCGTCTGCACGCCGACGCCCAGTTCGCCCGCCCCGGAGCCCTCGGCGTTCGCGATGACGACGATGAGGAGGCCGTTGAAGACCAGGTTGAGCACGGTCGCGTTGAGTGCCCCGTACCGCAGGAAGGGGGAGCGCCACAGGAAGCGCAGCCCTTCGGCGGTGGCCTTCAGGGGTGCCTGGTTCGCCTCGGCCGTGGGCCCCGCGCCGGACGGGAGCAAGGTCGCGCATCCTGCGGCCAGCAGATACGTCGCGGCGTCGGCGGCGAACACCCAGGCGGCGTCGACCCTGAGCAGGACGCCGCCGACGAGCGGCCCGGCGATCATCGCGACGGCCGCGCGGCTCTGGATCAGCGCGAGGGCACGGGGCAGCAGGTCGGCGGCGACGAAGTTGCGTACGGCGACGTTCTCCGCGGGTGCCAGGGTGCTGCCCACCGTGCCGAGCAGGAACGCGGCGAGCACCAGCACGGCGAGCGGCGTGGCGTCCGAGCTCTCCAGCACGGCGAGCAGGCCGAGGACCAGGGCGCCCGCGGTGTTGCAGGCGAGCAGCAGGGTGCGGCGCTCGTAGCGGTCGGCGAGAACACCGGCGGGCAGCCGGGCCAGGACGATCCCCAGGGACATCGCGGTACCGATGAACCCGGCCTGCCGGACGTCCCCGCTGTGCTGGAAGGAGACCAGCGGGAGCGCGACGACCGAGGCGGCGGTGCCCACGGCGGAGGCCGACTCGCCGAGGAACAGCAGCCAGAACCGCCGGCCGAGGCTCCGGTTCCCGCCTGTGTTCGGTGCCGTTCGCCGCGCTCTCATGCCGCTCTCCTCGCGAACTGTTTCCGGGCGTCGGACATGGGGTGCGCCGTGCAGGCGGAGGGCAGGGCGACCGCCAGGACCGAGGCGGCCAGTACGCCGACGGTCCAGGGGACGTCGACGGCCGGGAGGGTGCCGGTGCCGAGCACCACCGCCAGCGGGACCAGACACGCGGCGGCGGTGACGGCGGCCAGCGCCACGCCGACGACCGTGGCGCCCGCGGCCTCGTACAGCACGCAGCGCAGCAGCTGGAAACGGCCGAGGCCGATGGCCCGCAGGTACGCCCGTTGTGCCCGCCGGTCGCGCTGGGCGAGGGAGCTGGTGTTGGCGGCGGCCAGCAGCGCGTAACCCGCGACGACGGCCACGATCAGCCGTGAGGCCAGGTCGTCGGCCGCGTTGCGCGGGGCGAGGTCGTCCAGGTAGGCGGTGCGGGAGGCGACCTGCCGGCCCCGCACACGGGGCCAGTCGCCCGCCGGCCCGGTGAGCAGGATCCGGTCGGCGTACGCGGACGGCGTGTGCCGCAGGGCGGTCGACCGCGGGATGACGAACTCGGGGAAGGCGAGGTCCCGTTCGTAGACGGCCACCAGGGTCAAGGTCTGCCGGGAGCCGTCCGCCAGGGCCAGCCTCACCTTCTGGCCCAGGCGCCAGTGGTGTCCGTCGGCCTGCATGGCACCCGCCGCGAAGGTTCCCCGGCCCACGGCGGACATACGGCCTTCCCGCACATCGAGGTCCAGCACCTCGGACAGCGGGCCTCCGTCGGCGCCCCAGGCGCCGCTGGCCACCGGCCGGTCGTCGTACCACGTGGGCGGGGCGGTGACCTCCGTCGCCACCAGCGCGGTCGCGCTCCCCGCGGACCAAGCGGGTGCCGTCGCGGGGAGGCGGGTGCCGGGCTCCGCGGTGACGACCGCGTCGGCGCGCAGCCCTTGTTCGGCCTGCCGCTGCACCGCCTGCCCCATGGTGGCCCCGGCGCCGAGCAGGGACACGGCGATGCCGACGGACAGGAGGACCGGCACCGCCATGGCCGTGGCGCGGGCGGGCGTCGCCCGTAGTCCCGCCGCCGCGACGCGTCCGACGCGACGGTCGAGGAGACGGATCACGGCGGCCGTCGGGCGGATGAGAGGGGGCACGATCCAGGGCGCGAGGACGGCCAGCGCGGGGATCACCATCAGCGCGACCCCGGGAGCCATCGCGGCGCGCATGGTCGCGGGCAGGTCCATGAACGCCATGACGAACACCAGGGGAGCGCACATCGTCACGAGCAGCACCAGGCCGGTCACCAGGCGCCCGACGCTCCTCGTGGAGGCCATGGACAGCTCCGCGTCCCGGAGCAGGGCTCCGGGGCCGACCCGGCCCGCGGCCAGCACGCTCGCCAGGGCGGCGAGCACACCGACCCCCGCCGTGGCGAGACAGACGGCCACCGCCGTCGCCCAGGTCTGCCCCGGGGAGGGCAGCGGCGTTCCGGCGGGGAACAACTGCCGGTCCAGGAGCACCCGGTGCCCCAGCCGTGCCAGCGGAACCATCCCCACCGCGGCGCCGAGAGCCGCCGAGACCAGACCGAGCCGCGCCACGTCGAAGGCGACGAGGCCGCGCAGCCGGCCCGCGGTGACTCCGAGGGCGCGCAGCACCGCGAACTGGGAGAGGCGCTGACCGGTCCAGAGCGAGACGGTGGAGCCGATCACCATCACCGCGCACATCAGCAGCAGCGACATCAGGAGCGACAACAGGTTCCGCGCGTCCTGCGCGGCGGCCTCCGCCACCGAGTTCTCCGGATGGTCCGGAAGGCTCGCTCCGACGAACAGCAGCACGGCGGCCCCGAGTCCGGCGGAGGTCGCCGCGCAGGCCAGCGCCGCGCCCGCCACTCTGCCGGGGTAGGTCCTGACCTCGGCGACGAACAGTCGGCGCATGCTCGTCGAGTCGGCGAGGGAACGGGAAGGCGCGGACACGTTTGCTGTCCTCCACGGGAGCAATAAGCTGGAAGGAGCCGGGGAGGCCGCCCACATCGCGGCCTCCCCGGACTCACATCTTTCGAGCGGGTGTTGCGCCGGGTCAGCTACACGAGAAGTAGCTGAGGGTGCTGATCGGGGCGTCGACGACGATCTCCTCGTCGAGCTCCTGAAGCGCCAGGATGTTCAGCATGCGAGTCACCTCCCTCCTCCATGAGCGATGAACGGAACCCTCCTCGACGCGGCCACGGGTCAGTGGCAGCCGGCGAGGCTGATGGTGCTGATCGGGGCGTCGACGACGATCTCCTCGTCGAGCTCCTGAAGGGCCAGAACGTTCAGCATGCGAGTCACCTCCTCTCCGATCGGGCCGTGCGTGGGCCGAGCGCGCTGTCGCGGCTCAGTGGCAGCCGGCCAGGCTGATGGTGCTGATCGGGGCGTCGACGACGATCTCCTCGTCGAGCTCCTGAAGGGCCAGAACGTTCAGCATGCGAGTCACCTCCTCGGGGGTGGTTCCGGGCGGACCGTGGGTGGTCCGGCGGCTCAGTGGCACAGGACGACGCTGACGGTGCTCACGGGGGCGTCGACCACGACGTCCTCGTCCAGCTCCTGAAGGGCCAGAACGTTCAGCATGTGAAATCACCTCCCTCCCTGTCCCGTTCGGTCAGGTCACCGGGAACGGTCCGGCCGGCCGGAGGCCACTCGTGGACGGAGTGGGCTCCGGGGAGCAGACAGCTACCGGGGGTCTGTGCGGCTCTCAGCGCGAGGACCGCGCCGGCGGAGCCGGTCGCCAGGTCCGTCGACAGACGGACCAGCTGATCTCCGTGCAGCACCTGGGCGTCTCCGCGTCGCGCGACGTGGAGTGCCAGTGCCCGGAGGTGGTGGTCGAGCTCGTCCCTCCAGCCGGGTAGACGCGGCAGGGCGTGGGAGAGCACGTACGCGAGTCCGGACCGGCCGTTGAACAGCCCTCCCTGCACGACGACCCGAACGGCTCCGGCGCGCACGGCTCCCGTGATCAGAGCCTCGGCGCCGACCGCCTCCGCCTGTGCCTTCGGCAACGCCATGACGGCCAGGGCGAGACCACCGGATCCTTCGGCCAGGTACGGCAGCAGACGGTTCGAACTGTGGGTCTGGAGCATGCCGTCGACGTCCCGGGCACGGGTGAGATCACACCGGACCGCCTGCTCGGCGGCCTGGGCCCATTCCACGTTCCCGGTCGCCTCGGCGCAGCGGGCGAAGAGGACGGCGGGCCCCGACCAGCCGTGCATCAGACCGGGCCGGTCCAGCAGTCCCGGCGTGCCGATCAGTCGGCGTACGCGCTCGGCGAGGTCGATGCCCTCGTCCTTCAGCCCGGCGTCCAGGAGAAGGTGCGCGATTCCGGTCAGCCCGCCGAACAAGCCGGGCGAGGCGGGCAGCGGTCCGGCCGTCAGCCGGTCGAGGGTGTTCGCCGCCTGCGCGTGACCGAGCCTGTGCAACAGCCAGGCGGCACCGCCGAGGCCGTCGTACAGGCCGGCGGGGGTGTCGGACGGAGCCCGGCCCACGGCGCGTACCAGCCACTCCACATGCTCGGCGGACGGCTCGGTCCCGGCGGCCCATTGGGCCAGGAGGACACCCGGGGCGCCGTGGGCGAGACCGAGCGGGGCGCCGGGGCGGTGTCCCGCGACATCGGCGGGAAAGAGCCGGTCCGTACGGCCGGGGTCGGCCGCGTCGGAGATCCCGCGCAGCAGTTTCGCCGCGGAGGGCGGCACCGGAGCCGGGCCCGCGGCCACGGCCGGGGCGGCGGACGGCAGGTGGGGCCGCAGGGCGGGCGACAGAGCCAGCCGGTCCAGCATCCGCCGGACGAACCGTGCCGGCAGCGTCGGGAAGGACGTGATGGCCAGGTCGATCAGCGGCGCCACCGCGGCCGGGCTGCGCAGGGTCAGCACGGTGAGCGGGGCGAAAGCCGCGAGTTGACAGCAGCCGAGGGCGAACAGATCGGCGTCGCGCGGGTCCGTGAGCGTCGGGTCCATGAATCCCGGGGCCCCGAGCGCCGCCGACCGGACGGAGTCGATCGGTGTCGCCAGCTCGAAGTCCACGAGTGCGACCGCTCCGTCGGGCCGGATCAGGATGTTGCGGTGGTGCAGATCGCCGAAGGCGACGCCGGCCTCGTGCAGGGCGGCCACATGCGCCTCGACCTGTTCGAGCCGCTCGACCGCGAGCGCGGCGAACCGTCCGCGGGCCTCCTCCGACGGCCGGTGCCGGGTGAGCGGGTGCTCCCGCCCCAGCCAGGTGTGGAACGGCTCCCCCTCGATGTACTCCATCGCCAGGTAGTGGTGCTCCCAGGCGGTGAAGGAGCCGTAGTGCCGCGGGACGAACGGGAGATGTCCGAGCCGCGCGAGGACCGACTCCTCGACACGCAGCCGGTCCACGGCATCGGCACCGGTCCCGTCGAGGCCGGCGTGCGGCCGGGCCTCCTTGAGCACGACGTCGCGGCCCTGGTCGTCCTTGGCGAGGTACACGCCCCCGCCGTTGGAGAAGTGGAGTGCTTTGCGGACCCGGTGGCCACCGAGCGTCCCGTCGTCGCCGAGGCCGTCGGACGCCGGCCGCTCGGTCAGGAAGTGCGGTACCTCCACCCAGTCGGGTGTGGCGAACACGGGTCGCCGGTGGTCCGGCACCAGGCGCCCTTGCGGATCGCGCAGGGCCGGTACCCGTGTGCCGTCGGCTAGTTCGCACCACATGAGGACGAAGGCTCCGTAGCGCACGGAGACCGGGCCCCGGTTCCACCGCTGGTCGGACAGCACGTACGGCCCGGGGCGTCCGCCCACGGCCCTGTCGAGTTCTTCGAGGGCGGTACGCAGCTCCGCCTCGTCGCGCGGGTAGACGGTCACGGTCTTGCCGCTGGTGGCCCTGTTGGCGTACTTGGTGTTCGTCGCGGTGACGAGGTGCCTGCTCCGCAGGAACTTCCAGGGCAGCGCGAGCCTCCGGCACACCTCCCAGACGGCCGCGACGGTCCCTTCAGCGCTGTCCGCGGTGGCGCTGACGTGGATCTTCCAGCCCTGTTCGGGCAGTTCGCCGGCGTCCACCGGTTCGAGGAACTCCCAGACCCCCTGCCGATGGCGTCGCCAGCCGGCAGGGACGGCGCCGTCGGCCAGGGAGAGGCGGGACGCCTCGTCCGTGCAGCGGTCCAGTGGTTCGTACCAGACGGGATCGGCGAGGGTGAACGCCTCGTACCTGGGATCCATGCGCCCTCCCCTTTCTGACGGCCCACACCTCGGCCTCGGACCACGACAATGCGACTCGGAACAGCACCCGGAGAATCGAAGGCAATTCTTTTCCTTGCCGCCGACTTCCCCGTCGCCGGGATCAACCTTCGCCTCCTCTCTCGTCGATTGACAACGCAAGAAAGCCAGAACTTAAGCGGACGACCGTTCTCCGGTACACGCTTTCCGTGCTCGATCCGAATTCCTTTACCGGAGCAGGCGCAGAGCGTTTCCCTATCCGGACCTCCCCTTGGCGTGTCCGGGCTCTTATGGTCCGGTCGGCCGACGGCACGTCTTCGAGGTCGACCCGCTCACTGCCCCTCCCCTCGACGGCAAGGTGGTAGGGAACCGAGGAATCCGGCAGCTCCACGCTGACGTCCCCCACCTCGGACACGGCGACGACCCGGCGCGGAGGGGCGGCGAAGGACAGGGAGACGGGAGCCTTCGGCGTCCTGGCCAGTACGTCGGCCGACCGGGCCTCGCGCACACGGATGCGCCCGCTCGCCGAACGAAGGCGGAGGGTGCCGAGGGAGCCCTCCACGGTCACGTCGCCCGCCTCGGTGGTGATCAGGAGCTGACAGCACAGCCCCCGCGCGGTCACCGCGCCCGCGGACGTCACGGACACCCCGACCCCCGAGGGGACCTGGACGACGTAGTCACCACGGCAGTTGAGGGAGATGCCCGTGCACCGGACCCCCAGGCGCAGCGTGCTGCCCGTCAGTTGCCAGGAGGAGTGACCGGCCTTCGCGGCCGAGCCGGCGAGTTCCCTGGACACGGTGAGGGCCGAGCCGCGCGTCTGCTGGAGCCGCACCCGGCTGTCTCCGCTCGCGACGACGGTCAGGCGTGTGCCCTCGAAGGCGAACTGTCGACGGCCGTCCCGTGGCGGCACGTCGAGGTCGTCCAGCGCCCGCACGCCCAGGAGCACCAGCGCGGCACACGTCACCAGCAACGCCGCGACAATGTGTCCCCCCGCCCGCCCAGACATGCCGATCACGCTTCCAGGCGGAAGCTCCCGGCGGTATCAGCCGTTCGGCAGATGTCGCGGACCCGGCGCCCCGTGCCCGCCACGGTCCTCGTCGCGGTGCTCGTCGCGGTGCTCGTCGCGGTCCTCGTCGCGGTGCCCGTCACGGTCCTCGCCGCGGTGCTCGTCGCGGTCCTCGTCGCGGTGCCCGTCGCGGTCCTCGTCGCGGTGCCCGTCGCGGTCCTCGCCGCGGTCCTCGTCGCCGCGTCTGTCCTCGCGCCCGTCGTCGTGCTCGTCGCCGACGGGCAACACCAGCACGACCCGCCAGCCGCCGCCCGGCCCCGGCCCCGCGGTCAGTTCGCCGCCCAGTTCCCCGGCACGTTCGGAGAGGCTGCTGATACCGGTCCCGCCGGCCCCGGACGGCCGCTCCACGGCGAGCCCGGACCGGGGGCGGGCCGCGTCGTCGGCGACCGTGAGACGCAGCAACGACCTGCCGTCGGCGGTCTCCCGGCGCAGTGTGATCAGCACCCGGGAGGCGGTGGCCGCATGGCGGCGTACGTTGGTGAGTGCCTCCACGATCACCCGGTACCCCATCTTGCTGGCATCGTCGGGGATCCGGTCCGTTGCCACCCCGTCGGTCTCCAGCACGGCCCTCGGGGAGCCCGTGCGGTTGAACCGCTCCAGCAGGGACGGGAGTTCGCCCAGGTCCCGGCGTGGCACACCGGGCTGCCGGGCAGGCTCACCGGCTGTCGGTCCCGGTCGCCGTACGGCATCGCGGAAACGGTTCCCCTTCGTGGCCTCGGCGGAGTCGGCGAGCAACTGCACCGTGTGGTCCATCGCCTTGAGGGCCTGCGCGCCGGCGGTACCGATCTCGGACAGCAGCTCCAGCGCGCGCCGGGGGTCCTCCTTGGCCAGCACCTGAGCCGCCTCCACCAGCACCACGACAGCGGTGACGTCGTGAGCCGCGTAGTCGTGCAGGTCCCTCGCCAGTTTCATGCGTTCGGCACGCCGCTCGGCCACGAGGGCGGCGCGGGCGCGGGCGTCGAGCCCGCGCAGATAGCTGCCGACGCCTGTCGCCACGATGGCCAGGATCGCCCAGATCAGACAGAGTTGCAGGGTCTCGTCGCTGCTGGCCGGCGGCACCACGGTCAGCGCGATGCGCAGGGGCGACAGGGTGATCGTCGCCGCGAGGAGCACGGTCAGGGCCACAGCGGTCCATGCCTTCGGCCGCCGGATCCCGACGACCACGAGAATCATCAGCGCCAGTGTCTCGGCGGTCCACCAGTTCGCCGCCGCGGACCGCGCCGGCCCCTGGTACGTGAACGTGACGAGCAGCGACAGCACGGCGGCACCGGGCACGGCGAACAGGGCCTTCGGCCGCCGCGGGCCCCATACGGTCAGCGCCACGGCGGCCATGACCGCGAACGCGCCGGACACGCTGATGAGCGGTCCGACGGAATCGGTGGTGCTCACGGCGATCGCCACGGTCGCGGCCATGAGGATCACACAGAGCGACCTGCGTAACCATGCCCGCTTCCGGCTTTCCGCGTGCCTCTGCGTCGTCACGTGGGAAAAGGCTAGCCGCCAAGGTCACGCCGCACGCCGGAAACATCGCTTCGCGGGTCCCGGACGGCGTGAACCGTGCGGTCGGCCGGGCCGGCCTGGCCAGCCGGGCCGGGCGCCGCCTCAGTGGCACACGACGATGCTGACGGTGCTCAGGGGGGCGTCGACGACGACCTCCTCGTCCAGCTCCTGCAGGGCCAGAACGTTCACCATACGGGTCACCTCCCTCCGTGACTCCTCACGCGCGGCACCCGAACGGCAGCCGAGCGGGAACCCGTTTTCCCTCACTGGACCCGATCTTTCACTCCACACCGTTCGACCGGCAATTCCGGAAAGCCCCGCCTTAATCGGAATACATCGGTCCGGTTGAACTCGGCATCCGGACAGCCGGGCCGATGGGCACACTTACGCCAAAAGGAAGCGTTACATGGCTGAAATTATCCACCCAGGCGACTTCTTTCGGACATGGCATCATGAGTCGTATGACCACGCGCGTATTACTGGCCGACGATCAAGCCAATATCAGAATGGGATTCAGGAGCATTCTCGAAGCGCAGCCCGATCTGCAGATCGTCGGGGAGGCGGACAACGGAGTGGCGGCGCTGGAGGCGACCCGCACCCTGCGGCCGGACGTGCTCCTCGCGGACATCCGCATGCCGGAGATGGACGGGCTGGAGCTGACACGTGAGATCACCCGCTCCATGCCGTCCGTGCGCGTCGTGGTGGTCACGACGTTCGACCTCGACGAGTACGTGCACGCCGCGCTGCGCGAGGGGGCCTGCGGCTTCCTCCTCAAACGATCCCGCTCGGCCGTACTCGTCGAAGCCGTACGTGCCGCCGCCGCCGGCGACTCCATGATCAGCCCGGAGATCACCACCCGGTTGCTCAGCCGGTTCAGGCAGGAACGCCGTGTGGTCCGGCGGACCGGCGAACCCCTGACGTCACGCGAACAGGAGGTGGCCCGGCTCGTCGCGGAAGGGCTGACCAACTCCGAGATCGGCGCCGAACTCTTCATCTCGGCGGGCACGGTCAAGACCCATCTGGCCCGGCTGCAGAAGAAGTTGGGGGTCCAGAACCGCGTGGGCATCGCCGCGTGGGTGTGGGAGTCAGGCTTGATGACACAGACCTGACGGCGCCTCGTCAGGTCACGGGCCGTCCGTCTGCGACTGCTCGACGGGCCGGGGAGGGGCTGTCCTCGGATGGTGCACGGGGCGGTCCGCTGCCGGTCGGGCAGCGGACCGTACGGCGACCGATTCACGGCCTGCCGCAGAGCCCGCACACTCCGATCACTCGACGTCCCGCTCCCGCCGAGATCATTCGACGTCCCGCCCCCGCCCAGGGGACGGCCCACGTCCCGCCCCCGCCCAGGGGACGGCCCACGTCCCGCCCCCGCCCAGGGGACGGCCCACGTCCCGCTCCCGCCCAGGGGATGGCCCACGTCCCGCTCCCGCCGAGGAACACCGGTCTGCCGAACGGCCGATACCCCGGGCGGTCACCCCGCGCCACCATGGGTGTCATGCCGAGGCCATCCGGAAGCAGCGCCGCGTACGGGACGACCGGCGCCCGTCACGCGGGGGCCGGCTGCCTCGCGACGGTTCCCACCGTCGACAGCACCTGGCGCGACGCGAGGCCGTTGCCCTGGAGCAGCAGTCGCCCCAGGTGCGTCACCGTGTGGACGGCGTGGCTGCCACTGCGGTGTGTGGAGATCAGCCCGGCCGCCCTCAGGATCGTGGTGTGCTGGCTCACCGCCGCGGTGGTCACTCCGAGCCGGGCGGCGAGTGCGGCGTTGCCGCATCCCTCACGCACCGCACGCAACACGGCCGCCCGCGTTCTGCCCATGAGCACCGCCAGGTTGTCCGCCTCTTCCCGCCGCCCACCCCGCATGGCATCGGTCTCCGCCAGCAGGCCGGAAAGCTCCTCCGGGCGGGGCCGGTCAGGAACCATCAGGAGCGGCGGTCTTTCCGGGGAGTTCCGCCCGGCCCGCATCACATGGCCGGCGCGCCGCAGGAACAGGGCCGGTACGAGCACGAGTCCCCGCCCTCCGGGTTCCAGTTCGCCCGCGCCCACCCCAGCGATCTCCAGCACCGGCGCCTTCCATCGGATGCCGGGCCCGAGGCTGTCCAGCAACGCCCCCACTCCGCCTCGGCACATGGCGTCCCGCAGCGAGTCCCTGGCCCCGTCCAGATGACCGCGGATGCGCTCCCAGTGGGGGGCCACGGCCAGCTCGGAGAAGTCCCGTACCGTGGAGAGGAGTTGGGCCTCGGAAGGGCTCCCGTCGGTGTGGGGCATCGCATGCGGATGCTCCGGATCGACACAGGTGTCCAGGGCATCCACGACCTTGCTCACTCCACGTGTCAATTGCGCGATGCGCGCCGTCCTCGGTGCCGGGTTCCCCAGGTATCTGCGAATGCGGCGGCGCCATTCATGGAAACCGTCCTCGCCGGTCTCACGCAGGGTTTCCATGGCGAAGAGGGCTTCCATGAACTGAGCGTCCCTGTCCCCGACGGTGATGCGTGTCAGGTCATCGGCGGACAGGATGATGCGAAACATGGAGATGCGACTCCCTATGAAGTGGGCATCGAGCCGTCGACGACCGATGCGGAACCGTGGCCTGGATCCTGCAGTGCGACGCGTGCCGGAAAAGGCGACGCGGACCAGCGACGTCACGGGCACGCCGACACCGTGACGCATCCGCGTCCCGTACGCGTCACACCGGTGGGCGAGGGCGCCCGAACACCCGGTGGAAAGGCCGGACGTGCCTGTCGGGTCCCCGGCCCGCACCGCCCCGTCCGGCCGCGGCCTCGGGCATCGCGTGGGAGGGCGTCGATACCGTCCCTCGCGCCATGCCCGCGGAAACCGACACACCACACATCACCAACAACAGCAAAACCATCGCCCCCGTCGTTCAGACATCCGCATCAAGCTGTCAGGAAAGCGCTTCCACCGCTATCGGCCGTTCGGCAGATTGTGCGGCACGGGCCTGGTCGGACGCCGCGCCAGGAGCAGCGGCGCGAGCGGGCGGGGATCTCGGGCAAGGATCTCGGACAGGGATCTCGGGCAAGGATCTCGGACAGGGATCGCGGGCCGGGGACCCGGACGCCACCGAAGGCACCCCGGTCGACGCCTTCCGGCAGGCACACGACGCGGCAGTTCCCCTGCGGCCGGCGCGGAAGCAGAGTCCGCGGCGGGCTCCGTCCGCCGCCGATGTCCGCGGGACTCGGCACCCAAGTCCTCGTCGCCCGGACCGGTTCCCGGGGCCAAGTGTTCCCGGGGCCAAGTCCCCGGCGGTGGTGGGCGAGTGCGTCCAGCCCCCTTCTTCCGGCCGGGGCATGCCGGGGCAGGCGCAGCCCTCGGCGGCGAGGCGTGGGGCGTCGTGCTCGTCGAGGGTCTCGGCGAAGCCGTAGGAGGTGAGACACCCGTGCCGAGAGTGCCGGCGTGGAGCGCCCCGGTTCACCGTGGATGCCGGTCAACATCTGCCCGGCATCCGCCTGAAGCAGAGATGACCTGAAAATTTCTGCCATCTCAAGGCAACCCTTTGCGGGGCCTGTGACAACAAGGAAGCGGATCCGGCCAGTTCACGCGTCCGGATCCGCCTTCTCTCGTGAACGGCTCGCAAGGAGAACCAGCTCCCCATGAACAACCCCACGAACGGCGGGCGCCGCGGGCGTCACCGTCGTCGCTGGACCGCCACCGGCCTGATGGTCGGCGTGCCCGCCATCGTCGTGCCGTACTTCCTGTTCGTACAGGAGGACTCGCAGGCCGCGACGATCGACGCCAACGCCTACTACCGGCTGGTCTCCGTACACAGCGGCAAGGCGCTGGACGTCAACGGCTACTCCACCGCCGACGGCACCCGTATCCAGCAGTGGACCGACCAGAACACGGCCAACCAGCAGTGGAAGCTGAAGTCAGCCGGGGGCCGCTACTACGAGCTGGTGAACCGCAACAGCGGCAAGGTGCTGGGTATAGCCGGGAATTCGACCGCTCGCGGGGCCGCCGCCGTGCAGCAGACCGACAGTTCGGCCACCTCACAGGAGTGGCGGATCGACGACGTGAGCGGTTCCGGCGCCGTCACCCTCACCTCCCGCAGGAGCGGCCAGGTCCTGGACGTGTCCGGCGGCTCCACCGCACAGGGCGCGGCGGTCATCCAGTATCCCGGCAAGGGCAGCACCAACCAGCAGTGGAAGCTGGTGAAGACGGGCGGGACCGGCGGGTCCGGGAGCGACGACGCCCAGAACACCGCCAAGGCCGGACCGTATGTGTGGAAGAACGCCCAGGTGGTGGGCGGCGGTTACGTCACCGGTCTGGTGTTCAACCCCAAGGAGAAGGGCCTGCTGTACGCGCGTACCGACATGGGTGGCGCCTACCGCTGGGACACCGCGGCCGAGCAGTGGATCCCGCTGACCGACTGGGTGGGCGAGAAGGACTGGAACCTGCTGGGCATCGATGCCGTAGCCACCGACCCCGTCGACCCCAAGAGGCTCTACCTCGGGGCCGGCACCTACACCAACGACTGGGCGGGCAACGGCGCGATCCTGCGCTCCACCGACCGGGGCCGTACCTTCAAGCGCACCGATCTGCCGTTCAAGCTCGGCGCCAACGAGGACGGCCGCGGGGCGGGCGAGCGGCTGGTGGTCGACCCCGCGGACAACGGCACCCTGCTCCTGGGCACCCGCAAGAACGGCCTGTGGCGCAGCACCGACCACGGCGGGACGTGGAAGCAGGTCTCCTCGTTCCCCGTCAAGGACGGGGCGAGCAGCGGCGGGGGCATCTCCTTCGTGACGTACGGCCCGGCGGGAAGCAAGACGATCTACGTCGGCGTCAACGACAAGTCCACGTCCCTCTACCGCTCCACCGACGGCGGCAACACCTGGCAGGCCGTCTCCGGGCAGCCCACCGGCCAGATGCCGCAGCACGGCGTGCTCTCCGGCGACGGCTCGCTGTACCTGTCGTACACCAACGCCCTCGGACCCAACGGTGTGACGGCGGGCACGGTGTGGAAGTACACGCCGGCCGGCGGGACGTGGAAGAACATCTCCCCGTCCCAGGGCAACTACGGGTTCTCCGGCTTGGCCGTCGACCCGCAGAAGCCGTCCACGGTGATGGTCACCACCCTCGGCCGCTGGTGGCCCGAGGACGAGATCTACCGGACCACCGACGGCGGCGCCACCTGGAAGGCACTGGCCGACAAGTCGGTGCGCAACGCCTCCGCCGCTCCTTACGTCGGCACGCACACCGGGCACTGGATGACCGCCCTGGCCATCGATCCCTTCAACTCCGGGCACGTGCTGTACGGCACCGGCAACGGCATCCTGCGCAGCGAGAACGCCAACGCCTCCGACAGCGGCGGCACCAGCCGCTGGAGCATGGGCGCCCGAGGGCTGGAGGAGACCTCGCTGATCGACGCGATCGCCCCTCCGGGCGGCGCCGCCGTCATCACCGCCATGGGCGACCAGGGCGGCTTCCGGCACGACTCCCTGACCAAGGTGCCCTCCGGGCGGCTGAGCAACCCGATGATGACCAACAGCACCGATATCGACTTCGCCCAGTCGAAGCCCTCGATGATGGTCCGCGTCGGCCGTGGCGGCGCGCAGGACGGCGCCTACTCCACCGACGGCGGCAGCAGCTGGAACGGCTTCAAGGCTGAGCCGGTGGCGGGCGCCCAGGACGGCCATGTCGCGCTCGCGGCGGACGGCTCCACCATCGTCTGGACCGAGGCCGGTGAGGCCCCGTACCGCTCGACCGACAACGGGGCGAGCTGGTCGCGGGTCGGCGGCCTGGGCACCGGCGCCGTGGTCGTCGCCGACCGTTCCTCGGCCAAGACCTTCTACTCACTGTCCGGTGGCACGCTCTACGCCAGCACCGACGGCGGCGCCACCTTCACCGCCCGCGCCGGCGACCTGCCCTCCGGCCGCCTCACGGCCGTTCCCGGGATCGCCGGGGACCTGTGGATCTCCGGTCACGGCAAGGGGCTGCTGCACTCCACCGACGGCGGGCGCACGTTCACCACGCTCAAGACGGTGCAGTCCGCGTCCGCCCTCGGCCTCGGCAAGGCCGCCCCCGGCGCCGACTACCAGGCGCTGTACCTGATCGGCACCGTCAAGGACGTCACCGGGGTCTTCCGCTCCACCGACCAGGGCGCCACCTGGCTCCGCGTCAACGACGACGCCCACCAGTGGGGCAGCATCGGCGGCACCGGCGTCGTCACCGGCGACCCGGACACCTTCGGCCGGGTCTACATCGGCACCAACGGACGCGGTCTCCAGTACGGCGACCCGTCCTGACCCGTCATGACCCGACCCGTCCTTACCCGCCCCGTCCTGACTGACCCGTCCTGACCCGCCCCTCCCCCGGGGCCCGAGCGGGGCCGCGGCCACCACGGCCCGCGGCCCCGCTCGTCTCACGCCGGGCTCAGCGGACGGACTTCGCCAGTGTGGTGGCGCGGTTGAGGAGGTGTTCCAGTGGGCCCCGGCGGAAGTAGCGGGACCAGGCCGTCGCGAACAGTACGGCTCCGGCGATGAACGACAGCAGCAGCGTGGTGGAGGCGGACTCCGGTGGAGCGGCCGCTTCGCCGGGGAGGGCGAGGATCACCAGGATGTGGCCCACGTAGAGGGTCAGCGACATGGTCCCGACGGCGATGACCGGGGTCGCCGCCCGGCCCAGCCACGGCAGCCGGTCCAGGGCCACCGTCAGGCACAGGAGCACGGTGATCGCGATGCCCAGGCTGCCGATCAGGTCGAACGTGGAACCACTGTGCGGCTCGGCCGCCAGCAGCCCCCACGCGTCGGAGCCCCACAGTCCCCCGCCGACCGGCATGTCGAAGGACGCCGCCGCCGCTGCGCCGGAGTCCTTCATGGCCTCGAAATCCTCCGGGGAAGGCATCCCGGACATGATCTTCCGGTCGCCCCCGGACACCCGCAGCACCAGCCATGAGAGGCCGTACCCGAACGCGATCAGCGCCGGACCGACCACCGCCAGCCGTCGCCGTACCGCGCCGGAGGCCAGATCCAGCCGGCCCAGCGCCATGCCGGTGACGACGAACGTCATCCAGGTGATCGCCGGGTAGAGACCGGTGAGCAACAGGTCGAGCACGCCGACGCCGGAGAGGCGGGCGATCGGGTCGTAGGAGTCGATGGTGCGCACGAGCGACTCGGTGAGCAGCGCCCGCAGGGCGAACGCCATCTGCGGCGTGACGACCGCGAGCGCGACGGCGATGGTCGCGAGCGTCCCGGCCCGCAGCCGCAGCAGGGGCAGGGCCAGCAGGAAGTACACGGCGTAGAAGTTGAGGATGCCGGCGCCGCCGAAGTTCGTCATCGCCAGCGCGACGCCCAGCGCCAGCAGGACCACGGCCCTGATCACGATCCGGGCCCTCGCCTGCCGGCCGGCCAGGCCGGTCTTCGGTTCCAGGCGGCCCGCGATCAGTGTCAGCGAGAACCCGGCGAGGGTGGCGAACAGCGCGGAGGCGCGGCCGCTCGCCAGGCCCAGGAACCAGTCGCCGACGCCGCCCCCAGGCGTCGGGAAGGGGCCCACGTGCACGGCGAACATCCCGAACACGGCCAGTGCGCGGGCCAGGTCCACGGCGACCAGCCGAGCCGTCGGCGCGGCGCGTTCCGCGACCGTGCCGGACCCGCGCGCGGGCGCGGGTAAGGAGGGCGGAGGCGGCTTCTCGGTGCTTTCGATCTCGGTCACCGGGCCTACGTTGCCGAGGCAGGTGGGGGCCGACCACCCCGCATCCCACGGGAGTCGCCCCGCCGGTCGGCTGTCGCGACCCCGCCGGTCGGCGGGGCGGCGGGGCCGGCCGGTTCACCCCGTCAGGCGCAGTTGTATGTGACCGGGACGGAGACCGTCCGCCGGGACGGGGAGAGGATGCGCAGTTCGGCGCGGGCTTCCTGGCGCCCCTTGCCCTGGAACGTCCACAGCAGGTGCAGGCGCGCCTGTCGCTGGTCCCGGACCAGTACTTCGCGCAGGACGCCCGAGGCGGTGCCGTCGCTGCGGATCCAGCGGTAGGAGAGTGTGCCCGGACGGCCGTTCGTCCCGACAAGGCCGACGATGTCCGCGGTGGCGTCGCACCCCAGGACCTTCGGCTCGACCGTGACCGCCACCGTCCTCACCTGGACGGAGGGGCCGAGGCGCTGCCAGGCGAGGAGGGCGAGGACGCAGAGCAGCACCAGGGCGGGCAGGGCGTGCCGGCGCAGCCGTCTTCGCCGGGGTACGTGGACCGGTGGCACCACGGGCAGCGTCCGGTGGGTGCGGTGCACGACCTCGGCGGTCACTCCCGGGCCGAAGCGCAGCAGGGTGCCTTCGACACGATCGGGTGGTGTCGGCCCCGCTCCCGGCTCTGCCCCCGGCCCCGGCCCCGGCTCCGTGAAGAGCATCGTCGGGGGCTCGGCCGCGGGCCGTGTCGGGGACTCTTCGACCAGCGTGTCACCGGACTCGGGCCGCTGGATCCAGTGGCTGGCCAGCACGGTGGCGCTGTACGCGGCGTCGTCGGAGGCGGGACCGCCACTCGGGGGACGGGCGTCGACGGGTTCGAGAAGGACGGTGGCACCGTGCTCGTCGGCGGGGCCGAGATCGACGGTGACGCCATGTTCATCGGCGGATCCGAGATCGACGGTGACGCCATGTTCGTCGGCGGGGCCGAACCGGACGGTCGTGCCCTGCACCCCGGCCGCACCGAGCCGGACCGTGGCGCCGTGCTCGTCGGCGGGGCCGAGACGCACGGTGCCTTGCTCCCTGGCCGCACCGAGCCGGACGGTGGTGCCGTGCTCGTCGACCGGATCGAGATGGACGGTAGCCGCCTGTTCCCCGGCCGAGTCGAACCGGACCGTGGTCCCCTGCTCCCCGGCCGGTCCCAGCACCTCGGTCGGCTCCGCGTCGTCGGAAGCCGCCGGAGGCCAGTCCTGCGGCCCAAGCGGCCCGTTCGGAGGCGCGGTCACCGGATCTCGCACTGTCTGGTCAGCAGCTGCTGCGACGCGCCGCCGTCGGCGGAGGCGGGGCTGGTCGTGCCCTGGACCGCCCAGTAGCAGCCCCCGCGTCCGAAGCTGTGTTCGACGGTGACCGTGTACCGCGTCGCTCCGGCGCGCTGGAAGGTCTGGGCCGCACCGTCCGCGGCGCCGAGCTGTCCGAAGGTGTCGCCCTTGAAGAACGAGACGGTGACGGAGACCGGCCCGGTGCCGTCCGCGGTGATCTCGACGGTCGACGTGGCGGTCGTGAGACCCGTCTGCCGGAAGGCCGACACCGTGACGTCCTTGACGGCCGTGGCGGCGGGCGCGGAGGGGGCCGACGTCGTCGGCGCCGGCGTGCTCTCCGTGTCGCCGGGCGGCGTCGTCCCCGGGTCCCCGGTCGAGGTGGCGGAGGCCGACGGCTCCCCCGTGTCGGTGGCCGTCGGTGCCGAGGGCGACAGACCGGGTGACGCCGACGCGTCGGCCGACTCGGTCGGGGACGAGGACGAGGACGGGGAGGCCGAGGAGGGCTCGGCGGTGGGCCCCGACGTGTCCGTACCGGGTCCGGCGCTGGTGGTGGCCAGGGCCTGGGCCGCCTCCTGCGGGGCCGCTCCCGGGGCGTACTGGATGCCGTAGGTCAGGAGAACGCCCAGGAGCGCGGCGGCCCCGGAGACGAGCATCCCGGGCCGGCCGGGCCGCCAGGACCGCGCCCAGCCCCGGCCCGACCCCTGGCTCAGCACCGTACGCGCGGTGTCCGTGCTGCTCCGGGGGCCACCGCGGGCCGAGGGCAGCAGCAGGGGCAGCAGCGCCACCAGCGCGGCGAGGCGGCCCCGACCGCGTTCCTCCCAGTCGGGCCCGTAGGCACCGCCGGCGACGGCCTCCAGATCCGTGACGAACGCCCCGACCTCCGCGGGCCGCTCGTCCGGGTCCTTGGCCAGCCCCCGCCGCACCATGTCCCGCAGGGGTTCGGGGACCTCACCCGCGGGGACGGGCGCGTCGATGTGCTGCAGGGCGAGTTCGGCGAGGTTGTCCCCCGCGTACGGCTTGTGGCCCGTCAGACACTCGAAGAACGTGGCCGTGGCCGCGTACACGTCGGCGGCGGGCGAGGCGGGCGCGCCCGTCCACTGCTCCGGGGCCATGTAGGACGGCGTTCCCGCCACACCGGCGCTGGTGCCCGCGTCCACCGCGATCCCGAAGTCCACGAGCTTGGACTCCCCGTCGGGGACGACCAGGACGTTCTCCGGCTTGTAGTCGCGGTGGACGACGCCGACGCGGTGCGCGTCGGCGAGGCCGAGCAGCGATCCCTTGAGGATGACGAGCGCGGCCTCGGGATCGAGCGGGCCCTGCCTGGAGAGCAGAGTCCGCAGGGAGACGCCGTCCACCAGCTCCATCACGATCGCGGCGCCGTGCGGGCTCTCCACGTACTCGTACAGGCCGGTCACGTGCGGGCTGTGCAGTCCGCCGAGCAGCCGCGCCTCGGCCCGGAAGTCGCGCACGAAGCCCGGCCGGGTGCGCAGGGGCTCGCTGAGGTACTTCACCGCGACCGGGACACCGGTCTCCTCGTGCACGGCGAGTACGACCCGCCCGCTCGCCCCGGACCCGAGTTCGAGTGACTCGGTGTATCCGGGCACCGCCCATGTGTTCATTCCACCCCCAAGGCCGCCGTGCGCCGCCGTCCCGCCCGCTCCCGTGGGACCGGGCCGCGTGGAGAGTGAGACACATTTTCGGCCATGGCGGTTGCGGTACGCCAGCCATGTGTTCGAAACGGTCCCTGAGGGTCGTTTTCGGACACTTCCGCCGGGGCACTCGCGAGCTGACCCGCAGGAGGTGCCGCATGGCCGGGAAGCGACAGCCGCGCAAGGGCGACCGAGTGGCGTGGAAGAGTCACGGGTCCGAGGCCACGGGCAAGGTCGAGCAGAAGATCACCGAGCGGACCGAGGCGGGCGGACGCACCGTCGACGCCTCCGCCGAGGACCCTCAGTACCTGGTCCGCAGCGACAAGTCCGGCCGCACGGCCGTACACCGGCCGCAGGCGCTGCGCGGCAGGAAGAAGGGGTGACGCCCGCACCGGGCGGTCAGCGGGAGACCGCTTCCCGGTCGGACGCCGGCCACACGTACGGCAGGTCGTCGGGTACGCCGGGGAAGGATCCCGCGTAGAGGTCCGGGTCCTTGCGCAGCAGCGCGGAGCGGTGGCTGCGGTGGAAGGCGTCGTCGCCGAGCCAGGGCGGCAGCTCCCCGGCGGCCGCCAGCCGCGCCTGGTCCCGGGTCGTGGCGCCCGGCCGGAACGCCGTGAGATCGGTGACCAGGGTGGCCGCGCAGGTGTCCCGGTGGCCCTGCTCGCACCACACCGCGCAGATCTCCAGCCCGTACCGGACCAGCGCCTCCTCGTACCCCGCCCACATACGCACCGCCGGATGCCGCCGCCAGCCGTACCCCGGCCGGACCAGCCCGCGCAGCACCTGCAGCGCCTCGACCCGCTGTTTGCCGAGCCGGCGACGGTCCAGGGCCTGTGCCGAGGCCCGGAAATCGGGATAGGGCAGGAAGGTCTGCATGCCGTCGCCCCTCTCTGCGCGCGCCGACCACCGTGGTCCCGGTGATCCGCGGGATCCGGATGATGCGCGGGATCCGGGTGATCCGGGTGATCCGGGTGATCCGGTCGCCGGACCTAGCGGCGGGTACCCGCCCACGGGCACACGAAGGCCGTATATCAGGACATCACGCATACCGCATACCGGTCCACAGGAACGGCGGCGCGGCGGAGCCCTCACTCACCCTTCGGCGAGCGTGTGGGCGACGAGGGCGTTGGCGTGGCCGTGACCCAGGCCGTGCTCGCTCTTGAGCCAGGCGACGAGTTCCATGTGCCTGGTGAGCGGCGAGGCCCGGATCATGTCCTGCCACTCGGCGATGGGACGGCCGTACTTCTTCTCGATCGAGGGGAAGTAGGCGGCAGGGCCCTTCACGGGTGCGGTCATGTCGGTCGCGTCCTTTCGGTCGGTCCGCCGAGCGCCACGTCTGTCGGCGCGCAGCGGCACGTGGCGGCACGTGTCGTCGGTCATGACCGGCGGGGGCGCCGGAAGTGAGCGGCCTCCCTACGTGATCCGGGTCACTCGGCCCCGGTCTACTTGAGCTCCTCCTCCGTGTAGAGGTCGCTCGCGGCCAGGACGTACTCGTAGTTGGACTTGTCGACGCTGATCGGCTGGAGCAGGTACGCGGGCACGGCCTTGACGCCGTTCTTGTACGCCCTTCTGTTGTTCAGCTCCGGCGTCTCCCCGTTGAGGATGTCGTCGGCCATGTTCGCGGCCCTGCCGGCGAGCTGGCGGAGATCCTTGAAGACGGTCTGCGACTGCTCACCCGCGATGATCGACTTCACCGAGGCCAGTTCGGCGTCCTGCCCGGTGATGACCGGCAGGGGCTTGGCGGCGGTGCCGTAACCGGCCGCCTTCAGCGCGGTGATGATGCCGATCGAGATGCCGTCGTACGGCGACAGCACCGCGTCGACCCGCCGGTTCCCGTACGACTGGGAGAGGACCTGGGTCATGCGCTTCTGCGCGGTGGGCCCGTCCCAGCGCAGCGTGGTGATCTTCTCCATGTCGGTCAGGCCGGACCTGACCACCAGCTGCTTGTTGTCCAGATACGGCTGGAGCAGGTGCATCGCGCCGTCGAAGAAGAACTTGGTGTTGTTGTCGTCGGGCGAGCCGGCGAACAGTTCGATGTTGAACGGGCCCTCGCCGTCCTCCAGGCCGAGCTTCTCGATGATGTGGCGGGCCTGGAGCCGGCCGACCTGCTCGTTGTCGAACGAGACGTAGTAGTCGACGTTCCTGGTGCCGAGGATGAGGCGGTCGTAGGAGATCACGGGGATCTTCGCGGCGGCGGCGCGTTCGAGCGCGCCGTTGAGCGACTTGTTGTCGATGGCCGCGATGATCAGCGCGTCGACGCCCTGCTTGATCAGCTTCTCGATCTGCGCGACCTGGGTCTGCGGGTTGTCCTCACCGTAGAGCAGCTCGGTCTTGTACCCCTTGCCCTGAAGGTCCTCGACGACGCTCTTGCCGTCGGTGAGCCAGCGCTCGGAGGCCCGTGTGGGCATGGCGATGCCGATGGTGCCGCGCTCGGAGCTGCTCTGGCTGGTCTCGCCGCCGCAGGCCGACAGGGTGAGCGCGAGCGAGACCGCTCCGGCGAGGGTGGCAAGCGCGGCTCTTCGGTTGGGCATGGTGATCGTTCCCTGTTCCTTGTCGTCGTCGAGACGGACCGAACGTCAGGTGGAGCGGCGCCGGCCGCGGAGGATCCGCCCTGCGTCCTCGCGATTCCGCCTCGGCACCGGTGGGCGGGGGGACGGGACGCGCCGGGTCATCGCGGATCGCGTCGCCCGGCACCTCGGTCGAGCCGGTGCCCGGACGCGTCGGCGCCCCGGGGCCCGTCGGCAGTCGTGGTCCCGCTGCCCGCGTGCACCTGGACAGGGATGGGGCTGTGCCACGGCATCCCGGCCACGTCCGTCCTGACTCCGGTGCTGCGCAGGGCACTTGCCTTTCCCGTCGTTCGAAATCTCGTCACATGGTCGGAAGATTGGCGAGATTGGCGTGACATTAGGAGCGGATGTGCCGGGTGTCAACGGAACGCACACAAACGCTTTCCCGTGGCTGTCCGCCGAAGAGAACCGGGGTGTGGTTCTCGGCGACGTCCAGCATGGGCCACGGCGCCCGCGCCAGGACGTCGCGATCCGGCCGATCTCGACCATGGCGGCGCGTCGGCCAACTGGCCTCCACAGCCGGGACGTTGCCGTGTCACGGCGGTGCCACGGCAACGCCCTCAAGGGAGGACGGGTACGGCTGCGGCACGGAGAAGGCGTCCGGACTCCGGGAAGGCGAAGGGAGTCGGCGGCTCGTTCCGGAACGGCAAGGTCACATGCCTCGCCCCCGGCACGTACCTCGTGTCCGTACCCGGCGAGGACGACCAGCAGCCACGGCATCGCGACCACCCTCCGCGGCGACCACCGAGCGGGAAGATGGGCGTCATGCGCATCCGCATCGACGCAGTCGACCTTCCCGGCCGTACCCGCCCCGCCTCCGCCGACGGCAGAGTCCCCGCGTACGACAACCTCCATGTCGCGGTGCAGCGCCGCGACCGTCCGGCCGAACTCCTCGACCCGCAGCCCGGCGACGCCCCGTCAGCGAGCTGGACCCTGGAGTGCACCCCGGGTGCGTCAGCGGCCGGCGGCGGGATCAGCGGGCCTCATGTGCAGCACCGCCTGGGACGGCGGTTCGTCTACCTGTCATGGGGCACGGTCGACGAGTCGGGCACCTTCACGATGTTCCGCCGCGCCAAGCTCATGCTCGACGTGATCCCCGCCGATGTCCTCGCCGCCGCCGAGCGCGACGGACTGCTGGTCGGGCGCCTCGGCCTGACCGACCCCCAGGGCGGGCCCCTGTGCGCCCGGGTCGAGCCGCCGCTCATCACCTGGACGGCTGAACGGGCGGACTAGCGAAACGGGTCGGCGACGGAGCCGGTGACGGCGGCCGGGGCGGAAACCGCACGCACGCGGGGCAATATCTGTAGCCGCGAGAACAGATAGAGACGGGGCGCGCGACAAGTATTCCTCGGTTCCCGACCGGAACGGAATTCTGGGTCGTTCAGGGCCCGCCGTGCCGTGCTAACGTCGTTGGCAGTTGCAGGTGTGATTACCAGTAGGTTCATTTCCCGACGGGTAGATCAACACGGCGACGCGGAATTGGCACAGGGCGAATTCCGGACTTCGTCTCCGAAGGAGAAATGACATGGCTACTGGCACCGTGAAGTGGTTCAACGCGGAAAAGGGCTTCGGCTTCATCGAGCAGGACGGCGGCGGCCCCGACGTCTTCGCCCACTACTCGAACATCGCCGCCCAGGGCTTCCGCGAGCTGCAGGAAGGCCAGAAGGTGTCGTTCGACATCGCGCAGGGCCAGAAGGGCCCGACGGCCGAGAACATCGCCACCGCCTGACACCCGCGGCAACACGTTCTCCAGCAGCTGGGGCCCGCACCTTGAGGTGCGGGCCCCAGCTCGTCGCGTTTTCCGATCCTCCCGGCCACACCCCTGACAGGCCGAACAATTCCCTGCCAGGCCCAGCAATTCGCTGCCAGGCCCCGCAATTCCCTGCCGGCCCGGGGCACGTCCCCGTCGGGCCGGGCACTTGCCGCCCGGACGGGCACTCTGCCGCCCCACCGGATCACTGATGTGATCCCGCTCGGCGCGACCCGTACGGCATTCGGACCGTTTTCCCGCGCCGCCGCCGTCCCACGCCCCCGCCCCGCCGCCGCGCCCGCTTTCCGTCGCGGCCCCGGGCAGGTGCCGTCGCTGCCCCGGGCAGGCGATCCGGCCCGCACCCCGCCCCCGTCGGCCACTCGGCGCCGCCGTGACGGACCGCAGGCCATCCATCACCCCTGGTCACAGGCAATCTGTGCCGCCGGACGGCTGAAATCTGTCTTCGCCACTGTAGACATTGGCCTTCGATGCGACTAACCTCTGTCTCGTTGAGACGGTCTGGCGACCTGCCGGACACGGAACGGCAAGGTCGCAGTACACGAGCAAGAACGGAGGAGACGCCATCAGGATCGCCCGGCCCGAGGAACACTCGGCCCGGGTACCGCAAGACCCCGGATGGGAAGGTGGTCTCCGGTCAAGCAGCCGCGATCCCCGCACCCCCCTTCGTCAGGGCTGGTAGCGGAAACAGAAGGTCGGCACAGCACGAGAGCCGACAGATGGTGTTGAATTTCCTTCGGGGCCCTGGTGCCGTACGGCGCCAGGGCCCCTCGACGCGTTGCACTACGAGGTGACATGACAGCAGACAACCCCCTCAGCGATCGCCTGGACGACGACGACTACCCCGCGTACACGATGGGGCGGGCCGCCGCGATGCTCGGCAGCACTCCGGCCTTCCTGCGCGCCCTCGGTGAGGCACGGCTGATCACGCCGCTGCGCTCGGAGGGCGGACACCGCCGCTACTCGCGCTACCAGTTGCGCATCGCCGCGCGAGCGCGCGAACTCGTCGACCGGGGCACCCCGATCGAAGCCGCCTGCCGCATCGTCATCCTTGAGGACCAGTTGGAGGAAGCGCAGCGCCTCAACGCCGAGTACCGCCGCCACGCCGGGCACGAAGCACCCGACGGCTCGGTCTCCGGTGCGGCGCCCGGTTCCGGCTGACGGTCACGGCCGGTAGGCGGCACGGTTGTGGTACGTGACCTTTCCGCTGGGCAGCTTGGCCGGAGCGAAGAGCTGATCGACGGTCACGAAGTGGAAGCCGCGGTCCTCGAGGGCTCTGATGATGCCGGGCACGGCGTCGACCGTCGTCCGGTGGATGTCGTGCATGAGGACGATGTCACCGGGCCTGGTCTGCGCGTCGACGTACTTGATGAGCCGGGCGGAGTCGCGGTACTTCCAGTCGAGGGTGTCGACGCTCCAGTGCACCAGCGGCCGTCCGGCGGCCGAGCGAACCGCCGCGTTGTGAGCGCCGTAGGGGGCACGGAACGTGGTGGGCTTCTTGCCGGTCGCCTGCTTGATCGCCGCGTCCGTACGGGAGAGCTGTGACTTGATCTTGGTGGCGCTGAGCCTGGTCAGATCGGCGTGGTCCCAGCTGTGGTTGCCTATCTGGTGACCGGCGAGCGCGGCGGTGTTCATCGTCGAGGGGTTTCTCTGGACGTTCACGCCGACGGCGTAGAAGGTCGCTTTGACGTCCCGCTCCTTCAGGAGGCGCAGCAGTCGCTGGGTGTCGGCGACCGGCCCGTCGTCGAAGGTGAGGGCGACGCACTTGACCTTGCGGCAGTCGACGGCCCGGGGTGCGGCCGAGGCGGATGTGGCGGTACCGACCAGTGTGGTGCCGCACAGGGCTGTGGTGATGGCCGAGATGACGAGGCGTCGTTGCATCAGGTCCTCCGGTGTCGATGAACTTCCCTTGTGAGCAGGTGACTTGCCTCGTAAGACACACGTGACGCGGCCTTGGATGTACACGGGAAGCGGAAGGGAACAGACCGGAGCGAAGCGGGTCGGAGCGGATCGAAGAGGCCGGCGTCACGGGGGCAGCCGGGCCGGCGCCGGGGACGGCGGCTCCTCCGCTGCCGCCACCGGCGCGGAAGTGGGGCTCGGGGCACCGGAGTCGGTGCCCCGAGCCGCCGGGCGCGGCCAGGCGTGACGTGCCGCGCGCCGACGAACCGCGCGCACCCGGCGGGTGCTCGCCACCTCGCGGCCCCGTCGCCCGGCCTCGGCCCGGTCGGCCCGGTCGGCGCGCGCGGCCGCCCTCGGGCCGGGCTCCCGGCCTCGGGCCGGGAGCCGGACACCCGCCACCTGCGGGACGCATCCCGCGTTCTTCGCCCATCGGGCCGCGCCCCCTGCCCCCACGGCCCACCCGTGCACGCGGGACACGCAGCGCGCCCTCCCGAGGACCCCGGACCGCACTGGACCGCGACCGCGGCTTGACTACGCTGAATGAAAGGCATCCATAGCGGGTTAAGATCGGGCAAATATCCCTAAGGAACCGAACATGGGTCTCGGTATCGGCCGGTCGGCCGTGCAGCGAAGGTCCCTCAGCCGGACGGCGGCGGCGGCCGTGGTCGCCGTCGGCCTCGTCCTGACCGGGGCGTGCGGCGGGGACGAGGGCAGCGGGAGCGGGAGCGGGGGTGACGACCTCACCGTCGGCGTGCTGCTCCCGGGCGGCGGAGCCTCTCGCTTCGGACAGTTCGACAGACCCCTGATCGAGAAGAGGCTGAAGGAGCTGTGCCCGGGCTGCCCGGCGGCCTCCGTCGCCGCCACGGCCGAGCCGGCGGTCCAGCGGCAGCAGCTGGACGCCATGATCACCCGGGGGGTCGACGTGCTGATCGTCGCCGCCGTCGACCCCAAGGCGCTGCGTTCCTCGGTCGAGGCCGCGGACCGGGCCGGCATCCCGGTCGTCGCCTACGACCGGCTCGCCCAGGGGCCCATCTCCGGCTACGTCACCTTCGACGGGGAGACCGTCGGCAGGCTCCAGGGCGAAGCCCTCCTCAAGGCCATGGGCCCCGAGGCGGACGGCGGGCAGATCGTCATGATGAACGGCGCCACCACCGACCCCAACGCCGGCTGGTACAAGCGCGGCGCGCTCTCCGTCCTGGAGGGCAAGGTGAAGATCGGCAAGTCGTACGACACCGTCGGATGGCGACCGGAGAACGCCTACGTCAACATGAGCGGCGCCATCTCCGCCCTGGGCGCGAACAACATCGACGGTGTCCTGGCCGCCAACGACAGCCTCGCCGGCGCCGTGGTCTCCGCCTTCGGCGCCAGCGGGGTCAGCCCGCCACCGCCCGTCACCGGACAGGACGCGGACCTCGCGGCCGCGCGGCGCATCGTCGCGGGCGACCAGTACATGACCGTCTACAAGCCGTTCAAGCCGGCGGCCGACGCCGCCGCCGAGATGGCGGTCGCGCTGGGGCGCGGCGAGAGCGTCGACCCCATCGCCACCGGAACCGTCGACAGCCCCACCGACCAGGACATCCCGGCGGTCCTGCTCCCGTCGGTCCCGGTGACGGCCGGGAACATCGAGGACACTCTGGTCAAGGACGGTATGTACACCATCGCCCAGATCTGCACCCCGAAGCTCCGGCCCGCCTGCGACAAGGCCGGACTCAGCCCGTGAGCCGCACCCAGGAGGTGGCCCGGTGGTTCAGCCCTTGCTGGCCCTGCGTGGCGTGTCCAAGCGCTTCGCCGCCGTCCAGGCGCTGGTGGACGTCGAACTGGAGATCAGGGCCGGGGAGGTGGTCGCCCTGGTGGGCGACAACGCGGCCGGGAAGTCCACCCTGGTCAAGGTGATCTCCGGGGTCGGGCCCGCCGACCGGGGCGTCATCGAGTGGGAGGGCACCGCCGTCCAGATCCGCCGCCCCCAGGACGCCCAGCTCCTCGGCATCGCGGCCGTCTACCAGGACCTCGCGATGTGCGGGAACCTCGACGTCGTCGGCAACCTCTTCCTCGGCCGGGAGATCCACCGGTACGGCGTCCTCGACGAGGTGGAGATGGAGCGCCGGACCCGTGAGCTGCTGCGCACCCTCTCCATCCGCATCCCCGATGTGCGGGTGCCGCTCGCCACGCTGTCCGGCGGACAGCGCCAGGTCGTCGCGATCACCCGCTCGTTCATCAGCGCGCCCCGTCTGCTGCTGCTCGACGAACCCACCGCCTCCCTGGGCCTCGAACAGACCAACCAGCTCCTCGACCTCATCGAGGAGCTGCGCGACCGGGGCACCGGGGTGCTCCTCATCAGCCACAACATGGGGGACATCAAGGCCGTCGCCGACCGGATCGCCGTCCTGCGCCTCGGCCGCAACAACGGTCTGTTCAACGTGAGCACGACCTCCCAGGAGCAGATCATCTCCTCCATCACCGGCGCGGTGGACAACACCGCCGACCATCGGACCACCGACCCGGAGGAGACATGGCCGTGAGGGGGAGCGGCCGGGACGACGACGGGGAGACGGAGAGCCGGCGGGAGAGCGGACGCCGGTGGTACGGCGACCGCCCCCGCGCGTACGCCCGTGCCGTGCGCCGCAGGGTGCACGCGGGCGGGCTGGGCCCGGCGCCGGCCCTGCTCGCTCTCGCCGTGACCTGGACCGTCTTCCAGAGCCTCAACGAGAACTTCCTCTCGCCGCGCAACCTGTCCGTCCTCAGCGTGGAGATCGTCGGCACCGGCATGGTCGCCGTCGGCGTCGTCTTCGTGCTGCTGATCGGCGAACTCGATCTCTCGGTGGGCTCGTTGGCCGGGCTCTCCGGTGCCATGTTCGCGGCACTGAACGTGAACCACGGCATGCCGGAAGGGCTCGCCGTGCTCGTCGCGGTGGGCTGCGGGGCCGCTGCCGGGGCCCTCCACGGGTTCATCTTCACCCGGATCGGTGTGCCCGCGTTCGTGGTCACCCTGGCGGGTCTGCTGGCCTGGAACGGCCTGATGCTCTACCTGCTGGGACCGGAGAGCTCCATCAGCTTCAGCGACGACGGGCTGGTCGCCGAGCTGACCACCCGGTCCTTCGGCTCCCCGGCCGTCACCTACGGCCTGGCGGCGCTCGGCCCGGCCGTGTACCTCCTGCTGTGCCACCGCGACCGGCGGCGCCGCGCCGCCGCCGGGATGCCCTGCCGGGCGAGGGGCGAGATCTGGATGCGTGCGGCGCTGCTCGCGGCGGTCTCGTTCGCCACGGTCTTCGTGCTGGACCGGTTCGAGGGGCTGCCGCTCGCGCTGCTGATCTTCCTCGGGGTCATCGTCGCCTCGGACCTCCTGCTGCGCCGCACGGTGTACGGCCGGCAGGTCCTCGCGCTGGGCAGCGGCGTGGAGGCGGCGCGGCGGTCCGGCGTCGACGTCTCGCGCGTACGGATCTCGGTGTTCCTGGTGTCGGGGACCCTGGCCGCGGTCGGCGGTCTGTTCGTCGCCTCCCGGCTCACCTCGGCGACCCAGGTCCCGGGCTCCGGCATGCTGCTGATCAACGCCATCGCCGCCGCCGTCATCGGCGGCACCAGTCTCTTCGGAGGGCGCGGCTCGACCTGGTCGGCGCTGCTGGGGGTGCTCATCATCCAGTCGATCGCCTCGGGCATGGCCCTGCTGGGGGTCCAGCCGGCGGTGCAGTTCATGATCACCGGCGGGGTGCTGCTCATCGCGGTGGTCTTCGACTCGCTGGCCCGCCGCGCGGCGGAGTCCCGGGGGCGGGCCTGACGGCACCCGGGGCCGCCGGCCGCGACGCGTTCCGGCCGGAGCGGGAGCGGCCTCGCACCGGGACCGGTGATCAGGTGATCACCGCTCACCCGGCGGTGGCCGTCCCGTCCATCCGCAGGACCAGTCGCAGGGTCTCGGTCAGGACGGCGGTGGGTACGGTCGGGTCGGCGACGCGCTGGACGCCGAGGCCGATGCCCAGGCTGAGCAGGGCCGCCGCGGCCCGGTCCGCGGGCATGGCCGGAGTGACGCCCAGCTCCGCGGCGAGCGCGTCGAGCAGCTGGGCGAGCGCCTCGCGGATCACGCCGACGCGCGCGGTGATCTCGCCCCGCAGCTCGGCGTCGTGCCGCGCGCTGGTGAGGAACTCGACCTCCAGCGTCGTCCATGCCTCGTCGCCGATGTGCGCCTCGGCCCACCCGGCGAAGGCCGCCAGGCGCTCGTCGATCCCGGCCTCGCCCAGGACGGCGTCCGTGAGCAGCGCCAGCTGCTCGGCCCGGATGTCGTCGAGGGCGGCGAGGCACAGATGGCCCTTGCCGCGGAAGTTGGAGTAGACGGCGCCCTTGGAGTAGCCGGCCGTCTCCGCGACGTCGCTGAGCGAGGTGGCGGCGTAACCGTGGGAGAGGAACAGCTGCCGCGCCGTGGCGACGAGCCGCTCCCGCGTGCGTTCCTGGCTCTCGACGCGGCTGAGGCGGGCCATGTCTCGCTCCCTCTCCCGTCCTGCGCGGTTCTGAAGAACCCGGCGCGGTCGCGCACTTTCCCAGCCCCCGGATCCTATCTCCGGCACGGACTGTCCACCGCTTTCGGATACCGCTAGTATCCGGATCTCGTCGGTATCCCGAATGGGCGGAGAGACCTCAGTGACCGCGACGAGCACACGAACGACCCCGGCCCGGACGACCCCCTCCCGGGGCCTGGTGCTGGGCTGCGGAGGAACACTCGGCGCGGCCTGGACGACCGCCGCCCTGCACTCGCTCCAGCGGGCCACCGGCTGGGACCCGCGCGACGCCGAGGTCCTGGTGGGGACCTCCGCCGGGGCCGAGGTGGCCGCGCTGCTCGGTGCCGGTGTCGGCGTGGAGGAGCTGCTGGCCGCGCAGCTGGGCCTGGAGGACGCCCGTCCGGAACTCCTCCGGCATGTCGCCGCCCCGCCCCGGGCGCTGCCGCCCCGGCCGGCGGCCTTCCTCGGATCGCCCGGCCTGGCCCGCCACGCGCTGGGGCGCACCGCTCCCGTACTGGCCGGGCTGTCCGGTCTGCTGCCCCAGGGCCGCGGCGACGCCCGCCGGCTGGTGGCCCTCGCCGACGCGCTGGTCCCGCCCGGCCAGTGGGTGCGGCATCCGGCGACCTGGCTGGTGGCCACCGACTTCGACACCGGACGCCGTACCGTCTTCGGCCACCCCGACACCCCGCCGGCCGCCCTGCGGGACGCGCTCCGGGCGTCCTGGGCGGTGCCGGGCTGGTTCCCGCCCGTGCGTGTCGGGGGCCGGCGGTACGCCGACGGCGGCATCCTCTCCACCGCCTCCGCCGACCTGCTGGTCCCGAGCGGGCTCGACGAGGTGTACGTCGTCGCGCCGATGAGCTCGCGCTCCCCCGGACCGCGCCGGGGGCTCGGCCGGGTGGAGGCACTGCTGCGCCGGGTCATGACCCGCACGCTCGACGCGGAGTGCACCGCGCTGCGGGCTGCGGGCACCCGGGTCGTCCGCATCGAACCCACCGCCGCGGACCTGGAGGTGATGGGCGGCAACTTCATGGACCCCCGCCGCCGCCCGGCGGTCCTGGAGACCGCCCTGCGCACCACACGCGCCCTCGTCCGTGCCGCCGTGGGCCATGCCGACGCCACCGACGCCGGCCCCGCCCGGACAGGAGCCTGAGATGACCCGGCCCGAAACCCCCTACAGCCCCGACAGCCCCGAGCGTCCCGCGCCCCCCGAAAATCCCGGCAGTCCGGCCACCACCGCCACCGTCACCCGCGAGACCCACCACGTCGAGGCGCTGATCATCGGCAGTGGTCTCTCCGGCATCGGCGCCGCCGTGAGACTCCGCGAGGCGGGAGTGCGCGATCTGGTCCTCGTCGAGAAGGCGGACGACCTGGGCGGCACCTGGCGCGACAACACCTACCCGGGCTGCGCCTGCGACGTGCCCTCCGCCCTGTACTCGTACTCCTTCGCGCCCAACCCCGAGTGGACGCGGGCCTTCGCCGGCCAGCCCGAGATCCGCGCCTACCTCCGCGACACGGCGGACGCGTACGGCATCACCCCGCTCATCCGCTACGGCACCGAGGTCACCCGGGCGCAGTGGAACCGGGCCGACGCCCGCTGGCACGTCGAGACCAGCCGCGACCGCTACACCGCCCGGTTCCTGATAGCCGCGGCCGGACCCTGGCACGAACCCCGGCTCCCCGACCTGCCCGGCCTCGCCGGCTTCCCCGGCGAGGTCTTCCACTCCTCGCGCTGGCGCCACGACCACGATCTCACCGGCGCCCGGGTGGCCGTCGTCGGCAGCGGCGCCTCCGCCGTGCAGTTCGTGCCCGCGATCCAGCCCCGCGTCGGGCGGCTGCACCTGTTCCAGCGCACCGCCCAGTGGGTACTGCCCAAGCCCGACCACCCGGTGCCGCGCGCCGAACGATGGCTGCTGCGGAACCTCCCCGCGGCCCAACGGGCCCTGCGCCGGGCCGAGTACGCGGCGCTGGAGACCCTCGGCGTCGGCTTCCGCCACCCGGCCCTCCTGCGGGCCGTGCAGAAGGCCGGCACGCTCCACCTCCGGGCCACCGTCAGGGACCCGGCACTGCGTCGGGCGCTGACCCCCGACTACACCCTGGGCTGCAAGCGTCTGCTGTTCTCCAACACCTACTATCCGGCGCTGACCAGGCCCGGCGTCACCGTGCACGCCACGGCGGTGCGGGCCGTCGAGGGCAGCCGGGTCCTCGGCGCCGACGGCAGCAGCGCGGAGGTCGACACGATCATCCTCGGCACCGGCTTCCACATCCTCGACATGCCCATCGCCCACCGCGTGTTCGACGCGGACGGGGCCGACCTCGACGACCACTGGAAAGGCAGCCCGGACGCCTACCTCGGCACCACCGTCACCGGCTTCCCCAACGCGTTCGTCCTCCTCGGCCCGCATCTCGGCACCGGCCACTCCTCCGCGTACGCGGTCCTCGAAGCCCAGCTCGACTATGTGGCGGGCGCGGTGCGCCACTTCCGCTCGGCGGGCCTGACCAGCATGGACGTACGGCCCGAGGTACAGGCCGCCTTCAACGCCGAGGTGCGGCAGGCGCTGCCGTCCACCGTCTACGACGCGGGCGGCTGCTCCAGCTACTACCACGACGACAACGGCGTCAACAGCTTCAGCTGGCCGTGGTCCACGGGCCGGATGCGGCGGCGGCTGGCACGGTTCGACCCCGAGGCCTACGCCGTGACGGGCACCGGCGGCTGAGGCCGCCGCCAGAGGGCCGCGACCAGGAAGGACAGGCCCGTGGTCACGGCGGCGGTCCCCACCGTCACCATCATGACGCCGATGACGAAGAGGCCGCTGGCGTCGTCCGACCAGTCGTAGAAGGAGGCCACGGCCAGACCGGCCGTGGTGCCGACGACGGCGCTCGCGATGTGCCGCCGGGACGCCGCCCAGACCACCGGGACCAGCAGGGTCAGCACCAGGCCGATCACCTGCCACGCCTCGTACGGGCCGGTCGACGAACCGTCGGGGTGCACATCACGCAGCTGGTCCCAGCCCAGCCAGGCGGCCCACGTCGTCAGGGAGGCCACGGTCGTCACCAGGGCCGGCAGCAGGGGGGAGACGGATCTCAGGAGTCGCTGGTTCATGACCCCAGCCTCCCGTCGCGCCCCTCGGCCGGACAGAGCACACGTACTCATCCGCACCCGAGTACCTGAGCGGACGAGGGCCGGAGGCGGGCCGGACGGGTGCCGGGCGGGGCCTGCCCCCTAAGCGGGTGAAGCCTGGGCCCTGGTCCGTGGCGCGGGGCATGGATGAAGCCCCCGGCCGTATCCGGCCGAGTCGGCGGACACGACACGCTGGAGTTGAGCGATGAACGCGATGAGACAGAGCCCGGACCGGAACGGTCCCACCGGTACCGCGACCCACGAGGTCCCGGTCCTGATCGTCGGGGGGTCCCTCGTCGGCCTGTCGGCCTCGGTGTTCCTGGGCAGGCTCGGGGTGCCGCACATGCTGGTGGAGCGGCACGCCGGCACCTCCATCCACCCGCGCGGCCGGGGCAACAACGTCCGCACGATGGAGGTGTTCCGGACCGCCGGCGTCGAGAAGGGCATCCGGCGGGCCGCCGCCACGCTCGCCGGCAACCACGGCATCCTGCAGACGCCCACCCTGGTCGGCGACGCGGGCGAGTGGCTGTTCAAGGAGATCGACGCGGGCGGCGGGCTCGCCCGGTTCAGCCCCAGTTCCTGGTGCCTGTGCAGCCAGAACGACCTGGAGCCGGTGCTGTTCGAGCACGCCGAGCGGCTCGGCGGCGATCTGCGGTACTCCACCGAGATGATGTCGTTCGACAGCGACCGCTCCGGTGTCACCGCGGTCGTCAAGAGCCGGGAGACGGGCGAGCACACCACCGTCCGCGCGCAGTACCTCATCGCCGCCGACGGCCCCCGCAGCCCCGTCCGCGAACAGCTCGGCATCGGCCAGAGCGGCCCCGGCGACCTCTTCCACAACGTCAGCGTCACCTTCCGCTCCCGCGACCTCGCCGAGGTCGTGGGCGAGCGCCGCTTCATCGTCTGCTACCTGACGAACCCCGAGGCCGACGGGGCGCTGCTGCCCGTGGACAACCGGGAGAACTGGGTCTTCCACCTGCCCTGGCACCCCGAACACGGCGAAACCCTGGAGGAGTTCACCGAGGAACGGTGCGTCGAGCACATCCGCCGCGCGGTCGGGGTCGCCGACCTCGACGTCCGGATCACCGGCAAGGCCCCCTGGCACGCGGCCCAGCGCGTCGCCCGCGGCTACCGGTCGGGACGCGTCTTCCTGGCCGGCGACTCCGCCCACGAGATGTCCCCCACAGGGGCCTTCGGCTCCAACACCGGTATCCAGGACGCGCACAACCTCGCCTGGAAGCTCGCGGCGGTGCTCGGCGGCTGGGCCGGCGAGGCTCTGCTGGACTCGTACGACGCCGAGCGCCGCCCGGTCGCGCAGGCCACCAGCGCCCGTGCCGCCGCCCGCTCGGTCGAGCACAGCCACCCCGGTTTCGCCCCGGCCCCGGGCGTCGGCGGGGGCGGGGGTCCGCAGCGCGGCATCCTCGACGTGGCCCTCGGCTACCGCTACCCCCAGGGAGCCGTCCTCGGCACCGACCCCATGGCGCCGGTCGTCCCGGAACGCCTCGACCTGACCGGCGAACCCGGCAGCCGGGCCCCCCATCTGGCGGTACGGCACCGGGGCGACAGCATCTCCACCCTGGACCTGTACGAGCGCTCCCTCGTCCTGCTCAGCGACGGGGACACCGGCGCTGCGGGTGGCTGGCACGCGGCCGCGCTCCGCCTCGCCGAGAGCATGTCCGTCCCCCTGACCTCGTACCGGTTCGGCACGGGGCCGGACGCCGAGCTGGCCCCGGAGGGCGAGACGGACTGGGCGGCCGCCCACGGGACGACGCCCTCGGGCGCGGTCCTCGTACGGCCCGACGGGTTCGTGGCATGGCGGTCGCCGGGGGCGGTCCCGGACCCCGAGTCCACACTGAGCGAGGTCCTGACCAGCTTGTTGGCGACGGACTGATCCCATCTCACACGGCCGGCCGGCCCCGGGGGCGCTCCGGGTCCGGCCGGCCGCTTCGTGTGCGCGTACGGAGAACTGACTGCACATCACACCGGTTGCGTTGCAGAGCATTTGACGCTGCGTCGAATCCGCAGGGCCGCGCCGCCGAGGCTGGGCAACGGGGACGCACACGGAGATCGGGCGAACCGGACCCGCCCCACCACCGACGGCCCGACGGCTACCGCCGACGCCGACCGCCGACCGCCGACGCCGACCGGTGACACAGACCGCCCGCCCGCGCGCCCGCCCGTCGGCCGTATCCGGCCCGTTCGCCACCGCCACGGCGGAGCAGCCGCAGCTCCGGCCCGAAGCACCACCCGACCCGCGCCGCCCCCGACACCACCGCCGCCGGAGCCCCGCGCGGCGGTCCCGGAGAGGCGGTCACCCGGGCGGCGCACCGGTCACCCGCGCAGTGCATACGAGTCGCGCGCCGGAAGGGGCGGGCCCAGGATCGAGGCACGCCGACGTCACGCCGAACCGGCCGACGTTCGTCCGTCCCCGCCCCCCACCGAGGAGATGTGCGCAGGATGACCACCACGTCCGAACGTCTTACGGAGACGCTGAAGCGACAGGTGTCGCAGCGGGTCTCCCAGTCCGTCTTCGACGGCTCCCGGCTCCGTGTCGTCCTCCTCGTGGACGTCTACGACGGCGCCCAGCAGCAGTTCCTGGAGGCGTACGAGCAGCTGTGCAACCAGGTCGCGTCGGTCCCCGGGCATGTCAGCGACCAACTGTGCCAGTCCATCGAGAACCCCTCCCAGTGGCTGATCACCAGTGAGTGGGAGAGCGCCCCGCCGTTCCTCACCTGGGTGAACAGCGAGGAGCACGTGGAGATGGTGAAGCCGCTGCACAACTGCGTCCGGGACACCCGCTCGCTGCGCTTCCACATCGTCCGCGAGACCGGCGGCCCGGCCGTGGAGGCCGAGACCGGCAAGCGCCGGCTGCAGACCTCGCCCCGCATCGGTGACGGACTGATCCGGCACGCGCTCACCTTCACGGTCAAGCCGGGCAGCGAGGAGAAGGTCGCCCGGATCCTCGCCGACTACGCCGCGCCGGACCCGAAGGTCGACGACACCACCCGCCTGTGCCGCACCTCCCTGTTCATGCACGGCAACCGGGTGGTCCGCGCCGTCGAGGTGCGGGGCGACCTGCTCGCCGCGCTGCGGCACGTCGCCCGGCAGCCCGAGGTGCGGGCCGTCGAGGAGGCCATCAACCCCTATCTGGAGCAGGACCGGGACCTGGACGACCCCGACTCCGCCCGGGTCTTCTTCACCCGCGCGGCGCTGCCCGCCGTCCACCATGTGACGGCCGGCCAGGAGAGCCCGGACGCCGTACGGCACGCGCTGTACTACCCGGCCCGCGAGGGCTGCGGTCTGCGGCTGGCCGAACTGCTCGCCCGGCAGGACGAGGCCGCGGCGGACGACCCGCAGGGGCCGGTGCTGCGCAGCACGATCTTCCAGCGCGACGACATCGTGGTGCGGCTGGTCGACGTGCGCGGCGGCATCGACAACGACCCCGGCCCCGTGCTCGGTCTCACCGACCGCGCCCGCGCGGCCGAACTGACGGCGCTGCTGGACGGCGGCGCACTCGGCGCGGACGGCTCGCCGAGGGAGGGCGCCCCCGCCCGCCTGCTCACGGTCGCCCGCATGGAACTCGTCACCGACCGCCGGGCGCCCGACGCCTGATCCCCGGCCCGGGGGGCCGTGCCCGCCCACCGCGCACGGCCCCGACTCCCGCATCCGCCCGACCCAGCTCATGTTCGGAGGAACGTCGTGATCAATCGCCATCCCGGCATCGTGGATGTCAGCGAGGTCGAGCCCAACACCCGGCGCGGCGGCGATCTGCGCGCCATGCTGACCCCCTCCACCGTCGGCTCCACCAGCGGTTTCATGGGCGTGGCCATCGTGGCGCCCGGCGACCGCATCGCCGAGCACTACCACCCGTACTCCGAGGAGTTCATCTACGTCATCTGCGGGCAGCTGGAGGTGGACCTCGACGGCGAGGCCCACCCGCTCCAGCCCGAGCAGGGGCTGTTGATCCCCGCCCACATGCGGCACCGCTTCCGCAACGTCGGCAACGTGGAGGCCCGCATGGTCTTCCACCTCGGCCCGCTGGCCCCGAGCCCGCCGCTCGGCCACGTCGACACCGAGGACGCGAACGGCGTACCGATCCCGGTGGAGGCGGCCCACGCCGGACGGGCCGAGCGGCCTCAGGTCCGCTCATGACCAGGCGCGTGGCGGTCACCGGCATAGGCATCGTCGCTCCGGGCGGCATCGGTGTCCCGGCGTTCTGGGACCTGCTGGCCGACGGTCGCACGGCGACACGCGGCATCACCTTCTTCGACCCGTCCGGGCTGCGTTCGCGGATCGCCGCCGAATGCGACTTCGACCCGGCGGCCCACGGACTGGACGCCGGGCAGATCGCCCGGTGCGACCGGTACATCCAGTTCGCCCTGGTGGCCGGTGAGGAGGCGGTACGGGACTCCGGCCTCGACCTCGCCTCGGAGAACCCCTGGCGGGTCGGGGTGTCCCTGGGCACCGCGGTCGGCGGCACCACCCGGCTGGAGCACGACTACGTGCTGGTCAGCCATGGCGGGCAGCGCTGGGACGTGGACCACCGGGAGGCCGGTCCGCATCTGCACCGGGCGTTCGCGCCGAGCACCCTGGCCTCGACGGTCGCGGAACGCTTCGAGGCACGCGGGCCGGTGCAGACCGTCTCCACCGGCTGCACCTCGGGGCTCGACGCCGTCGGGTACGCCTTCCACACCATCGAGGAGGGCCGGGCCGACATCTGCATAGCCGGCGCGTCGGACTCACCGATCTCCCCGATCACCATGGCCTGCTTCGACGCGATCAAGGCCACCTCCCCCGACAACGACGACCCGGCCCACGCCTCGCGCCCCTTCGACGCCGACCGCAACGGCTTCGTCATGGGCGAGGGCGGCGCCGTACTCGTCCTGGAGGAGCTGGAACACGCGAAGGCCAGGGGCGCACGGATCTACTGCGAGATCGGGGGCTACGCCACCTTCGGCAACGCCTACCACATGACCGGTCTGACCAGTGAGGGCCTGGAGATGGCGCGGGCCATCGAGGACGCCCTCGACCACGCCCGGCTCGACCGCACGGCCGTCGACTACGTCAACGCGCACGGCTCGGGCACCAAGCAGAACGACCGGCACGAGACGGCCGCCGTCAAACGGACGCTCGGCGCGCACGCCTACGACACGCCCATGAGTTCCATCAAGTCCATGGTGGGCCACTCCCTGGGCGCGATCGGCGCGATCGAGGTCGTCGCCTGTGCCCTGGCCCTGGCCCACCAGGTCGTCCCGCCCACCGCGAACTACGAGACCCCGGACCCCGAGTGCGACCTGGACTACGTCCCGCGCGTCGCCCGCGAGCGGAAGCTGACCAACGTGCTCTCCGTGGGCAGCGGGTTCGGCGGGTTCCAGTCCGCGGTGGTCATGAGCCTGCCGAGGGAGAAGACACGATGAGCGAACGGCGTCCTCGGCGCGCGGCCGTCACCGGAATCGGCGTGGTCGCGCCCAACGGAACGAGCACCGAGACGTTCTGGAAGTCGACCCGGGAAGGCATCAGCGTCCTGGACCGGGTCACCCGCGAGGGCTGCGAGCACCTGCCGCTCAAGGTGGCGGGCGAGGTCCGCAACTTCGATCCGCCGTCGGCGGTCGAGGAGCGCTACCTCGTCCAGACCGACCGGTTCACGCACTTCGCGATGGCCGCCGCCGACCAGGCGCTCGACGACGCCCGTCTGGACCGGCCCGAGACCGACGCGGCCCCGTTCTCGGTGGGCGTGGTCACCGCGGCCGGCTCCGGCGGCGGCGAGTTCGGGCAGCGGGAGCTGCAGCAGCTGTGGTCCAAGGGAAGCCGCTTCGTCGGGCCGTACCAGTCCATCGCCTGGTTCTACGCGGCGAGCACCGGCCAGATCTCCATCCGCCGCGGCTTCAAGGGCCCCTGCGGGGTCATCGCCTCCGACGAGGCGGGCGGTCTGGACGCCGTGGCGCACGCGGCGCGGGCCGTGCGGCGCGGCACCGACGTGATGGTGACCGGCGCGACCGAGGCGCCGCTCGCCCCCTACTCGGTGGTCTGCCAGCTCGGCTACCCGGAGCTGAGCACCGTGGCCGACCCGGACCGCGCCTACCGGCCGTTCACTGCCGCGGCCTGCGGGTTCGTCCCCGCCGAGGGCGGCGCGATGCTCGTCGTGGAGGCCGAGGGCACGGCCCGGGAGCGGGGCGCGCCCCTGCGGGCCCTCCTCGCGGGCCACGCGGCCACCTTCACCGGCGCCTCCCGCTGGGAGGAGTCCCGGGAGGGCCTCGCCGAGGCGATACGGGTCGCCCTGGACGAGGCCGGCTGCGCCCCGGAGGAGATCGACGTGGTCTTCGCCGATGCCCTCGGCGTACCGGCGGCGGACCGTGCGGAGGCGCTGGCGATCACGGACGCCCTCGGCGCGCACGGCACCCGCGTCCCCGTCACGGCGCCGAAGACCGCCATCGGCCGGGGCAACGGCGCGGCGGCCGTACTGGACGTCGCGGCGGCCGTGCTCGCGATGGAGCACCGCGTGATCCCGCCCACCCCCAACGTCTTCGACGTCTGCCACGACCTCGACCTCGTCACCGGCACCGCCCGCGCCGCCGAGCCGCGCACGGCGCTGGTCCTCAGCCGGGGCCTCATGGGCTCGAACGCGGCGCTGGTGCTGCGGCTCGGCCCCGGCGACGCCTCCTGACCACCCCTCACCACGCACCACCGACGCACCACCGACGCACCACCAAGGAGAACCGCATGAGTGACCGCATCACCGTGGAAGAGCTGTCCGAGCTGATGAAGAAGGCCGCCGGGGTCACCGTCACCCCGGAGGAGCTCCAGCGGCGCCTGGAGTCGGGCTTCGACGTCATCGGCATCGACTCGCTCGGTCTGCTCGGCATCGTGGGCGAGCTGGAGAACCGGTACGGCACACCGATGCCGCCGGACGCGGAGAAGAGCCGGAGCCCCCGGCAGTTCCTCGACCAGGTCAACACCGCGCTGATGGCGGGTGCCTGACATGGCCGGACACACGCAGAACGAGATCACCATCGCCGCCCCCGTCGACCTGGTCTGGGACATGACCAACGACGTCGCGAACTGGCCCCGGCTGTTCAGCGAGTACGCCACCGCCGAGATCCTCTCCCGGGAGGGGGACCGGGTGACGTTCCGGCTGACGATGCACCCGGACGAGAACGGCAAGGTGTGGAGCTGGGTCTCGGAGCGCGAGGCGGACCGGGACACCCTCAGCGTGGAGGCCCGCCGCGTCGAGACCGGGCCCTTCGCCTACATGAACATCCTGTGGGAGTACGAGAAGGTCCCCACCGGCACCCGGATGACGTGGACCCAGGACTTCGCGATGAAGCCCGACGCGCCGGTCGACGACGACTGGATGACGGACAACATCAACCGGAACTCCAAGGTCCAGATGGCCCTGATCCGGGACCGCATCGAGAAGGCCGCCGCCGAACAGGGCGCCGCGCCGGGCCTGACCGACTGAGCGCCGAGCGATCGCGCGCCGACCGACCGAGCCGGACGGAGAACACCGTATGCACCAGTCCCTGATCGTCGCCCGGATGGCCCCGGGGTCGGCCCCGGACATCGCCAAGATCTTCGAGGAGTCCGACCGGGGTGAACTGCCGCACCTCATCGGGGTCTCCCGGCGCAGCCTCTTCCAGTTCGACGACATCTACATCCACCTCGTCGAGTCCGAGCGGGACCCCACGCCCGTCATCACGAAGATGGCCGGACACCCCGAGTTCAAGGCCATCAGCGAACGGCTGTCGTCGTACGTCACCGCGTACGACCCGGCGACCTGGCGTTCGCCGAAGGACGCGATGGCGAACCGTTTCTACCGGTGGGAGCGGGACGGCCGCTCCTGAATGCCCCGTCGGGCCGCCGGGCACGCGCGAGACGCGTGGCCGGCGGCCCGTACGGTCATCCGGGCACGTGACAGTCGAACGCGTGCAGATAGGCGTTGACCGGGCGTACGTCGTCGATCACCAGTCCCGCGTCCCTCAGTCTGCGGGTCATGCTCTCGGTGGTGTGCTTGGCCCCGCCGACGTTGAGGAGCAGCAGCAGGTCCATGGCGGTGCTGAAGCGCATCGAGGGCGAGTCGTCGACGAGGTTCTCGATGACCACGACCCGGGTCCCCGGGCCGCCGGTCGCGATGACGTTGCGCAGCAGCCGGACCGTGCTGTCGTCGTCCCACTCCAGGATGTTCTTGATGACGTACACGTCGGCCCGGACCGGGACCGCCTCGCGGCAGTCGCCGGGGACGACGCGCGTGCGGTCCGCGAGCGCGCCGCCCGGACGCAGCCGGGGGTCGGCGTTCTCCACTACGCGCGGCAGGTCGAGCAGGGTGCCGTGCAGCGCCGGGTGCTTCTCCAGCAGGCTCGCCACCACATGCCCCTGTCCCCCGCCGATGTCGGCGACGGACGAACTCCCCGTCAGGTCCAGGAAGTCGGCGACGTCCCGCGCGGACTGCACGCTGGAGGTCGTCATGGCGCGGTTGAAGACGTCGGCCGACTCCGGGGCGTCCTCGTTGAGGTAGACGAAGAACTCCTTGCCGTACAGCTCCTCGACGACGTTGTGGCCGGAGCGCACCGCCTCGTCCAGTTTCGGCCAGGCGTCCCAGGTCCACGGCTCGGTGCACCACAGGGCGATGGCGCGCAGGCTGTGCGGATCGTCCTCGCGCAGCAGCCGGGACATGTCGGTGTGCGCGAACGTCCCGTCCGGCCGTTCGGTGAACACTCCGTAGCAGGACAGGGCCCGCAACAGCCGTCGCAGCGGCTTCGGTTCGGCCTTCACCGCGGCGGCGAGGTCCTCCGCGGACAGCGGGGTGTCGCCGAGGGCGTCGGCGACCCCCAGCCGGGCGGCGGCACGGAGGGCGGCGGCACAGGCGGCGCCGAACACCAGCTCCCTGAACCGCATGGGGGGCGGGGGCGCCGGGGTGTCCTGCGCCGGGTGCGGGGCCTTGGCCGGGGACACCGGCGCGGTGGTGGCCCGTCTGGTCTGAGCGGTCGTCATGCGACGCCCTCCTTCTTCGCGTTCATGGGACGACCGGGGCCGGTCAGCACAGGCCCGTCGGCCTGGACGCCGTGCAGGTGTTGCCCGTGAAGGTGTTGCCCTTGCCGGCGGTGTCCGTGTTGACGATGTCCGCCGGGGCGTTGCCCTCCAGCACGTTGTCGGTGATCCGGTTCCGCTCGCTGGTGGTGCCCACGAAGCTCTTCCAGACGACGATGCCGCCCGACAGCGGGGAGGCGCCGGCGTTCTCCGTGATCCGGTTGCGGGTCACCAGGGTGTCCTCGGCGCCGGTCAGCACGATGCCGGTGCCCTGCAGCGCGTCGAGCCGCGCGGTCTTCGGGCAGGACTTGTTGTTCCGCTCGATGAGGTTGTCGCGCACGGTGAGCGCGCCGGCCCTCGGCATGTTCTCGTCGCCCACGACGAAGACGCCCGCGCAGTTGCCGGTGAGGTGGTTGTCCGCGACGGTGAGGTTGCGCAGGCGCCGGACGGTGAGCCCGATCCGGTTGCCCTCCAGGCGGTTGTGGGCGACGACGGCGCCGCCGCTGTCCGTGGCGCCCTGCTCGGCCTTGACGGTGTTCGCGAGGAACAGGCCGGCGTCGCCGTTGTCCCGCGCGGTGTTCTTGCGGAACACCCCGCGCACCGAACGCTCCTGGGCGATGCCCCACACGCCGTTCTTCTCGGCGGTCACGTGCCGTACGGTCAGCCGGTCGGTGTCCTGGGCGAACACCCCGGACCCGGTGAAGCCGGCCACGGTCAGGGCGGCGACGGTCACGTCCTTGACCTTGCGGTCCTTGGTCCCGGTCACGCAGATGCCGTTGCCGTCCGCGCAGCCCGCGGCGGGCTTGGTCGCGGCAGGCACGACGACGGTGCCGCGGCCCATGCCGCGCAGGGTGATCCCGTCCGTGCTCACCCTGACGCTCTCCCGGTACGTGCCGGAGGCCACGAGGACGGTGTCGCCCGCCGCCGCCGCGTCCACCGTCTCCTGGATCGACTCGCCGGGGAAGACCACGTGGGTCCGGTGATGGTCGGCGACGGCCGACGGGGCGGCCCCGAGCCCCACCCCGATGACCGCCGCGATGCTCGCCACAAAGGCAATATGCCATTTCGTCATATTCCGCAAGATATGACCAGGTTCGCCCCAAGACCCTCGATAGCCCATCCGACGGCGTGTCCCGCGCCCCACGGCACGAGGACGGGTGCGAGGGCGGGGGCGGATGAAGTGGGGGCCGGTCGCGCAGTTCCCCGCGCTGCGGCGGGCGATGAGGCGGGGCAGGAGCTGGGCGGTGCCGGACTGCCTGGTCCGCCGCAGGTCACGGTGATCTCGGTAGGGGCTCTGCCGCAGTGAATCCGTTACGTGCCGCTGCGGGCCGGTTGATCGTTTCGCGCCCGGCCGGTCCGGGTTCGTGCTTGCTTGCGGTATCCATCCATAATGTCCTGGCGGAGCAGGAAATTGAAGCCGACAGACGACAGGCGTATCGCCAACTGATAGGCCTCGATGCCAAGTTCGCGTGCGGTGTTCTCCAGGTGCCAGTCGTTGGCGGCAAGCCTGCTGAGAAGGTGACCGCGACGGACCTGGGTCTCCGACAGACGAAACGTCTTGAGGTAGGCGATCCTGCCCTCGTGGTCGGTGATGGCCTCACCGATGTGGTTCTCCTGCTGAGGACGGAACTGCGGCAGGAAGCGGGAGAGCGTGAAGCTCCGCATCCGGTAGACCTCCTGCCAGGTATACGCGTGCTCCAGCAGGCCGGCCGCCATGGTTGTGTCGTGAAAACATGTCCACTCATGTTCCTGCTCGGCAACCGCCGTGCGCAGGTGGGCCAGGGAGCGGATCCGCGAGTCGGAGATGCGGGCCCGAAAATCCTGTACCGGTGGCATCAGCATGGCGTAGGTGTAGATCAGGTCGCCGTACATGTCCTGCAGGAGTGTGGGGTGGAGGGCGCGGTAGTCGTCGGGATGCGGGACCACGAAGGCGGACGCGAGTGCGTCGGCGACGTAGACCATCACACCGCATTGATCGGGGTGGATCTCGAAGATGCTCAGCGCGTCGGCGAGACCGCTCACTTCGGCACCCACATAGGCTTCCTCGACGCGCGGGGAGAGCCCTCGGCTGATCGCACGCTGCGACCACTCCTCCCATGCGATGGAGGGGCCGCCGAAGTGCAGTGCCAGGTAGCCTTCCAGCGCCAGGTGCATGGGGAGGAACCGCAGCCGGTCTCTGGCCTGGCGGCGGGCCATCCTGCGGTGGATGTGCAGGCCCATGGTGGCGGCGGGCGCCGCGTTGCCGTCAGCGGAAAGCTGGGTGCCGTAGGCGGCTGCCGGCGTGCCGTCGTCAGTCCATGTAGCGACGAATCCATGGGGGATGTAGGAGGTATAGACAGCGCGTGGGCCGACCTCGACGAGACCGGCCGCACCGCCGTAGAGCTGAGGGCGCAGGCGGAGGTCGACGACAGGTTCGTCACGTACGAGCGGCACCAGACGGACGGCACCCCAGACCTGTGAGGGGCGGGCGGTCAGGCCGGTCAGGTCCAGTGTGGTCATCGCGCCTGCTCCTGCTGGTGTCGGCTCAGCATGCGAGCGGCACGGGTGTTCATGTACGTCACCAGTTCGGCCAGGCCGGTCCGGCCTTCCGCGAACTGGGCGAGTTCCACCAGGGCGGGAAGGTCCTCGGCGTCACGGATACCCGCGGTGGGCACCGTCGGGGACAGCCGACGTACGTCGAAATCGGCCGCGTCGTAGACGGGGTTGAGATGGACGACGCTGGTGCGGCGCTCGGGGTCGAGCCGAGTGCGCCAGATGCGCAGCACCTCGCCGGCCAGGCCAGGAGGTGCGTTGTCCCACCCGTCGGAAACGATCACCAGCCTGGATGGTGTGGTGTCCAGCGCGTCGAGGATCCGCCGGCCCAGCGGCGTCGGCCCGTACGGGCGGGTCAGCAGTGCGTCGGTCCGCCCGGACGTCCACAGCCCGGTGTAGGTGCCGGCAAGAGCCGCGAGCAGATAGTGGCAGGCCAGTGCCACGGCCAGCGGTCGACGACGCTTGTGAACCGAACCGAAGGCGGAAAAGCTGTCGTCCAGGACGGCGGTGACCTTGCCCCAGCTCCCCCGGTGGGAGCCGGCCACCCGGTCGGCGGCCGATTCCAGGGCGCGGGTCAGCTCGGCACGTCGGCGCACGCGGTCCTCGAACGGCAGCGAAAGCACATAGGTTGCCAACCGGGTCAGCGGCATCCGGGACAGGTCTGCCTGTACTCCTGTGATCCCGGTCTTGCGCGCGGACTCCTGCAACCGCAAGGTCTCCAGGCGGGTCATCCGCGGGGCTATGCGCTCCAGGAAAACCTTCCGGGGGATCTTGTGCTTGGCGGCGAAGCCCTCGGCAGCCGTATAGGGCAGCTCATACAGGGCGGCCTGCTCGTAGTGCGCGCGGCGCCACGTCTCCAAGAGAGGTGTCGCGTAGTGCTTGCGGGTCAGCGGCGCAAAGACGAACGCCCCCAGCTCTTCGTTGGCAGGGACCAGGTGTGCGTGGCGAAGGGCTCGGTTGAGGCCGCTGCGGTACTTCACGGCATCGAACGCCAGGTCCGGGCGGGCGGCCAGCCAGTCACGCATGATCGCGCGAGTGCGACGGTTGTTCACCCCGGCCCGGCGTAAGGCGTTGAACAGCCCGTACACGCGTTGTGGCGGCAGCGTCGCCAGACGGCACGCGATCAGTCGGCCCTCGCTGCGACGCTGGTCGGCAGTGGCCTCACGGGTGGTTTCCAGCAACTGTCTGATGACGAGGACCGCGTTGTGGTCGTTGATGCCGAGCGCAAGTACTCCGGCGTACAGGTCACGGTAGTTACCCAGCATGTATGCATGGAGGAAGTCCAAGGACAGTCGCTGCTCGCCCGCGTCACTGTGGAATTCACGTTGGCCGGTGGAGGTGGTCGCCGCGTTGACGAAGAGCAGTACATCGTCGGCTGCGATGAGGTCCCCGTACGAATCCATCCCGTTCTTTCCTCACAAGTGCGGATGCCGACCGGGGAATGGGGGCACGAACTGCGAAACATACTGACATGGCATTTTCCGGAAGTCGCACCGAAGTCCCGCGGCCGGCCCCAGGACCGTAACAGAGCAGCCCACACGCCCTCTACTGCTTTCCTTCACCTCGCCTCCACGCGGGCATCTCAGGAGGCCGACGATGTGCGAGGACTGGGTACCACAACCGCAGGCAAGTGGGGTGCTTGGGACACCGGGGCCTGAAAAGCAGGGGCTACGCCCACGCTTTCCAGGCCCGCAGACCGTTGGTTTTCAGGCCGCAGGGGCCTGATGCTTACAGGGGCGCGGGGAACTGCGCGAGAAGCCCCACCGAACCCGCACCCGCCCCGGACCGCAACCCGGTCGGCCCCTCGACCCGGGCCGCCCCGCAGAGGCTGACGCAGAGGCTGACCGTCAACCCGGCCACGCCCCGGTCAGGCGACGCGTGGCGACGGCGCCGCCCCGGTCGACCACGGCCTTGACGCCGGCGAAGATCGCACCCTGCAGGACGGCCGCCGACACGACCTCGTGCCACGCACGGTCCTCGTCGGTGGCGTCGGGCGCGTCCTCGTCGTGGCCGAGCTTCTTCCACACCTGCTTGAACAACCCCCCGGCCAGGGCCCCGCTCACGGCGCCCAGCGCGAGGCCGACGGGCTTGTAGATGACCTTGGAAACCTTCATCACCAGCTCCTCAGGACCCGGTCCCGGAGCCGGAGCCGGAGCCGAGGCGGCGCCGGTCCTCCTCGTCCCACGCGCGGGTGTCACGCGGCTGGACGTACGGCTCCTCGTGCGGGGGATGGCCGCCCTCGACGGCACGCCGACGGGCCAGCTCCGCGTCGAACTCCAGGCCCAGCAGGATCGCCAGGTTCGTGATCCACAGCCAGACCAGGAAGATGATCACACCCGCGAGGGCGCCGTACGTCTTGTTGTACGAGCCGAAGTTCGCCACGTAGACCGCGAACCCGGCCGACGCGGCTATCCAGATCAGCAGGGCGAGCAGACTGCCCGGGGTGATCCAGCGGAAGCCGCGGACCTTCGCGTTGGGGGTGGCCCAGTAGAGGACCGCGATCATGATGGTGACCAGCAGGATCAGCACCGGCCACTTCGCGATCGACCACACGGTGAGCGCCGTGTCGCCGACCCCGAGCGCCGTGCCCACCTCGCGCGCGAGGCCGCCCGTGAACACCACGATCAGCGCGCTGATCACGGCCATGACCATCAGCACCACCGTGACGCCGACCCGGACCGGCAGCACCTTCCACACCGGACGCCCCTCGGGGACGTCGTACACCGCGTTCGCGCTCCTGATGAACGCCGCGACGTAGCCGGAGGCCGACCACACCGCGAGCACCAGGCCCACGATCGCCATGACCGAGCCGAGCCCGGCGTTGTTCTGCATCTGCTGGACGGCGTTGGTCAGGACGTCCCGGGCCGCGCCGGGCGCCAGCTTCTGGATGTTGTCCAGCACCTGCCGCGTCGCCGACTCCCCGACGATCCCCAGCAGGGACACGAGGGCCAGCAGCGCCGGGAACAGGGCCAGGATGCCGTAGTAGGTGAGAGCCGCCGCCCGGTCGGTCAGCTCGTCCCTCTTGAACTCCTTCAGGGTGCCTTTCAGCACCGACCGCCAGGAGCGCCCGGACAACTGCGTGGGGCTGTCCGGCGCCCGCTGTTCCACCCGCTCGTCAGGCCCGACGTCCCGTTCGACGTCCCGCTCGGCGCCCTGGTCGGCGCCCCGCTCGACGTCCCGTTCGGCGCCCTGGTCGGCGCCCCGCTCGACGTCCCGTTCGGCGCCCTGGTCGGCGCCCCGTTCGACGTCGGGCCGCTTGTCATGTCGTTTCAGAGTCCGCATCATGGCGGCCGGGTATCCGACCCGCTCCGGCCTATGCGCACATATGCCGCAAATCGGTCAGCGCGGAGGCGCGGGACGGTCGTAGACGTTGTCCGGGGTCACGATCTCGGTGATCGCGCGGGCGAGGAGCGAGGACGGCTCCTGGCCGTCGTGGGTGATGTCGGTGTTGAGCATCAGCACCAGGGTCGCCTTGCGCGACGGCAGATAGACGGTGACGGTCTGGTAGCCCGGGATGGAGCCGTTGTGCCCGATCCAGCCGTCGGACTCGAAGATGCCGAGGCCGTAGCTCGTGCCGGGGAAACCGGTCGGCAGCATCGTCAGCCGCTCGCGCTGGGTCTGCGGGCTGAGCAGGGTCCCGGTGGCGACGATCCTGGCCCAGCGGCGCAGGTCGTGCAGGTCCGAGATCATCGCCCCGGCCGCCCAGGCCCAGCTCGGGTTCCAGTCCGTGGCGTCCTCGACCTCACCGCTCAGCGTCTGGTCGGTGTAGCCGCGCGGGTGCGGCTCGGGGTACTCGCGCCCCTCGGGGAACAGTGTGTGCCGCAGCCGGGCCGGGCCGAGCACCCGCTCGCGGATGAACTCGGCGAGGGGCCGCCCACCGACCTTCTCGACCACCAGACCGAGCAGGACGAGGTTGGTGTTGGAGTACTGGAACTGCGCACCCGGATCAAAGGTGTTCCGGTGGCGGAAGCCGTACGCGAGCACCTCGCGCGGGGTGAAGTAACGGGTCGGGCCGCTCAACAGGGCCCGCACGAAGTCCGAGTCGGCGCTGTACGGGAACAGGCCGCTGCGCATCTGTGCGAGATGGCGCAGCGTGATCCGGTCACCGTTCGGCACCCCGCGCACATAGCGCGAGATGGGGGTGTCGAGCCGGATCCGGCGGTCGTCGACGAGTTCGAGCAGCGCGGTGACCGTGAAGGTCTTGGTCTCGCTGCCGATCCGGAGGTACTGGTCGGTGGTCATCGGCCTGCCGGTGGCGGTGTCCGCGACGCCGGTCGCGCGGACGTAGCACCCCCGGCCGGGCATCCACAGTCCGACCGCGACGCCGGGGATGTTCGCCTCGCGGCGGACCTTCGCGACCGCCTTGTCCAGCCGGGCGGTCAGCGTGCGACCGAGACCGCCCTGCCGGCACCCGTCCTTCTCGTGACGGTCGACGGTGCCGTGGCGGCTGGCCTTGCCCTGGCGGTCGACGGTGTCGTGGCGGCCGACGGCCGCCGCGTGCACGGTCACGGCGGGTGTCACCGCCATCGGGGTCAGTACGGACACCGCCAGCGCGGCGGCGGCCAGCAGACGGCGGGAGGGGGTACGTCGCACGGAGGGGCGCCTCTTCCGGAGCGGGAACAGAGGGGCCTACGTCACCATCCGGCCTCCGGGCCGAGAGCCCCGCCCAGGACGCGTCGAGACGAGTCCACTCGTTCGGAGCCACGCGCACCGGCACCATTTCAACAACCGTCGATCACGATTCGAAACTCGCGAAAACCCCCGGCGCTCGCTATTCTCCCGAATGCCCAAAATCAGGTATCGACTCCTCTCGTACCGGTCGGAAAAGCGGATCCCGAATGGACTGGATACAAAATGAGAACCGATTACGACGCGGTGGATCATCACTTCGACGGGCCCCAGCCGTTCGAGACGCAGCCCATCTGGCTCCCCGGCCCGAGGGCCGCGTCGGGCGTGTGGGACCCGAACGACGAGCTGATCCACATGCCGTACATGGCGCACACCAGGGACGTCCCCGCCCCTCCGCTGCCGGACCTGCGCGACCGCCCGCGCCGTCCTGTCAGCCGGCGGCGGCCACGCCCGGGCTCCCACTTCCTTTCGAAAAACCCTAGGATCGTCCCTGTCTTTTTCTTAATTACGACAATCGCCGTGTGCGCACTGACGATGCTTTATTGGTCCGTCTCTTATTCGTACGGTCAGCTTCGCGGCATCGCACTGCTGGTCGTGGCGGAGCATCTGGCGCGCTGGTGGCCCCTGACCGTGTACGGGCCGTGGCTCCTGGCGGGCCTGTCCATCCTGCGGGCGTCCGTCCAGCAGCGGACGGCCCGGAAGTCCTGGGCGGTGATGCTGCTGTGCTCCGGCACGGCGGTGGCCCTGTGCATCGGCCAGTCGACGAGTTCCGTGCTGGCCATGGTGATCGTCGGGATCCCGCCGATCACCGCCCTCGTCTGCTTCCGTGAACTCGTCGGCCAGTTCTCCGCCGGGCAGGGCCCCCGGCACGCCGCCGACCCCCTGAACGGCGGCCCCAAGCAGGGCAGGCCGTAGGCCACAGGCCGCCCCGGGACCGCCCGGGGTGCGCAAGGGTCAGTCGAGGGCCTGCTCCGTCCAGATCGTCTTGCCCGTGGGGGTGGGGCGGGTGCCCCAGCGCCGGGTCAGCTGGGCGACCAGGAGCAGGCCCCGACCCCCTTCGTCGAAGCTGCGGGCGCGGCGCATGTGGGGTGCCGTGCTGCTGGCGTCCGAGACCTCGCAGATCAGACTCCGGTCGTGGATCAGGCGCAACCGCACGGGCGGTTCGGCGTGCCGGATGGCGTTGGTGACTAGTTCGCTGACGACCAGCTCGGTGACGAAGGCCGCGTCGTTCAGTCCCCAGCTCTCCAGTCGGCACAGGGCGTTCTTGCGTGCCTCCGCGACGGCGGACGGGTCCGGGGACACCTCCCAGGTGGCGACCCGTGCGGGGTCGAGTGCGCGGGGCCGGGCGAGGAGCAGGGCCACGTCGTCGGTGGGCCGCCGCGGCAGCACGGCGCCGAGGACCCGGTCGCACAGCGCGTCCAGCGAGGCGTCGGGGGCGGCGAGCGCCTGCCACAGCCGGGCGATGCCGTCGTCGACGTCGGTGCCGGTGCCGGTGATCCCGCCGCCGTTCGCGCCGTCTCCGTTCCCGCCGCTGTTCGTGCCGCCGCGGGATGCGATCAGTCCGTCGGTGTAGAGGGCGAGCAGACCGCCCTGCGGCAGTTCCGTCTCCCGTGACTCGAAGGGCAGTCCGCCCAGGCCCAGCGGGGGCCCCGCCGGCAGGTCGAGCAGTCCGGCGGTCCCGTCCGGGCTCACCACGACCGGCAGCGGATGCCCCGCCCGGGCGAGCGTGCACCGGCGCGAGACGGGGTCGTACACGGCGTACAGGCAGGTCGCCCCGACGACGCCCGCGTCGCCCGCCGCCGCCCCGCCCTCGGCCGCCCGCTCCGCGCCGGCCTCCGCCTCGGTGGCCAGCCGGGCCACGAGGTCGTCGAGGTGGGTGAGCAGTTCGTCGGGGGGCAGTTCGATGTCGGCGAGGGTGCGTACGGCGGTCCGCAGCCGGCCCATGGTCGCTGAGGCGTGGATGCCGTGGCCCACGACGTCGCCGACGACCAGCGCCACCCTGGCCCCGGAGAGCGGGATGACGTCGAACCAGTCGCCGCCGACCCCGGCGCGGGCGCCGGCCGGGAGGTAGCGGGAGGCGACCTCCATCGCGTCCTGCTCGGGCAGGCTCTGCGGCAGCAGGCTGCGCTGCAGCGTGACGGCCGTGCCGCGCTCGCGGGTGTAGCGCAGCGCGTTGTCGATGCTGACCCCCGCGCGGGCCGCCAGTTCCTCGGCCAGGACGAGATCGTCGTCCTGGAAGGAGTCGGGGTGCCGGTGGCGGGCGAAGACGACGACGCCCAGGGTGGTCCCGCGGGCCGACAGCGGCACGGTCATCGCCGAGTGGAACCCGAAGTCACGGATACGGGCGGTCCGCACCGGGTCCCGCGCCACCCAGTCGGCGATCGCGGGCTCGGTCACCTGGTACAGCACGGCCTGCCCCGAACGCAGACTCTCCACCGGCGGCGAGCCGTCCGGATACTCGTCCACCTCGCCCGGCGCGACGACCGCCTCCGGGCTCCCGGGCAGCACGGACTGGTGGGCGATGCGCCGCAGCCCGAGGGCACGGCCCGCCCCCGGCACCCGCTCGGGCGGTTCGTGCTGGTCGTCGAGGGACGCCAGCAGATCGACGCTGACGAAGTCGGCGAGGTCCGGGACCGCGACGTCCGCCAGCTCCTGTGCCGTCCGCGTCACGTCCAGGGTGCTGCCGATGCGCCGACCGGCCTCCGCGATCAGCTGGAGGCGGGTGCGGGCCCAGTGCTGCTCCGACGTGTCGTGCCCGGTGGTGGCCACGCCGAGGACCCGGCCGTCGCCGTCCTCCAGCCGGTAGCAGTGGACCGACCAGGCGTGTTCGCGACTCTCGTGGGGGGCGCGCGCGTGGTTCTCCACGTACTGCGGCTCGCCGGTCTCCAGGGCCCGCCGCATCAGCCGCTCGACCTCGCCGACGGCGGGGTCGTCCACCGCCTCCGTCATCCGCAGCCCGCGCAGGTCGTCGTCGTCCAGCCCCAGGGCGCCGACCGAGGCCCGGTTGGACCGGCGGAAGCGCAGTTCCGTGTCGTGCACCGAGGTCGAGCAGCACGGGGAGTCGAGGAAGCCGTGGAGCGCGAGCGCGTCGTCGCCGGGGCGGGGCCGTGTGCCCGTGAGGGCGGAGACGAGGGACCAGTCGCGGGTCCCGCAGTACGACGTGCGGTGGTGCGCCAGGACCCTGACCTCCACGCGTCGCCCGTCCCGGTGCCGCAGGACGAGCGCGCCGTGCCACCTCGACAGCTCGGAGAACGGGGGCAGGGCACCCGGCGCGGGCTCCTCGGCGAGCAGGGCGGCCGCCGGCCGGTTCAGGATCTGCGTCGGCGTGTAGCCGAGCAGCCGTTCGGCGCCGGCGCTCCAGCCGGTCACCGTGCCGTGTTCGTCGACGGTGGCCCGCGCGGTGGGCGCCGCCCCGACCGGCTCCGGGCCCGGGTCCGCTCCCGTTCCGCCGACGACATGCCGCTCCATGACCGCTCATCTCACTCTCGCCCGAGACATCCCGCGCCGAGGCTCGCACCACTACCTTTGATATGTCCGATTGCAACCTTTTCACTCTATTTCGAGACCACCAACCGGGCACCGGTGCACCGGCGGCGGCCCCGGAGGGCGGGCGCACACGGAACGTCGTAAGCACCCGAACAATCTGTGGCCCTACACGTGTCACTCCCTTGCCAGGCAGGCCTGTTGGGGCAAACATGGGGCAACTCGTTTGAGCCGAAACCACATCCCTCCCTTTCGCCCGACAGGTGAAACATGTCTACAAGTGCGTCCAGAATGCGGCACGCCGCCGGCGACGGTTACGCGTCCACAGGCTCCCTCAAACAGAACGCGCTCGGCGTCCTGGGCATCCTCTTCTTCGTGCTCTCCGCGCAGGCGCCGCTCACCGGCGTGGCCGGAGCGGCACCGGTGGCGATAGCCATCGGCAACGGCCCGGGCGTCCCCGCGATGTACGTCGTGGCCGGTGTGGTCGTCCTGCTCTTCTCCGTCGGGTACGTCGCGATGGGCCGCCATGTGGTGGACGCGGGCGCCTTCTACTCGTACGTCGGCAAAGGACTCGGCGGTACGGCCGCCGCGGGCAGCGCGGGTGTGGCCCTGCTCGCCTACCACGCCATCCAGGCGGCGGTGTACGGCCTGTTCGGCGCGGTGATGAACGGGCTGGCCGTGCAGTACCTGGAGACGGACGTGCCCTGGTGGCTGTTCGCGCTCGGCACGATGGCGATCGTGCAGGGGCTCGGCGCGACCGGCGTCGACGTGGGCGCCAAGGTCCTCGCGGTGTTCGTGCTGGCCGAGGTCAGTCTGCTGCTGGTCTTCGGTGTGGTGGTGCTCCTCAAGGGCGGCGGCCCCGAAGGACTGGCCCCGGGCTCCTCCTTCTCCCTGTCGGCGGCGCTGGAGGGCGCGCCCGGGGTGGCGCTGATGTTCGCGGTGGCGTCGATGTTCGGCTTCGAGGCGACCGCGATCTACGGCGAGGAGGCGCGCGAGCCGCACAAGACGATCCCCCGCGCCACCTATCTCGCGGTCGTCCTCGTCACCGCGTTCTTCGCCTTCACGTCCTGGATGCTGATCTCGGTGTGGGGCCCCTCCGCCAGCACGGCCGCCGCGGGTCAGGCCCTGGAGGCCGGGGACGGGGCGGCCTTCGTCGCCGCTCCGGTCGCCTTGGAGCTGGGCGCGTGGGCGGGGGACGTACTGCCGCTCCTGCTGGCCACCTCGCTCTTCGCCAGCATCCTGGCCTTCCACAACTCCGCCAACCGCTATCTGTTCTCCCTGGGCCGGGAGGGCCTGCTGCCGCGCTCGCTGAGCACGCTCAACGGCCGCCAGTCGCCGTGGCGCGCGGGCCTCGCGCAGACCGGGGTCGCCGCGCTGCTGGTCTTTCCCTTCGCCCTGGCGGGCAAGGACCCCGTGCTCACCCTCTTCTCCTGGCTCAGCGGTCTCGCCGTGCTGGCGATCATGCTGCTGTACTTGCTGACCTCCGTGTCGGTCATCGTGTACTTCCGCCACGAGCAGTCCGGTGACACCCGGCTGTGGAACACCCTGATCGCCCCGGCCCTGGGCGCCGGCGGCATCGCCGGTGCCATCTGGCTGATCGTCGCCAACTTCCCCACCCTCATCGGCGGCGACACCACCACGGCCGTCTGGCTCGGCCTGGCCGTGCCGGGTGCGCTGCTGGCGGGCATGGCGATGCCGTTGCTCGCGGGGTCGCCGAGCAGGCGGTAGCCTCCGGCGGTCGGCCGGGGGGGGCGTGGGGGCGGGTTCGGGGCCTTGTCGGGTGCGGGTGCGTGGGGGCTGGTCGCGCCGTTCCCCGCACCCGACAACGCAACGCGCCCACCCGGCACGAACGTCAGCTCATCGCCCGCTGCTGCCACGCACCGAACGTCGCCACGGGGTCGTCACTCTCCAGGGCCCACGGATACGGCATCACCAGCCCCCCGATCGCCCGGAAGACCTCCCCCGCCTCCCCGGCCCGCTTCGCCTGCACCAGCGCGTACGCCAGCAGGTTGAGATCGGCGACGGCCGCCGCGTGGGTCAGATAGCCGGGGCGGGGCCAGTCGGCCAGTGCCCGGCCCAGGGCCGCCACCGCGTTGGGCCGGCTCCACAGATGCACGGCGGTGAGCGCTTCGAGGCCGCCCTGGTCGAGGGTGCCCTGGTAGAGGTCGATGAGGGCCGCTATCTCCAGGCCCGCCGTCGGCGCCGTGGGCGCCGCGCCCGCGCGCACCCGGTCCAGGAAGTCGACGGTCTGCGCGTGCGAACCGCACTCCCACGGCGACAGATAGCCCAGCATCTGGAAGTGGGCCTCGCGGTTCCAGGGATCGCGCCGGACGATCTCGTCCCAGAGCGGGAAGACCTCCGCGGCCGGTCGCCGCCACAGCCGCAGCAGTCCGAGCCGCACCACCCATGGGGTGGGGTCCTCGGGCCGCAGCGCGACGGCGCGTTCGCAGGCGTCGAGCGCCTCCCGGGTCTCCCCCGGCACCGGCTGGTCCTCGTACCGCAGGCGCAGCAGGACGCCCCAGGCGAACAGCAGTTGCGCGTCCGGGTCCTGCGGCTGTTCCTCGGCCCAGGAGCGCTGCAGGGGCGGTGACGCCGACTCCGCGAGGACGCTCAGCCGGTGGGCCCGGCGGTCCCAGTCCCGCCCGCTGTCGCGCAGCAACTGCTCGATCATGGCCACCGCGAGGCTGCGACCGCCCGAACTCCCCCTCTCCACGAGGCGCTTGCGTACCTTCCCGAGGTCGGAGTCGTCGAGTTCGGGTGCGAGTCTGGTCGTGCTTCGCCGGCGACCGAGGAGAGCCATGCCCGGAGAGTAACGAATTTTGGTCGCACAGTGATGCTTTGAGATGCAGGTATGCAAATCCGATATCACGACCGGAGAGCGAGGGAGGAGACCCTAGCTCCAACTCCCTTACTTTCGCGGCCACTTCACCTTATGCACACGATCTCCGCTCCCTATCATCGGATGATGACGGAACCGACCCAGTCCGGCCCGTACGCGGGCCAGCCAGCCCCTCAGCACCAACCGACGGCACCCGCACCCGGTTGGCCGGCCCCGCCCCCGCAGCAAGGAGCCCCGTATCCCCACGCGGCCACGCCGCCCGCCGGTCCCGGCAGACCACCCGCGTCGCCGGGAAGCCCGGCGGGGACGACCGATCGCGCGGCCGGCGCGCTGCTGATACTCGGCGCCCTCCTCGCCATCGGCGGCTCGTTCGCCACGCTGGACAAGTCGGTCCAGTACCTCGGCGACGAGGAGAAGGGGGAACCGGTCTACGAGAGCGTCGCGAAGGCCTGGTCCTATTCCAACTCGGGAGTGGACGGGTCGACCTCGGTCACACAGTTCTCCGGCGTCCCCCTGCTCCTCGGCGGCCTGCTGGCCGTCGCCGCCGCCGTGGTCCTCCTGACCGGCCGCGGCCGCCGGTTCCCGCTGGGGCCCGCGCTCGGCATCGCCGGCGCCGTGCTGCTGTCCGGCACGACGCTCACCGTGCTGACGGACGCCTTCAACGACAGCCAGTGGGACGGGGACGGCCGGACCACGACCTTCGGCACCGGCTTCTATCTGCTGACCGTCGCCCTGCTGCTCGCCCTCGGCGCGACCGTGACCAGCGTCCTCGCCCTGCGGGGCCCCGCCGGAGCCCTCCCCGGCCGCCCTGCCCCTCACCCGTTCGCGGCCCCGCAGGCCGCACCGGCCCCGCAGGCCCCGCAGCACTGGCAGGCCCTCCCTGGGCTGCCGGGCACACCCGCCGCCCCCGGCGCGCCCGCGGCCCAGCCGTACCCGTCGGCACCACCGCCGGCTCCGCCGTCGCACGCGCACCCGCAGTCGCAGTCGCAGTCGCAGTCGCACCAGCCGCCGCCGACCGCCACCGACTGACGCCGGGCGGGCCTCGGAAATCTCGCTGGGGGGTGTCGTGTCGCGTGTCTCACAGCGGTCGCCCCCAGCCTGTGCTACCTTGCCATGAAGTGGCAGTTTTGGTTACCAGAGGCTTCTGAGTGCTCTTCGACCTTCCGTCGACGAGCACTCTTTGTTGTTTCCGGGACTTTCCGGGACTTTTGAATCTTCCCGTCGGGTCGAACCGTGCTGCGACACCGGGTCCGCAAAGTGTGGGCACCGGGCACTGCATCAAGGGAGTTACAGCATGGCATCCGGCACCGTGAAGTGGTTCAACTCGGAAAAGGGCTTCGGCTTCATCGAGCAGGAGGGTGGAGGCCCCGACGTCTTCGCCCACTACTCGAACATCGCCACGTCCGGCTTCCGTGAGCTTCAGGAAGGCCAGAAGGTGACGTTCGACGTCACGCAGGGCCAGAAGGGCCCCCAGGCCGAGAACATCGTTCCCGCCTGACTCTGACGCGTACGCATGAGCCGGGGCCCGCGCCCGAAAGGTGCGGGCCCCGGCTCGTGTGTGACCGGCGTCGCCGTATCGAGGAAGGTCCCCATGAACCGCACGGCTCGTACCAACAGCAGCAGCTCCTCCCGCCCCCGTACGGAGCAGGGCTCTGCCACCCGCTCGGACAAGGGCTCCACCGGTGCGGGCTCCTCCCGGGGCAACCGCACCCGCGCACAGGGAACGGGAGCCGCGGCGGGAACGGGATCGGGGTCGGGGTCCGGGTCCGGGTCCGGCAACCCGGGCGCGCCCTCTCGTGCGGCAAGGAACGGTTCGGCCCGTAACGGTTCGACCCGCAACGGCGCGGCCAAGAAGAGTGCGGCCCAGGCCGGCACGGACCGGAACGGCTCGCCCAAGGGCGGCCGGAGCCGTCGTGGAGGCGGCCGGCCCGCCGCCGTGCCCGTCGGCGGGGAGTTCGCGCTGCCGGTGACCGTCACGCCCGCACTGCCCGCGGTCGACGCCTTCGACGCACTCGGACTTCCCGATCGGCTGCTGGAGACCCTCGGCGCCGAAGGGGTGACCACCCCGTTCCCCATCCAGGCCGCGACGCTGCCGAACTCGCTCGCCGGCCGGGACGTCCTGGGCCGCGGGCGCACCGGGTCGGGCAAGACGCTCGCCTTCGGTCTCGCGCTGCTGGCCCGCACGGCCGGGCAGCGCGCCGAGCCCCGTCAGCCGCTCGCCCTCGTCCTCGTACCCACCCGGGAACTGGCGCAGCAGGTCACCGACGCCCTCACCCCGTACGCCCGCGCGCTGCGGCTGCGGCTCGCCACGGTGGTCGGCGGCATGTCCATCGGGCGTCAGGCCAGCGCGCTGCGCGGCGGCGCCGAGGTGGTCGTCGCGACGCCCGGACGGCTCAAGGACCTCATAGACCGCGCCGACTGCCGGCTGGACCAGGTCGCGATCACCGTCCTGGACGAGGCCGACCAGATGGCCGACATGGGCTTCATGCCGCAGGTGACCGCACTGCTCGACCAGGTGCGTCCGGGCGGCCAGCGGCTGCTGTTCTCGGCCACCCTCGACCGCAACGTCGACCGGCTGGTCCGCGACTACCTGCACGACCCCGTCGTCCACTCGGTCGACCCGTCCGCGGGCGCCGTCACCACGATGGACCACCACGTGCTGCACATCGAGGACGACGACAAGCACGCCACCACGACCGAGATCGCCGCCCGTGAGGGCCGGGTGATCATGTTCCTGGACAGCAAGCACGCGACGGACCGGCTGGTCAAGAAGCTGCTGGCGGTCGGCGTGCGCGCCGCCGCCCTGCACGGCGGCAAGTCGCAGTCGCAGCGCAACCGGGCCCTGAGCCAGTTCAAGGACGGTGACGTGACGGCGCTGGTCGCCACGAACGTCGCCGCGCGCGGCATCCACGTCGACGACCTCGACCTCGTCGTCAACGTCGACCCTCCGGGCGACCACAAGGACTATCTGCACCGGGGCGGCCGTACCGCGCGCGCCGGCGAGTCCGGCACGGTCGTCACCCTCGTCCTGCCGCACCAGCGCCGTGACGTCACCCGGCTGATGGCCGTCGCCGGCATCACCCCGACGACCACCCGGGTCCGCTCCGGCGGCGCCGACCTGAACCGCATCACCGGCGCCCAGGCCCCCTCGGGCGTCCCGGTGGTCCTCGCCCCGCCGGTCACCGAGCAGCCGGCCGCCCGTCCGGCGTCACGCGGTCGCCGCAGCCGCCCGTCCCAGGGCCGCCGCCGCGCCCCCGCGAAGGGCAACGGGCGCTGACGCCGGCGGCACCGGCCCCGGAACTCCGGAGGGGGTGACGGCCGTTCACCGGGTGACGTGCGGAACGCACGCGGACGACCGGAACGACCGGCACGACACGGGCTGAAGCCGAGGTGGCAACGCATGGCGATGTGGGATCGGATCAAGGACCAGGCCAAGGGTCTGCAGCAGCAGGCGCAGGGAGCGCGGGGCGGCACCGGACACGGGCGGCCCGGCGCGGGGCCCCTGGGCTCCACCGGGTCCTCCGGCTCCGGGCGGTCCGGCGGCGGGTCGAAGGCCCAGCTGGTGAGCGCGCTCAAGTCCCAGCTCACCTCCTTGAAGACGGAGTTGAAGAGCGGGGCCTACCGGGACGCCAGCATGGCCATGTGCGCCCTGGTCGCCGCCGCCGACGGGAACGTGGACGAGCACGAGCGGCAGCACGTGGAGTCGCTCATCCTGAACAACGACGTCCTGCAGAACTTCCCGGCGGACCAGCTGCGGCAGCGCTTCAACAAGCACGTCGGCCAGCTGTCGGCCAACTTCCAGCAGGGCAAGGCCGAGGCCATGCAGGAGATCGCCAAGGCCGCGAAGAAGCCGACGGAGGCGCGTGCGGTCGTACAGACCGGCTTCGTGGTGGCGGGCGCGGACGGGTACATCGCCCAGTCCGAGGAGCAGGTCCTGCGCGAGGCGTGCGCGGCGCTCGGCCTGTCCCCGCAGGAGTTCGGTCTCTGACGGCGCCACCGTCGTGACGCCACCACCGTCGTGACGCCACCACCGTTGTGACGGTCCCGCCCCGTCGTGACGGTTCCGCCGTCGTGACGGCGTCGTCGTGCCCCACGGACGCCGGCCGTCCCCACACCCGGCGTCCGTGGAGTTCTGAAGGGGTGGTGCTACACCCAGCAGCCGTTGACCGTGGCCGCGAGGCCGTCCAGGGCGTCCTTGATGTCGGACGGCCCGGCGGTGGAGTCGTTCTCGATGAAGGAGAAGACCTTCCACTCGCCGTCCTGGGCCTTGGTCAGACCGCTCAGGGCCACGGCACCGGTGAGGGTGCCGGTCTTGGCCTTGACCTGGCCCACGGCGCACTTGGAGTCGGCGGTGTCGAAGCGGCCGAACTCCGGGCCCAGCGTGGCGCCCGCCTCGCCGGAGACGGGCAGCCCGTCGATGACGTACTTCAGCGTCTGGGCGTGCCGGGGGTCGGCGGCCAGGTCGACGATGTCGGCGATGGTCCGCGCCGGGATGCGGGTCGCGCGGGACAGCCCGCTGCCGTCGTACATCTCGAAGTTGCCGAGCGAGATGCCGTACCGGGTGAGGACCTCGCGGACGACGGCCGTGCCGTCCTCGAAGGTGGCGGAGCGGCCCGCGCCGATCGCGGTCAGCCGCAGCAGCGACTCGGCGATGTCGTTGTCGCTGACCTTGAGCATCTGCTTGACGACCGTGGACAGCTTGTCGGACGTGTGCGAGGCGACCGGCACGTCACCCTTGCCGACGATGCCGCGCGTGACGCCGCCGTCGACGGTCACGCCCCGCGCGGTGAGCTGCTTGGCGAAGACGCCGCCCGCGTCGAGGGAGGTGTCGTCGACGTTGTGTGAGTCGACGACCAGCGCGCGCACGGGGGCGACGGAGTCGGGGTAGTAGCCGGTGTTCCAGCCGTTGGCCAGGGTCGGCTCGGGGAAGAGGCTGTCGTCGATCCGGACCTTCACCGAGGTGAGCCCGGCGTTCTTCAGCCCGGCGACGGCGGTCTCGGCGAGCGCGTCGAGGTCGGCGGTCGTCAGCGTGCGGTCGCCGCCGCCGACGAGGGTGAGCGTGCCGTCCCCGTACACGACCTTCGTGGTGAACCGGTGGTCCGGGCCGAGCACCGTCAGCGCGGCCGTGGCGGTCGCGAGCTTCGTGTTCGACGCGGCCATCAGCGCGGTGTCCGCGTCGTGACCCCACACCACCTTGTCGGACTTGGCGTCGATGACGACACCGCTGAGCCTGCTGCCGAGGCGTGCGTCCTGGCTGCGCGTGTTCAGGTTGTCCGCGATCTTCTGCTCGGCGGGGTCGAGTTCGGCGGCGCCGGGCTTGGCGGTCGCCTTGTCGGCGGCGAAGGCGGACGTCCCGGCCATGATCGTCCCGGCCATGGGCGCGACCACGGCGATTACGGCCGCCCGTCGCAGCGCCGGGTTCGGGGCCTTGGCCTTGCGGTGCCGGCCGCTCGCGCGGACGCCGGAAGAGGGGAGGGGCATGGGGGGCCTCGTGGGGGGTGCGGGAATCTTGAAAAGGAAAGTAACAGTCGGGACTCCCGGTACCGATGAGTACTTTGTGAAGACTTGACGCTCTGACAGGTGTGTGTGACAGAGGCCACGGCATGCCGTTGTCAGTGGCCGGGGCTAGTCTCCGGGCATCTGACCGTTTGCTCCGCTTCAGGAGCTTCCGAGTCCCTTCAGGAGGTTCTCGTGGTCTCGCGACTCAACCCGTATCTCAGCTTCGACGGCGACGCCCGGCAGGCGCTGGAGTTCTACCAGGAGGTCTTCGGCGGCGATCTGACGCTGAACACCTTCGGTGAGTTCGGCCGGCCGGACGCACCCGGGGCCGACAAGATCATGCACGGCATGCTGGAGACGCCGAGCGGTTTCACCCTCATGGGCGCCGACACCCCGCCCGGCATGGAGTACGCCCCCGGATCCAGCTTCTCCGTCAGCCTCAGCGGCGACGACGACACCGAACTGCGCGGCTACTGGGAGAAGCTCTCCGCCGGCGCCACCGTCTCCGTCCCCCTCGACAAACAGATGTGGGGCGACGTCTTCGGCATGTGCACGGACCGCTTCGGCGTGCCGTGGATGGTGAACATCGGCGAGCCGCGGGGCTGAGCAGGCGTCACAGTGCCGCAGGCGACGCGTGGTCGTTGAAGTCCACAGCACCACCCACCAGTGGACCGACGAACGAGGAGACCGGGCGTGCCAAGGGCCGAGGCGAACGGCGTCGAACTCTTCTACGAGGTGGCCGGGACCGGCGACCCGCTGGTCCTGGTGCACGGCTCCTGGGGCGACCACCACACCTGGCTGCCGGTCCTCCCCGCCCTCACCGGACGCTTCCGTGTCCTGGTCTACGACCGCCGCGGCCACAGCCGCAGCGAACGCCCGCCGGGACAGGGCGCACGGCACGAGGACGAGGAGGATCTGGCGGCCCTGATGGAGACGTTGGGCTTCGCCCCCGCCTACGTCGCCGGCAACTCCTTCGGCGCCTCGACCGCCCTCGGTCTGGCCGCCCGCCGCCCCGACCTCTTCCGGGGCCTCGTCGCGCACGATCCCCCGCTCACGGGCATCGTCCCCGACGACCCCCGCCTACGGCCGCTGATGACGGCGGTCGAGGAGAGGTTCGCATCCGTCCTCGCCCACCTCCGCGCACACGAACCCCTGGCTGCGGCCCGCCGGTTCACCGACGAGATCGCCCTCCGCCCCGGCACCTGGGACCGGTTGCCCGCCCCGGTCCGGCAGACCTTCCTCGCCAACGCCTCCACGTTCCTCGACGAACACGGCGACCCCCACTGGGCGGACCTGGACCTGGCCGGACTGTCCGCCTGCACCGGCCCGGTCCTGCTGACCCGGGGCACGGACAGCCCGCCGTGGTTCGCCGCGATCACCGGCCGCCTCGTCGAGGCCCTCCCCCAGGCCGACACCCTCACCTTCGAGGGCGCGGGCCACATCCCGCACGTGACCCATCCGGAGGCGTACGCGCGGGCGGTGACGGCCTTCGCGGACGGGGCGGGGGCCAGGGCGAGGCGGGGGTGACGACTATCCGAAGGTGACCTTCAGGCTGCCGTCGCCGCCGAGCTTGCGGATTGGTACGTGGGTTGTGTTCACATGGATGAAACGGAGAGAGATGGCGGAGTGACGCCTAGGAGGTGCGGAAATCTGCTGTTCAGGTGGATCGTGGCGGCCGCGGAGAGGGCGGATGCGGGCGTGTTTGAGGTCGCCGAGATGGCGTCGCGAGCAGCCTTCCATCCGAGGTTGTGAACGAGCGAGGCCGCCTTGCTCTCTTCTCAGTGGGTCCGGGGGGGCGGAGTACACCCGGCCCAGGCTGCCGAGATCCAGCACGGGGATGTACGCCTCCGGGCGAAGCGTGAAGGTGGTGACGCGCGCCGGGGGGTGCTTCACGAAGAGCCCGGCCCATACCCCGCTGCGCGTGTGCCCCGAGCTGATCAGATGGAAGTCGCCTCGGACGACCGCGAAGAACACCGGGTCATCGCTGGCTCTGGTGCCCGGGTACAGCAGGGCATGAGCGGCGTCGCGCGTGGTCGCCACGATCCTGATGTCGCGAGGGCTGGGCTCATGACATCGCGTCGCCGACCATGCGCGGATCTCGGCGGCGACTTCACGGAGGACGGGGCCGGGAATGGCGTCCGGCATGCTTGGCGTACTCCCTCGGCCTCCCCGTCGGGGTTCGCCGTCGGGGTTCGCCGTCGGGGTTCGCCGTCGCGCGACTGGCGGACGGGCGCCCTCGCCGTCCGGGCAAAAGCAAAGGCAAGGACGTCACACTCTCCTTGCCACTCTCAACCTATAGCGCACCGGGGGGCTTGCGGCAAGGCCCCCGTGGTGACGCAGAATCTCCGGGCCGAGCCAGTGCCGACGGGAATCGCGGCGCGCCACCCGTCACGTACGACCGAGCGCGCACCGCCGACCGCGCACCATCGACCACGCGGACCCGTCCAGCAGATTCATCCAGCCGATTCATCCAGCAGATTCATCCAGCAGGCCCCGTCCGACATGCGCCACCCAGGAGGACCAGTAACACCGCAGGCAGGACACCCAGCAGAACCCATGGCCGCAAGCGACCCCGCATTCGGAGCGTTCGGAGCGATTGACATGAACCCCCCGACCACCAGCCCCAGCGCGTTCGACCTTCCCGCCCGTCTCTCCGCCAAGGCCGACCCGGCGCTGATCGCGGCCGACGAGCGGTACTTCGAGGCGCTCGCCGCCTGCCTAGCCCAGTCGATCGCCGAGGTGTCCGCCCAGCTGGACGCCGCACGCAGGGCTCCCGGCGGTATGGGCCGGCACGCGATGGACCGGGACACGGAGGTCCACCGTCTGACCGCCCGCCTGCGCACCCTGCGCCGCTTCGGCCTGGACCTGTGCCTCGGCCACATGGTGAACCCGGACGACCCCGACCCCGTCTACATCGGCCGCCTCGGTCTCACGGACAGCGCGACCGGCCGCCGTCTGCTGATCGACTGGCGCTCCCCGGCCGCCGAGCCGTTCTTCGGCGCGACCCACGCCAACCCGATGGGCCTGACGAGCCGCCGCCGCTACCGCTGGACGAACGGCCGGATCAGCGACTACTGGGACGAGGTCTTCTCCCGCGAGGAGCTGGACGGACTCACCGACCACCACGCCGCCGCCCTCGACGACCAGTCGGCCTTCATCGCCAGCCTCGGCACCAACCGGTCGGAGCGCATGCGGGACGTCCTCGGCACCATCCAGGCCGACCAGGACGCCATCATCCGCGCGAGTTCCCGGGGCGCGCTGGTCGTGGACGGCGGCCCCGGCACCGGCAAGACCGTCGTCGCCCTGCACCGCTCGGCGTACCTGCTGCACTCCGACCCCCGGCTGGGCCACCGCCGGGGCGGCGTCCTCTTCGTGGGCCCGCACCGCCCGTACCTCTCCTACGTCGCCGACGTGCTCCCGAGCCTCGGCGAGGAGGGCGTACAGACGTGCATCCTGCGCGACCTGGTCGCCGAGGGGGCGGCGGCCGGTACGGAGAGCGACCCGGAGGTGGCGCGCCTGAAGTCGTCGGCGGCGCTGGTGGGCGGCATCGAGAAGGCCGTCCGCTTCTACGAGGAACCCCCCACCGAGGGCATGACGGTCACCACCCCCTGGTCCGACATCCGGCTGAGCCCCGAGGACTGGACCGCCGCCTTCGACGCGGCGGAACCCGGCACCCCGCACAACGAGGCCCGGCACCAGGTCTGGGAGGAACTCCTGACGATCCTGACGGACAGGCACGAGGCCGAGGCCGACCCCGATCCCGACCCGGAGACCACCGCCGCCCCCTCCCCCGCCCTGCTGCGCCGGGCCCTCCTGCAGAACCGGGACCTGGTCACGACCTTCAACCGTGCCTGGCCCCTGCTGGAAGCGGCGGACCTGGTCGGGGACCTGTGGTCGGTGCCGGCGTACCTCCGGTTGTGCGCGCCCTGGCTGAGCCGCGAGGAGGTGCGGCTTCTCCAGCGCGACGAGCCCCATGCCTGGACGACGTCCGACCTGCCCCTCCTCGACGCGGCCCGTCAGCGCCTCGGCGACCCGGAGACGGCCCGCCGCAAGCGCCGGCAGGCGGCGACCCTCGCCGCGCAGCGCGAGCGCATGAGCCAGGTCGTCGACAACCTGATCGAGGCCGTGGCCAATTCCGGCGCCGACGGGGACGAGGGCATCGGCCTGGTGAACATGCTCCGGGGCGAGGACGCGCAGGTCAGCCTGGTGGACGACGCCGAGCTGGCCGTCGCCGACCCCGACCTGCTCGCGGGGCCGTTCGCCCACGTCGTCGTGGACGAGGCGCAGGAGCTGACGGACGCGGAGTGGCAGATGCTGCTGCGGCGCTGCCCGTCGCGGAGCTTCACGATCGTCGGCGACCGTGCCCAGGCCCGGCACGGGTTCACGGAGTCCTGGCAGGAGCGTCTGAAGCGGGTGGGCCTCGACCGCGTCGACCTGGCGTCCCTGACGATCAACTACCGGACGCCGGAGGAGATCATGACGGAGGCGGAGCCGGTGATCCGGGCGGTGCTTCCGGACGCGAACGTCCCGACCTCGATCCGCAGCGGGGGCGTCCCGGTCGTCCACGGCCCGGTCTCGGCCCTGGACGAGACCCTGCGGACGTGGCTGGCCGCCAACGCCGACGGCATCGCCTGTGTCATCGCGACCGCGGGGCCGCCCCGTACGACCCCTACGACGCCCCGGGTCCGCACCCTGACCCCCGAACTGTCCAAGGGCCTCGAATTCGACCTGGTGGTCCTCATCGACCCGGAGGACTTCGGGGAGGGCATCGAGGGGGCGGTGGACCACTATGTCGCGATGACGCGGGCGACCCAGCGGCTGGTCGTGCTGACGACGAACGCCTGAGCCGTACGCCGGAGCCGTACGCCGGGGCGGTGGTCTCAGGCCACGGTCCTGGCCTCGGCCAGCCGGTGGAACGCCCGGGTGGTACCGGGGTGCACCATCTCGTCCAGCAGATGCCGCCATTCGGGGTCGGTGACGGGAGCGGGGTGCGCCCGGTCCCACGCGGCGAGGAACGGACCGAAACCTCCTTCGTCCCGCGCCTCGCCGGCCTGCGCGTCCGAAGGCCGCGTCGACTTCATGGGGTTCTCCTTCCCGTCCGGGATCCGTGCGCTCGCGGAACCCGCCTCACTCCACGGTCCCGCACGGCCATGCGGTCCGGCGGCACACCTCAGCCGCGTCGGGCGGCCCCGTCCGGCCACACCACGTCCACGGGGACGCCGGCGGCCCGCGCGTCGAGGACGGCGTCGGCGGTGCCGCCGCCGTTGCCGGTGGGCGGTGCGCCGTCCCAGACGGCGACGAGACGATCGGCTCGCTCGACGAGTACCGCGTTGGCGGCCTCGTACGCCTGCCGTCCGGCCGTTTCGTAGGGAAGCGCGACCACCTCCGCGGCGGCCTCGACGAGCCTGTCGTAGGACGGCCTGTGCTCGGCCTCGACGGTGTCGCGACGGTAGTCCCGCGACGGGGTGACGACGACCAGCCGCCCACCGAGCGCGAGCACGGCCTCGGCGAACAGGGTGTCGGCCCCCTTGGCCACGCAGGACACCCCGACGAGCCGCCCGTCGGCGGCGTAGGGCCTGAGCAACGCGTCCAGGGCCGCCCGCACGAGAGGGACGGTGCCGTCGGTCAGGTCCAGGTGGCCGGTCACCGCGATGGTCGTCACAGGGCCCGCATCTCCCTCAAGTCGGCTTCAGGGCGCGGATGTTATCGCGGGTGACGCGTGTGCGTGAGGTACGCGGCCCACTCGACCGAGATCTCGTGGACAGTCTCCCAGCGCACGTCCGGCACGACTCGGGTGACCCGTGCGAGGGCGTGGAGCGGCTGCCCGGTCGCACCACCCCTATGGCGGGCAGTGCGTTGATCTGGCCGGGTGCTGGTGGGTTCCGGACGCGCGAGGTGGGTTGATCAACGGAAGTCCGGCGCATGGAATAGCCCGCCTGTGCTCCGGAAACCGGGCACACGCCGTCCGACTCCCGGGAGGATCCATGCCCGCTGCCCATGCTCGTCGCGCCGTGACCGCCGCTGCCCTGACCGCCGTCTTCGCCCTTTCGTCCGTGTCCGTGTCCGCGCAGGCTGTGGCGGATGCCGGGGACGCGGACATCGTGCGGGTCCAGCTCACGGGGATCGTCTCCGGCGACACACGTCCCTGGTTCGTCCAAGACGGCGACAGCTGGGTCACCTACCTGAATCTGTACGACAAGAAGAAGCGGTTCGCGGGGGACGCCGGCGCGCGGTGCAGCGCCGTCAGGGCGAATCGGCAGCAGGTGACCACACAGTGCACGCGTGTGCTGCGCCTGAAGAAGGGGGAGATCACCCTCCACGACGTGATCACCCGCGTGGGCGACTCACCCATCACCGCCAAGACGGCCATCGCGGGAGGCACCGGCATCTACAACGACGCCGAGGGCGAGGGTTACATCACCCTGGAGCGCGACCGGGTCCACTTCGACCTCCACGTCGATGACTGACGTCGAGTGCGCTCCCTCACCCCATCGCAGGCCGGTCGTCCTCCTGGAGATTCCGTGAGCAGTTCAGTTACCCGTGGCGCCGTCGTCGCCGCCCTCACCACCGTGTTGGCCCTGCTTCCCGCCGCGGCCGCACAGGCCGAGCAGTCCGACAAGGACAACGACATCGAGAAGGTCGTGCTGACCGGCGTCAGCGTGGTGGACACGACCCCCGAACACATCCACACCGGCGACAGCTGGGTGACCCGTCTGAACCTGTACACGGCGAAGGGGAAGACGAAGGGGAAGGGGAAGGGCAGGCCCGCGTTGGCCGGTGACGGCGAGTCGGAGTGCAGCGCGGTAAGGGTGGAGCACGGCGAAGTGACCACCCAGTGCACGCGTGTGCTGCGGCTGAAGAAGGGGACGCTGACCCTCAGCGACATGATCACCTACAGGCCGCACGAGCCGGTGACCTCGAAGACCGGCATCATCGGCGGCACCGGCCACTACCGGTCCGCCTACGGTGACGGCTACATCACCCTGCACGGCCCGCGCACCCACCTGGAACTGAACGTCGACGAGTGAGGGCGGGGGCTCCCGGCGTGGCCACCGTTCACGGTGCCGTGCCGGGAGCCTTTCCATCGCCCTCAATCACTGATGTTCGCGGTCTTCTCGACGAGGCGCGTGAACACGATGAGAACTCCCATGGCGGGAGGGAGACTGGCGAGCGTCCACAGGACGAAGAATCCCGCCACCGCGGCGGCGGTCATGCGAATTTCGTCCGGGGCTTCCTCGGAGACTCCGGCCAGCACCAGCAGTGCGGTCGTGGCAAGGATGCCCATGGCGACGATGGTGAAGAACGGCCACAGGTAGTCGGCCATGGGGAGGATACGCGCCCTCTTCGCTTTCTTCAGGAAAGCCGTGTCACAGGCCCTGGTGATCATCGCCAGCACGGCGAACACGGACCCGACGATGACACCGATCATGGAGGCGGCGACCCCGAGCACCGGCTCCACCGGAAGGTCGTCGTCATGGCCGAGCCAGGCGCCGCCCATGGCGCCCAGGACGGCACCCAGTGGCTCCCCCCACCAAAAACTTCTCAGGCTCACATGCACCAGCCTCGCGAACTCCACGAAGTACTTGTCGCCCAGGGTCCGCCCTCGGGGTTCCTCGGGGTACGCGTCCGACGGCCCCGGCTCCGTGTCGATCACGGCCGCCCCCGCTCAACGGCGGCCACTCTCATCGAGCCGTGGCCCCGCGTCGCCGCACCGGCCGCCTTCACCCTTCCCGCGGGTTGCGCACGAGACCGCCACCGTCATGCCGCCGCCTTCTCTCTCCGACCGCCGATTCGTACCCGTGCATGTCCCGTATCGCGTCGTACAGCGACGCGCGCCGGACAGCCGAACAACGCAGCGGCGTCTTCGCTTTTGACGTCTCGGTGACTCCGTCGAGGTTCGTGAGAATAACTTTCGGACCGCGCTCGATCGCGCGCTTGAGTTCCTGCCCATCGACCTCGTACTCGGCGATCCGTCGAACATGGTCGTCCATCCGGTCGTGCCGCCCTTCATGGTGCGTACCCGACGGTGCCCTCGGGTATTGGACCTGACACATGGGCTCACGGTAAGCCGGTCACGTACACGGGGCCTCTCCTCAGCGACATTCCGGTGAAACGCCGGCCCGCCCGGCCCTGCGCTGACGCCCGGTACGCGACACAGGCCCGCGCGAGGCCGACCCGCATGAGCCGGCCCGGGGCCTCGCAGCAGCGCGGACTCATTCGTCGTTCGAGTCCGAGGAGGTGTCGCCGTTCTTTCCCGTGTCACCCGGACCCTGGAAGTGCAGAAGGGCCCAGAAAGCTCCGCTCACGATCACTGCGGCCAGCAGTACTCCCCAGTCGATCCACTGGACGAGCGCCGTCACGAGGACCAGCCCGACCGCTGCGACGACGAGGCAACCGGCACACCCCTTGGACGCCGTGACGAACCCGGGTTCCTGACTCACCCTGACCCCCTTTACCCGAGGAAGCCCCAGGGTCATCCCTGGGGCTTCCTCGTCGGCCGTGCGGCCTCAGTCGTTCCGTCGGGGACGGATGTCCGCCCCGCGCGCGGCCTGCGTCATGAACCCTTCGCCGACTTCGCGGCCGCGGCCGGCGTCACGTCCGTCAGCTTCCAGCGCTGGTTGGAGCCCGAGTTGGGGATCCACAGGCCCACGCCCGCGCCGTCGTTCGTGGACTGGCCGCCGACGTCGGCGAGCTGCCCGGTGGCCGTGTTGACCAGGGTCCAGGTGGAGTCGCCCGTGGTGGAGAGGATCCACTGGGTGGCGGTGTCGCGGGCGCCCGTGTCCGGCTCGGCGACCAGGGAGCCGCCCCGGACCGCCAGGCGCTTGTGGGAGGCCGCCTCGGTCAGTACGTAGCGGGCGCGGTTGCCCGTCGGGCCGGTGCCGACGCGGTCCAGGGTCCACCGCTGGGCGGCGGTGGCCGCGTTCGGGTTCTTGATGACCAGGCTCTTGCCGTCGGCGGCGAGGGCGAGGTTCTTGCTGCTCTGGACGCCGGTCAGGGTGTAGGTGTGGTCGTCCTGCAGCTCGGCGGCGGAGGCGGCCACACCCGAGACGTGGCTGATCAGGAACGACGTCACCGACTGGGCCGGGACCGTGATCGTGGCCTTCTTGTCCCTGACGTCCACGGCCTTCTGGCGGACCAGCTTGCCGGAGGCGTCCGTCACCACCGGGGTGACCCTCGCATGCTTGCCGACGTCACCGAAGCGGGAGAGGTCGAGCGTCACCGCGCGCGGTGCCGTCGTGCTGTTGACGTGGACGACCGTCGCCTTCTTGCCCTTCTTCGCGACCGCGGCCGTGCTGGAGGTGTCGTCGGTCTTGATGAGGCGGTCGCCCGGCTTGATGTAGTGCGTGAAGTTGCGGGCCGTGTCGAACTTGGTGTTCGTGTAGATGGGGCACGACTTCAGCGTGTCCGACGACTTGCAGGAGAACGACAGCTGGATGGAGCCCCAGTTGCCGCCCTTCGCGGACTCGCCGCCCGGCTTCATGTTGTCGTAGTCCTCGACCGGCTGCCAGAACACCCATGCCTGGGGCTCCAGTTCGCGCAGGTCGTTGACGATCTGCTGGGCGAGGCCCAGGCCGGGGCGCATGTCGGTGAAGCTCTGGCCGTCGCCCCAGTCGCCCTCGACCTCGCTCATCCACAGCGGCTTGTCGGCGGCCTTGGCGAGGTCACGGACCATGGTGCGCTGGCCGGTGCCGTAGGTGTGGACGTTCATCTGGCCGACGAGGTCGCGGACCTCCTGGGGGTAGGAGTTCCAGTTCGTGGCGAAGATGCTCGGGTTGGTCTCGTCCATCGCGGAGATCTCCGCGTCCGAACGGGACTTGTCCAGGACCGGGGCGAGCGCCTTGAGGACCTTCTGCTGCAGCTCCGGGCCGATGTGGGCGCCCTCCTGGCGGCCGCCGGTGGGCTGGCCGTCCGCGCCGAGCTTGGTGCCCCAGTAGGTGGTGTTGGGCTCGTTGAAGGGGTCGAGGGTGTCGACCTTGATGTGGTGCGCCTTCTCCAGGCGCTCGGTGGCTCCGACCAGGTACTTGGCGAAGTCGTCGACCGAGTCGGCCTTCAGCTGGTCCTTGGAGGAGTCGAAGCCGCCGGAGACGTAGCCGCTCTCCGTCATGAACCACGGCGGGGAGTTGCTGAACGTCTCCCAGTGGTCGATGTCGTTCTTGATGCGGTCGACCCACCAGCGCTGGGTGGCGTCGGCGTCGTTGTTCCAGTCGTTCTTGTCGTCGGCGCTCCACCAGTCGACGTCCGTGCGGGTGGTGCCCGCCGGGGCCTTCCACCAGCCCTCGACCGCGCCGCCAGCCCGCAGGTAGTCCTTGACGTCGGGGGCGTTGCCGCCGCCGATGTTGTAGCGGGCGATGTTGAGGTCGAGGCCGTCCTTGCCGAAGAGCAGGTCGGCGAGCTTCTCGCGGACCGCCGGGGGGTAGTCGCCGGTGGCGTTGGCGAACCACACCAGGCTGGTGCCCCAGCCCTCGAAGCCGTCGGCCTTGTAGGAGGGGTCGGGGCGGACCGTGACCGAGGCGACGGCGGCCGACGTGTCGGCGTGCGCCATCGGCAGGGAGGTCGTGGCCATGACCGTTCCGGTGGCCAGGGCCGTGACGCCGATGGCCCCGAAGAGCCGTCTCGTACGGGTGCGGTGTGCCATTCGAGTACTCCAACTCTTCCGTGTGTCACGTCCCGGCGAGACACGGAGAAAGGGGCCGGCGTTCAGCGTGGTGCGGTTCCTGCGACGCGTGGTGGTGCGGTTCGGGCTGGTACGGGTTCAGACTGGTACGGAGCAGTTCGATGCGCTCTCGTAGGGTTTGTCGCGATGCATGTTTACGTAAACATCCACTGAGGCGGATGTCTACACTGTCCGAATCGCGGCGGTCAAGGATTCGTAAGAGATCAACACGTCGTTCCGGAAGTGCCGGAAGTGGCACAAGGGCCGGACCAGCAGGGAGAGTCGGGGGAATCAGGTGGACGCGACCGACGGTCGTAGCACGACGAGGAGACGCTCCGCCCGGCCCCGGCAGGGGCCCTCCATGGGTGACGTCGCACGGCTCGCCGGTGTCTCGTCCCAGACCGTGTCCCGGGTGTCCAACGGGTTCGCCGGGGTCAACGAGGACACCCGGCGCCAGGTCCTGGCCGCCATGCGGGAGCTGGGGTACCGGCCCAACAGTGCGGCTCGGGCGCTGCGGCGCGGGGAGTTCCGGACGCTCGGCGTGATCACCTTCTCCCTCTCCACCCTGGGCAACATCCGCACCCTCGACGCGATCGCCACCTCCGCCGCGCGCGAGGGGTACGCGGTCACGCTGCTGCCCGTCGCCGTGCCGACGCAGGACGAGGTGAACGGGGCGTTCTCACGGCTCGGGGAGCTGGCCGTGGACGCCGTCATCGTCATCATGGAGGTCCATCTGCTCGACGCGGCGACCGTGTCGGTGCCGCCCGGGGTGCAGGTCGTGGTGGCGGACTCGGACGCCGGGGACCGGTACACCGTCGTCGACACCGACCAGGCGGGCGGCGCGCGGGACGCCGTACGGCATCTGCTGGAGCTGGGGCACGGGACGGTGTGGCATCTGGCCGGGCCCGAGGACTCCTTCGCGGCGCAGCGGCGGGCCAACGCCTGGCGCGCCACGCTCGACGAGGCCGGGCGCCCGGCGCCGCCGCTGGTGCGGGGCGACTGGTCGGCGGAGTCGGGGTACCGGGCCGGGCTGCGGATCGCCGAACAGGCGGACTGCACGGCCGTGTTCGTCGCCAACGACCAGATGGCCCTCGGGCTGCTGCGCGCCCTGGACGAGCGCGGGCGCCGGGTCCCCGAGGACGTCAGCGTCGTCGGCTTCGACGACATCCCGGAGGCCGCGTCCTTCCTGCCGCCCCTCACCACCGTCCACCAGGACTTCGCCGAGGTGGGGCGGCTGTGTGTGCGGGGCGTGCTCAGCAAGATGCGGGAGGGCGCGGAGGAAGGGGCGGCCGAGCACGGGACGACGCTCGTGCCCACGCGGCTCGTACGGCGGCGCAGTACGGCACCGGCGCCGGCGTCCGCCTCCTGACCCCGTTCAGCGGCCGCCCGTCACGGTCCGCTGCCGGGGTTCCTGCCGCTGCCCCCGCCGGTGCTGCTCGTTCCAGAGGCGGGCGAGTTCGTCGAGCGCGCGGTGCGTGCGGGCCAGTTCCCAGAGCAGATAGCCGGCGGCGCCGGCGAACGGGAACCAGGCGCCCCGGTGGAAGACGAGCACCGGCATGGTCAGCAGGCCCACCAGGACGACGAACCTGAGCAGCACGGCCGCGTAGGGCTGGTCTCGTTCGACCCTGACGTGCCCTTCCCGGCCGGGGACCCACCGTAAGCGCGACCTCATGCCTACCCCCTCGCCTCATGGGGCCCCCACGGGCTCCTCGGGCTCCGGACCATCCTCGCGTTCGCCGTCGCGGGAGGGCCAGTGCGCGGTTGTACAGGTTTCTTCACACAGCGCGCGCTCCCTGGGGGGAGGCGGCGCCGGCCGGTGCGTCGTGCGTCGGGAGCGCCGTTACGGTGTGGGGTCGTGACGGGGTTACGGGGTGTGCGCGGGGCGCGCGGGTGGTGGGAGCGGGGGCGGGCGCTCGGGGAGACTCACCCGTGGGTGGTCGACGGCGGGGTCACGCTGCTGGTGCAGGCGGCGGTGACGATGCCGTTCGTGGTGCCGCGGGCGAGCGGGCTGCCGGCGCCGACCTGGGCGGCGTACGGGCTGACGACGCTGACGGTGGTGCCGCTGGTGTGGCGGCGGCGGGCCCCACTCGCCGTACTGCTGGCGATCATGGTGACCAGCCTGGTCTACCGGCTGACTCTGGACGGGCCCGGACAGCCGCTGCCGTACAGCGGGCTGGTGATCGTCTACACGGTCGCCGTGCTCTCGCCGCCCTGGAAGCGGCTGGCCACCGGGGTGCTGCTGCTGGTCGCGGTGCCGGTGGGGGTGGGTCTCAACAGCCGCTCGGCGCGTGAACTGACCTTCTCCGCCTTCGTGTTCGCGGCGGCCTATGTCTTCGGACGGCTGACCGACGCCCGTCAGCGGGCGCACCGCGTGGAGGCCGAGCGCGCCGCCGCGCGGGAGCGGGCCCGCATCGCCCGCGAGATGCACGACATCCTGTCCCATGCCGTGAGCCTGATGATCGTGCAGGCGGAGGCCGGGCCGGTGGCGGTGCGGACGGCGCCGGAGCGGGCCGAGGCCGCCTTCGACGCGATCTCCGAGGCCGGCCGGGACGCCATGGTCCAGCTGCGGCGGATGCTGGGCGTGCTGCGCGAGGGGGCCGGGGAGGCGGCCGAGGAGGAGCGCGTGTCCCGTGCGCCGCAGCCGGGAGCCGGGGATCTGGCCGGGCTGCTCGACCGGGTGCGGGGCAGTGGGCTCGACGTCGTGCACGAGGTGGTGGGGCGGGAGCGGCCGCTGCCGGCGGCCGCCGGGGCGTCGGTGTTCCGGATCGTGCAGGAGGCGCTGACGAACACGGTCAGGCACGCGGACGCCCGTACCGTCCGCGTGCGGCTGGCGTACGGGGACGACGAGGTGCGCGTGGAGGTGGCGGACGACGGGCGCGGGCCGCGCGCCGGGCATGTCGGCGGGCACGGGCTCGTCGGCGTGCGGGAGCGGGCGGCCGCGCACGGGGGTACGGCGGAGACCGGGGCGGGGCCCGGCGGGCGGGGGTTCGTGGTGCGGGTGCGGATACCGGTGGCGCCCCTCGCGGGCACGACGGCCAAGGCGGAGGCGGGGAGATGACGATCCGGGTGGTCGTGGCCGACGACCAGGAGCTGGTGCGCAGCGGCTTCGCGCTGATCCTCGACGTCCAGCCGGACATCGAGGTGGTCGCCGAGGTGGGTGACGGGGCGGCGGCGGTGGAGGCGGTGCGGCGGCACCGCGCCGACGTGGCGCTGCTCGACATCCGGATGCCCCGCATGGACGGGATCGAGGCATGCCGGGCGATCAAGGAGAGCGGGGGCGCGGGCGGCGGGGGCGGGGACGGTGGCGCGGGCGGCGGGGACGGTGGCTGCCGGGTCGTGATGCTGACGACCTTCGACTCCGACGAGTACGTGTACGAGGCGCTGCACGCGGGCGCGAGCGGGTTCCTGCTGAAGGACGTCCGGCGGGACGATCTCGTGCACGCCGTACGGGTCGTGGCGCGCGGCGACTCGCTGCTCGCCCCGTCCGTGGCACGGCGGCTGGTGGAGCAGTACACGCGGCCGACCGCCGCCCGGGCCCCGCGGCCCGACCCCAGGCTCGGCCTGCTGACCGGGAGGGAGCGGGAGACGCTGTTGCTGCTGGCGCGGGGGCTGTCGAACGCCGAGATCGCCGCCGAGCTGGTCGTCAGCGACCACACGGTCAAGACGCATGTCGGCAACGTGCTCGCCAAGCTCGGGCTGCGGGACCGCGTCCAGGCGGTGATCTGCGCGTACGAGACGGGTCTGATCGCGGCGGGGGACGCGCGCGCCCAGGTCGCGGGTCCCCCGCCCGGGGGAGTTCTCCGGCCCGGGTCCTCCCCCGCGTCGGCGAGGAGGTGACCGGAACCGCCCCCCGAAGACCCCCGGCGCGGGCGAGGCGCGCAGGGCCGCGGGTCAGCAGGATGGAGCCGTCGAGAGCGACCCGTGCGGTCGCGAACACCGGCTCACATCAACGGAGTTGCTCATGAAGCGCGCCACCCGCACCCTGCTCGTCGCCGCCTGCGTCCTGGGGACGGTGACGGGTCCGGCGGCCCTGCCGGCAGCCGCGTCGCCCTCACCCGGCGGAACGACGAACATGACCGCGCCGCCGCATGGGAACCCCCGCACGGCGCGGATCGACCCCGCGACGACCGCCGCCCTGGAGGCCGCCGTCGCCGGACTGCCCGCCGCCGACGCCACGGCCGCGCTCGTCCGGGTCGGGGGCACCGACGGGGTGTGGCGGGGCAGTTCGGGGGTGCACGACCTGGCGAGCGGGCGCGCGGCCGATCCGCGCGCCCGTTTCCGGGTGGGGTCGGTGACCAAGGTGTTCACGGCGGCCGTGGTGCTGGACCTGGCGGCGGAGGGGAAGGTCGACCTGGACCGGAGCGTGCGCGCCTATCTGCCGGACCTGATGCCGGCGTCGTACGGCGGTGTCACCGTCCGGCAGTTGCTCGACCACACGCACGGGATCCCGGCGGCCGACTTCCCGGGGTCGACGGTCGAGGAGTGGTACGCGAACCGGTTCCTGGTCCACGACCCGGAGGCGATGGTGCGGTCGGCCACGGCGAAGGAGCGGGAGTTCGCGCCGGGTGAGCGGCAGCACTACCTCAACATCGGCTACACGATCGCCGGGCTGCTGGTGGAGCGGGTGACGGGGGACTCCTACGAGCGGCAGCTGGCCCGGCGGGTGCTGGGCCCGCTGAAGCTGCGGGACACGTACGCCCCGGGCACCGACCCGCGGATCGTCGGCCCGCACAACCACGGATACCAGCGGATGACGCTGGACGACGGGACGACCGGGCTGCGGGACGTGACCGTGTGGGGGGTGACCGACGGCTGGGCGGCCGGGGACCTCGTCTCCACCGCGGCGGATCTGGAGCGGTTCACCGACGCGCTGTTCCAGGGGCGGATCGTGCCGCGCGGGCCGCTGCTGGAGGCGATGTTCACGGTGCCGGAGGTGACGGCCTTCCCGAGCGGCAGACCGGCCGAGTACGCCGTCGGGCTCGCCAGGAAGGTGCTCGGCGGGCGGGAGGTGTGGGGCAAGACGGGCGGCCGCTGGGGCTACAACGCGGCCATCGCCTCCACGCGGGACGGCTCCCGCACCCTCGTCTACAGCGTCAACTCCACGGATGCCAAGGGCCGGGACGTGAGCCGGGTGGCCCTCGGTGTGATGGTCGCGGCCTACGGGTCGCCGTCGTGACCGACCTGCCGACCCGCCGCCCCGATCCGTATGCGCCAAATTCCTTGAATACAGGACCAGTTCTGGGCCGGAGATCACGACCGCCACTAGCATCGCCCTCATGCGACTTCGTCGGAGCCATGACAAGAGCATCCTCGATCCGGCCGCCCTGCCCCGTGATCCGCGGGCCGACGAGTATCCGATGCCGAGCGTGCCCCACGGGTGGTACGCGGTGCTGCGCAGCGGGGAGTTGCGGGCGGGGAGGGTCGTCAGCCTGCACTACTTCGGGCGGGCGCTGATCGCGTTCCGCGGGTCGGACGGACGGGCGGCCGTGCGGGACGCGCACTGTCCGCACTACGGCGCGCACCTGGGTGTCGGCGGGAAGGTCGTGGACGGGGCGGTGCAGTGCCCGTTCCACGGGTGGCGGTTCGGGACGGACGGGCGGTGCGTGGAGGCGCCGTTCGCCGCGCGGACGCCCAGGGTGTCGATCGGCGGCTTTCCGGTGCGGGAGCACAGCGGGCTCGTGTTCGTGTACGCCGGGCCGGGCGAGCCTGCGTGGGAGGTGCCGGAGATCGAGGAGACAAGGTCCCGGCGGTTCGCCTCACCGATCGACGACACGTGCCGGGCGCGGATCCATGTCCAGGAGATGCGCGAGAACATCGTCGACGAGTCCCATTTCCACTTCATCCACGGGCAGAGCGAGCCGCCGGTCCAGGAGTGGCGGGAGGACGGGCCGTTCGCCGAGGCGCGGGGGACGATCAGCAGGCGGGTGTTCGGCTGGGACATCAACAACACTTTCGACTCGTACATGTACGGGCCGGGGGTGATGGTCGTGCGGGTCCACGGGCCGGTGCTGTCGGTGACGGCGGTCGCGCTCACCACGCCCGTGGACGACCGCACCAGCGAGCTGCGGATGCTGTACTACCTCCGCAAGCCGGCCTGGCTCCCCTTCCTCACCCCGCTGTTCAAGCTGGTCTTCCGGGCCGAGGCGCTGGGCGAGGTACGGGAGGAGGTCCAGATCTGGGACCACAAGATCCACCAGGCCCGGCCGGTCCTGCTGCCGCACGAGAAGGGCATCAGGGCGCTGCGGCGGTGGTACGCGCAGTTCTATCCGGGGCAGGGGGAAGGGGCGGACGCGGGCTCCGGGGAGGGCGCGATCGGGGGTTCGGGGCAGGGTTCGGCCGAGCACGCGACGGGCGGAACGGACGGCGACACGCCCGCCGAGTCGCCCAGGGGCACGACCGGCGGACCGGCGGACGGCACGGGCGGGGGCCCGGTCGACCACCCGGCCGGGGGCAGCACCGAGGGCCCGGCGGAAGGCGCGTCGCGAGAAGCGGCCTAGCTGAAGCCGGTCGTTTTGGATCATGCCTGGGGCGCGGGCTCACCGGCGGTCGTCAGACGGTCGTGGGCCGACCGGTGTGCCGATGTCCGGGCGGGGACTCAGCAGACATGGCCCGGCACCCCGACTCAGGTCGAGGGGAGGATACGGCGCGTTTCGTAGGCCCACATCGCGATCTCGACCCGGTTGCGGGCGCCGAGTTTGGCCATCAGGCTGGCCAGATGCGTCTTCACCGTGCTGAGGCTGATGTGCAGTGCATCGGCGATCTCGGTGTTGGTCAGCCCGCGAGCGACGGCGAGGAGCACCTGCTCCTCGCGGGCGGTGACGGGGGAGACGGGCTGGGCCACGGGCCGGCCGGCGGGCAGGTCCGCGAACGTCTGGAGCAGGCGGACGGTGACGCTGGGCGCGATGAGCGCCTCACCGTCGGACGCCGACCGTACGGCCTGGGCCAGAAGGTCCGGTCCCGTGTCCTTGAGGAGGAATCCGCGGGCGCCGGCACGCAGTGAGCCGTAGACGTACTCGTCGAGGTCGAACGTGGTGATGACGACCACGACCAGCGGGTCGGCGACGCCCGGGCCGGCGACCAGCCGGGTGGCCTCGAGCCCGTCGAGTTCAGGCATGCGGATGTCGAACAGGCAGACGTCGGGGCGTAGTTCGCGGGCCAGACGTACCGCTTCCCGCCCGTCGGCGGCCTCACCGACCACCTCGATGCCGGGCTGGGCGTTCAGCATGATCCGCAACCCGTAGCGGATGATCGCCTGGTCGTCAGCGACGAGGACGCGAATGGACACCGCTCTCGCTCCTCGCTCTCGGCAGTTCGGCTTCGACATGCCAGCCCCGGTCGGTACCCGGGCCGGCTCGTAGTGTGCCGCCGAGCAGGGTCGCGCGCTCGCGCAGTCCGGTAAGTCCGTATCCGTCGCGACCCCGGCCGGTGCGCCGGCCGTTGTCGCGCACGCTCACCCGCACCGTGTGCCGTTCCGCGGCGACCCGGACGACGAGATCGGTCGCGTCGACCGCATGGCGCAGCGCGTTGGTCACCGACTCCTGCACGATCCGGTAGACGGCCGCGTCCACGGTGGGGGACAGCGCGTCCAGTTCGCCGTCGAGCCCCAGGTCGACCCTGAGGCGGCCACCCGGGGTGCGCACCAGGCGCTCCAGATCCGCGACTCCGGCAGGCGGCGCCAGCTCGGCGCCGACCCCGCGGTCGCGCAGCGCGGCGACCATGGCGCGCATTTCCTCCAGCGTGCGCGCCCCTTCCTCCTCGACCCCCTCCAGCGCCTCGACGGCGGCGGACGGGTCGGCGCCCGCGAGCACCCGGCCCGCCTGAGCGATGATCACCATGGCCGACACGTGGTGGGCCACCGTGTCGTGCAGTTCCCGGGCGAGCTGCTCGCGCTCGCGGGAGCGCACCTGCTCCACCTGCCGCTCGCGAGCGGTCACCCGGAACCGCACGGCAGCGCCGACCACCCCGGGCAGCATCAGGAAGACGAGGCCCACGACCTTTTCGACGACCGAGGTCTCGTCCGCGACGACACACAGCGTGCCGACCGCGAGGATCACCGCGCCGCCCAGCACGGTCTCGCGTCCCGATCCCCACCGGGGCAGCGCGTACACCAGCACGAGCACGACCGCGCCGGTGTAGAGGCCGACGGGCTCGCGCGGTCCGGCGACGAGCCAGGCCACCTGGAGCAGGGCCACCGAGCCGAACGCCAGCGTCACCATCGCCAGCGGGCGGGTCCGGCGCCACAGGGGCAGCAGCCACAGCCATACGGCGAACACCACCGCCACCGGCCGCCACACGACGTCCTCGCGCAGGGTGGCCTCCAGCGCCACACCGGCAAGGCCCGCGGCGAGCAGTGCCCAGTCCCGCCGCACCCGGGCGGGCGCGTCGGGCGGCCGGGGTTCGGTCCACAGGGTTCGCAGGTCGTCTCGGAGCACGGTTCCCAGCCTAGGGACCACGGCGTGCCGCGCATCGGCCGAAAGGACAGGTTGTCACTCCGCCCCGGGGCCGACGGATCCGCGGCCCGCGGGCCGATGCCGCGGAGCGCCGTGGCGACGAGCCTCGGCATCGGCGGCCGTACAAGGACGGCCGACAAGGTGGTTGGAGGACCCGATGCTCTCGAAAGCCCTGTTGCGCCTGGGCGGGGGCGCCGCCCGCCATCCCTGGCGGGTGATCGCGGCATGGCTGGTCGCCGCCACGCTCGTCGTCCTCGCCGCCGTCGCCTTCGGCGGGCGGACCGCGGACTCGATGACCGCTCCGGGACTGGACTCGCAAAGGGCCGCGGAACTGATCGAGCGGGCCCGCACCGGCCAGGAGGGGATGACCGCCCAAGTGGTCGTCACCCCCCTCGACGGCGCTGCGACGTTCTTCGACCGCGGCAGCGCGCGCACCGCTCTCACGCGGCTGCAGACCGAGGTGGAGCGGCTGCCGCACGTGCTCGGCACGAGCGACCCGTCGGGGGCACTCGACGCACGCGGGGACACCGCCGTGCGCGGCGGCCTCGTCTCGGCCGACGGGCGGATCGCAGTCGTCCGGGTGCAGTACCCCGACCGGAGCCGGCTGTCGGCCGAGGACCTCGACGCCCTCGTCGACCTCGGCGACCGGCTGCGCGCCGAACTGCCCCTGCGCATCGAGATGGGCGGGGACCTCTTCTACGCCTTCTCCGACCCCGACGGCGGCGCCAGCGAGCTGATCGGCCTCCTCGCCGCGGCCGCGATCCTGTTCCTGGCGTTCGGTTCGCTCGTCGCCGCCGCGCTGCCGATCGGCATGGCGGTCTTCGGGCTGACCGTCGGGGTCGCCACGATGACGGTACTGGCGGGGGTCACGGACGTTCCCACCTTCGCACCGGTCCTGGGCAGCATGGTCGGGCTCGGAGTGGGCATCGACTACGCGCTGTTCGTGCTCGCCAGGCACCGGGAGTACCTCGCGGGCGGGCTCGATCCGCAGACGGCGGCCGGACGAGCGGTGGCAACGGCGGGACGGCCGGTGGTCTTCGCCGGCGGCACCGTAGTCGTGTCGATCCTCGGCCTGGCGGTCGCGAACGTGCCCTTCATGACGGTGGGCGGGGTTGCCGTCTCGATCGTCGTCCTGACGATGGTGCTCGCGTCGGTGACGCTGCTGCCGGCCTTCCTCGGCGCGGCGGGCCCGCGCCTGGCCCGAGCCGGCCGGATCGGCCGGGCACTGCGGGCCGGGTGGTCGGGCCGCCTCGGCCGACGACGGGACACGGCGGCGGGCACCACCCACGCCGCCGGGTGGCGTCGCTGGATCGGGCACGTCAGCGAGCATCCGGTGCCGTACGCGGTCGGCGCGGCGGGGTTGCTGCTGACCGCGACGCTGCCCGTGCTCGGCCTGCGCGTCGGCCTGCCCGACGACGGCTCACTTCCCCACAGCCGTACCGAGCGCCGGGCCTACGACCTCGTCGCCGAGGGGTTCGGCCCGGGCACCAACGGTCCCCTCGTCATCGCCGCGGACCCCATCGGTGATCCGGGAGTGCTGGACCGACTCGTCGGGGCGGTCGCGGCGGATCCGGGCATCGCATCCGTCGCGCCGACGCACATCGACCGGGCCACCGGCATCGCGACCCTCGTGGTGTTCCCGACCACCGGCCCTCAGGACAAGGCCACGGCCGACACCATCGCCCGGCTGCGCACCGAGGTGCTGCCCACGGCGATCGGGCACGGCCCGGCCAGGGTCCACGTCGGCGGCGCCGCCGCGAGCCTGTCCGATGTGGGCCGACGCACCAGCGAGCGCATGCCGGCGTTCGTCGCCGCCGTGCTGGCGATGTCGTTCCTGCTGCTGATGCTGGTCTTCCGCTCGGTACTCGTACCGCTCAAGGCGGTTCTGCTGAACCTGCTGAGCATCGGCGCGGCCTACGGGATCATGGTCGCGGTCTTCCAGTGGGGCTGGGGAGGCGCACTCATCGGGCTGGAAGCGACGGTTCCGATCGTGTCGTTCATCCCTATGTTCCTCTTCGCCATCCTGTTCGGCCTGTCGATGGACTACGAGGTGTTCCTCCTCTCCCGCGTACGCGAGGAGTACCTGCGCACCGGCGACAACGGCACGGCGATCGTCGAGGGCGTCTCGCGCACCGCCCGGATCATCACCTCGGCCGCCCTCATCATGGTGGCGGTCTTCCTGTCCTTCGCCGTCGCCGACGACCCCTCCACCAAGATGTTCGGGCTCGGCCTGGCCACCGCGATCCTCATCGACGCCACGGTCGTACGCATGGTGCTGGTACCGGCGACCATGACACTCCTCGGCCGGAACAACTGGTGGCTGCCGAAGTGGCTGGACCGGATGCTTCCCCGCGGCCCGGTCGGCACCGACGACACCGACGCGGAATCCACGGGTGAGGCCCCGCGTCCACGGCTGGTCGACCGTTGACACGACTCCTGCCGCCCTTGGCGTCTGGCCCCCTGGGGACAGGTGGGAGGCGATGGCTTTCGAGGTTCAAGGGGAGTCGCGGGGGGGGGGGAGGCTCCCCCCTCCCCCCGTGGAGCAATCCGAGATCATGCGGCGAGTCGTGGGCATCCTCACCGAGGCGATCGAGATGCGGCGGCAGGTCCGCTGGGTCGTGCATGGTCCGGGGAATCCGGTTCATGGCATGGCGCTCGAACTCAACCGACACGGGAACGCTTGACCACATCAATCGCGGGTCAGGGTCAGGGCGTAAGGAAACCCGTGGACGGGCCTGCGGTAGATCACTTAGTGTGTGGCTCCGCGCCCTGAGATGGATGGAAGGAGGCGAGTGCCGTGCGGTTCACACCTTTCCAGCGCTCCCTCTTTCCGCTGTCCCGGCGTGTTCGTGAGTTCTGACCGGGAGCGCTCCAAGCAGCCTGTATCCCGGAGGAATCCATGACCGACGCGGTCATCCGCGCGCTCTCCGCGAGCGACGCTCATCTCTTCGACGCACTCCCCGACCCCCTGGGCGCCCGTGAAGGCCATCGGCGTACCCGGTTCCGTCCCGACTGGAAGCGCGTCGCCCTGCGCGACGGCGAGGTCGTCGCACGCGGCGCGTGGTGGGGCGGCCCCGACGACTCGGAGCCCGTGAACATCAACTGGTTCGACGTGGCCGAGGGCGAGGAGGAGGCCGGGGCCGAGCTCCTGCGCTCCGCTCCCTGGCAGGTCGAACTCGAGATCAACCTGCCCGGCGGCTGGCGGGAAAAGGCCGACCTGCGCGCCGGCGCCGAGGCGCGCTTCGCCGCCGCACGAGCCGCGGGGTACGAACTCCTGGTGGAACGCTTCCTGTACCGGTGGACCCCCGAGCGAGGTCTGCCCGAGCGGCCCGGACGCCTGCGCTTCAGCGCCGAACCCGACGACACCGTGTTCTTCGACGCGTTGCGCCGCATCCACTCCGTCACCCTGGACGCCCACGCGCTCAGGGCCGTCGAGGAGGGCGGCCTCGACCAGGCCGCCCAGGAGGAACTCGACTTCTTCCACTGGTGCCCCTCCCCACGGGAGTGGTGGCAGATCGCGCACACGTCGGAGGGCGACCTGGCCGGCATCCACATACCGGCCCACAACCCCTCCGGCCCGACCATCGGCTTCATCGGAGTCGTCCCCGAACAGCGCGGTCGCGGCTACGCCTACGACCTCCTCGCGGAGTGCACCCACCTCCTCGTCGAGCAGGGCGCGGAGTTCGTCAGCGGAGCGACGGACCAGGGCAACTTCCCCATGGCCGCGAACTTTGCAAAGGCCGGCTTCCCCGTCATCAGTGAACGCATCAACTTCCACCCGGCGGGCCAAGCGGCCTAGCGAGGAGTAGCACGCGCCGAGGGGTCCGGTCAGAGGGCAGGTCCGGACCCCTTGTCAGTGACACCGTGAGTTGTTCGCCTCCCGTCCGGCCGGTCGGCACGGGCCCGACCGGAACGGGAGGCGGGACGTCCACCGGTTACGCCGACTTGGCGCGTCCTGCCTCGTCGGCCGCTCCGGCCGTCTCTACGCCGTCCTCGTCCTCGACGTCCGGCACGGGCAGGCGCAGCCCCCGGGACTCGGCGACGCGCAGGGCGTCGGTCAGGCACTCGGCGAGACGGATGCCCGCGTAGCGGACCTCGGTGTACGGCGAGGTGGGGTCGTCCAGCACCACGCGGGCGAGGCCGAGTACGTCGGTGCCGGTGGCGAGCTGGGTGGCCTCCAGGTCGTCGGCGAGACGGGAGAGGTAGCCACCGTGGTGGTCCGTCACCAGGTAGGAGGGTTTGCCCTCCGGGGACGGCCAGGGCAGGAGTCGGGGCGCGGACGCGCGGCCGGGTACGGGTACGGGTGTGCCGTTGAGGTGGTCCATCAGACCGCCACCTGCCCTACGCCGACCAGGTGCTGGTCGAGGTCGACCCCGAAGTCCGCGGCCAGGACGAGCGCGAGTCGGCGGCGCTGCTGGAGGGCGGCCTCTTCTTCACAGGCGGCGAGGTAGGGGCGGACGAGAGGAGAGGCTGCGCCGTCGATGGGGGCGTGGAGGCCGTACGGGGAGCGGTGACGGGGGAGGCCGGAGGACGCGGGCGCCGGTGCGGGGGTGGAGAGGTGGCGTACGGCGGTGACGTGCAGGCAGAGGTAGGGGCGGTGGCGGGGGAGGCGCCGTTTGCCGGGGCCGGGGGCGAAGAGGAGACGCAGCCATTGGAGGGCGCGGGGGATAAGGTCGGTCATGTCGACGCTCCTTGTAAGCGTGGGCCGTGCCCCGGGAGGTTGCCGCCTCGCCGGGGTCTTTCGTGACCACTTTGCCTTAGGACGCGATAGGTAGCAACCGGAAGCATGAGGTTGCATGCGGACGTTCCCTCATGTGGTGCGCTGCTACCAGTCGCCTTAGCGTGCAGCTATGGCTAACGATCGCGAGTGGAGCCCCGACCCGACGAGCCATGTCTACGTGTATCTCCAGGTGGTGCACCACATCGCCGAGCAGATCCGCACGGGCCGCTTGCCCGTGGGAGCACGCCTTGCCGCTGAGCGCGATCTCGCCGAGCAGTACGGCGTAGCCGTCAACACGATTCGGCGAGCCGTTCGCGAACTCCGCGATCAAGGACTAGTCATCACGGTCCCCATCAAGGGCACGTTCGTACAGGCCGAGCAGCCGGCCGGCGAAGCGTCCGAAGAGAGCGAACCGAACGCCTGAAAAGGCCGTGCGCAGGCATGTTGAGGGGGCGGACCCGGTGCGGGTCCGCCCCAGGTCGGGTACTCAGGGGCGAGTTGGGCCTAGGCTCCCCCCGTGGAGCAATCCGAGATCATGCGGCGAGTCGTGGGCATCCTCACCGAGGCGATCGAGATGCGGCGGCAGGTCCGCGAGCATCCCGGGGACGAGGTGGCGTTGACGGGTGCCGTCTCCGCGTTGCTCACGGAGACCCTGCCCGTGATCAGGCTGCCCGCCGACGCGAGCGCCCAGGAGGCCACCGGCATCATCACCGATGCCCTGGGGCCGGCGATCGTGGGCCTCGTCAACTGTTTCTCCTACGCCTTCGTGCACCTCGCCGAGGTGCACGACGAGGGGCGGGCCGACACCACGACCGCCGACGTCCTGCAGGCCCTCTCCCTGCAGTTCGCCCAACGGGACGGGACGTGACGCGGCCGCCCCTTCCGGGTCAGCCGAACATGCCGACCTGGTAGTCGCCCGCCGGCTGACGCAGGATGACGTTCAGCCGGTTGAAGGTGTTGATGAGGGCGATGAGCGCCACCAGGGCGATGAGCTGGTCCTCCTCGAAGTGCTTGGCCGCGTTCTCCCAGACCTCGTCGGGGACGCCGCCGGCCGCGTCGGCGATGCGGGTGCCCTGCTCGGCCAGCTCCAGCGCGGCACGCTCGGCCTCGGTGAAGACCTGGGCCTCCCGCCAGGTGGCGATCAGGTGCAGCCGCTGGGCGGTCTCCCCGGCGTGCGCGGCCTCCTTGGTGTGCATGTCGAGGCAGTACCCGCAGCCGTTGATCTGGCTGGCGCGGATCCTCACCAGTTCCTGGGTGGTGACCGGCAGCCCCGTCTCGTCGACGGCCTTGCCGGCCGCGACGAGGTGCTTGACGAGCTTTCCGGCGACAGGGCTGGCGAGCAGGTTCAGACGTGCTTCCATGGCGGGCTCCTCGTGCCGTCGTATGCGGTGACAACACGAGGACGGGCCGCACCGGGTCCGATGTGACATCACGGGATGTGACCCCCGTCACGCCCCGGTGACCGTGCCGGTGAGGAGGCCCATGGGGTCGCCCTCGGGCCACCAGGCGGTCCGGCGGCCGTCCTGGACGGTGCCGTACCGCCCATGGGCGGTACGGCAGTACAGCGGGCGGCGGTACGGCGGTGTCAGTAGAGGGCGATCCTCGGGTGGACCGTGCCCTCGGCCGCCGGGTCGGTGACGGTGACGCGGTAGAGCTCCGCGAGGGTCGCACCGGCCCGCAGGGTGCGCCGCGCGGTGCTCAGGTCGGTGAAGAGGGTGCCGGTCCGGCTGCCGAGGACGACCGCCTTCCAGCAGCCCCCGGCGGTGCGGTGCTCGACCTTGACGTCCGCCGGGTCGAGGAACGGGCCGGAGTCCGGGGACTCCAGCAGGAGCTGCGGGGCGACGGTCCGGTCCGCGCCCGAGTCGTTGCGGTAGGCCAGGGTGACCTCGTGGCTCCGGCCGTCCGCCATGAGCGGGGCGGTGGCGAGGTCGGCGAAGGCGACGGGTGCGGCGGGCGCCTGCGAGGACGTGGACACGGTGGAGGCGGCCCGCGGCGCGGCCGCCGCGGCGGGGCCCGCGAGGGCGACACCGGCGGCGGCCACGGCCACGGAGAGGAGGGCGATCCTGAGACGGCTGTTCCTGGATGACACGTGCGCGGATCCTTCGTGCTGGTGAGGGGGGTTCCGGCCGGACCCCGCACGGGGGGCCGGCCAGGCCGGTCCAGGTTACGGAGGGATGACCGGAGACGGTAACTACCGTTGGGTAGTGGAGAGATTGAGTGGAAGGTCGGCCATGAGGGCACCGCTCTGGCCTTTTTGCCGTCTCTTGAGTTAGACATTCTCCGAACTCGCATTGACCAGTGGGTTCTCAGGGGTCTCTACCGCTCAGGGGGAACACGCCCATGACCACGTATCACCACGCCTCCAGACGTTTCTCACGTCTCAGAATCGTCGGCGCCGCACTGACCGCCCTCGTCCTCGCCGGCACGGGGATCGCGACCCAGGCGATGGCCGCGCAGGACACCGCGCAGAAGCCGCAGTCGGCCTACACACCGCCTCCCGTCCCGACGTTGGCCTGGTCCGACTGTCAGGGCGGTTTCGAGTGCGCCAACGCGGACGTGCCGCTGGACTACCGGCAGCCGCAGGGCACCAAGATCACCCTCGCGGTGGTCCGCAAGAAGGCCGCCGACCAGAGCAAGCGCAAGGGCACGCTGTTCATGCAGCCCGGCGGTCCGGGCAACTCCGGCGTGGACTACGTCCGCAACAACTACGCGGGGCTGCCCGCCAAGCTGCGCGAGTCGTTCGACGTCTTCGGCTACGACGTCCGCGGTGTCGGCCGCAGTTCGGCGCTCACCTGCTTCGACGACGCCCGCTACACCAAGGCCGTCACCGACGCCAAGGGCGTCCCCGGCCCGGACGCCTTCGGTCCCGCGCTGAGCGAGGCCGCCGAGTTCGACGCCGCCTGCCAGACCAACTCGGGCGCCCTGCTGCCGTACGTCGGCACCGAGTACGTCGCCCGCGACATCGACCTGCTGCGCCAGGCGCTGGGCGAAGAGCAACTGACGTACTACGGCCGGTCGTTCGGCTCGTACATCGGCACCGTCTACGCCGCCATGTTCCCCAAGCGGGTGCGGGCGCTGACGCTCGACGGCGCGTACGACCCGTACAAGTACGCCTACCGGCCCTACGCCTACGACCGCGACCAGTACCTGGCGCTGGACGGCTCGATGAGCCGCTTCCTCGACTGGTGCGCCTCCGACCAGCCCGTCTGCGGCTTCGGTGACGGCGACCCGCGCGGCGCGTTCGAGCAGCTGAAGAAGGACCTCGACGCCAACCCGGTCACCACCGCGAGCGGCGGCAAGGCCAACGGCTACACCCTGGTCTACCGGCTGATGTTCAACATCAACGAGGGCAAGGTCATCTGGCCCTCGCTCGGCGCGGCCCTGCGCAAGGCACAGCTGCGGGACAACACCTCGTTCCTGCTGCGCCCGCCGTCCCCGGCCAGCTTCGACTTCCTCGGCCCGAACGTGGTCGTCGAGTGCGTCGACAAGGACTACCCCAAGAGCCTGAACAAGCTGGAGTGGAACGTCGAGTCCAACGCGGCGGCCGCGCCGCTGCTGGGCCCGGCCATGGCGTTCGGTCCGCCGACCTACGACCACCAGCACGCCACCGCGTGCGTCCAGTGGCCCGCCGAGAAGGCCAGCCGCTACGACGGCTCCTTCCGCGCCAAGGGCTCGGCACCCATCCTGGTCCTCGGCACCACCGGTGACCCCGACACCCCCTACGAGCACGCGGTCGCGCTGTCCCACCAGCTCGACAACGCCGCGCTGGTGACCTTCGAGGCCGAGGGCCACACCGCGTTCGGCCGCAGCGCCTGCGCGACCACCGCGGTGATCGACTACCTCGTCGACCTGACCGTCCCGGCCCGCGGCACCACCTGCGCGGACGAGACCCAGCCGCCGTCCTCCACCCCGAAGACGGCCCCGCCCGGCACGACGCTCGGCGAACTCCGCAACGGCGTCAACGAGCGCGTCGACAGCCTCGGCAAGATCGGCTGACCGGCCGACCCGTTCGATGAACCGGCCGGTCGACGACCCGACCGGCCGGCACGAACCCCGGGGCGCCCGCCCCTCCACAGCGAGCACCCCGGGGTCTCGTACGTCCGCGGCACATCCAGATCTGGGGGGAGCGGGCCGGTGGCGCTGCGCATCCATTTCACGTACGACGACCTGGCCCGGGTGGTCCTGGCGGAGGAGCCCGACCCGCTGTGGGAGGGGCTGCTCAGCCTGCATCTGCTGCAGAACCGGGACGGCCCCCTGGTGTTCGGCCGCTGGCGGCGGGCCTCCCGCGGCCCCTTCGACCCCGAACTGTCCCGACTGCGCCTGCTCGCCCCGCCGCGCGGCTACTCGGCGGACTTCCTGACGCCGGCCGGGGCCGCCGGCGGCTTCGAGGCGGGCCTGGACGCGCTGCTCGCCACACCCCGCGCCCGGCTGCGGACCGACCTCACGGAACTGTCCCTCCCCCGGTCCCTGCCGAGCTGGTCCCGGCCGCTCGCCGACGGCGACACCCAGGCACTGCGCGGGCTCGGCGGCCTGGTCCGCCGCCATCACGAGCGGTTCGTCGCCCCGTACTGGACCCAGGTCCGCGCCCGCTTCGACGAGGCCCGTTCCGCCGCGGCCAGGGCCCTGCTGCGGTCCGGCTTCGCGGGTCTGGCACAGGGGCTGCACCCCAGCGTGCGCTGGTCCGCGCCGGTCCTGCACATCGCCGGCTCCCATCTGCGCGGCGACCTCCACCTCGACGGGCGGGGCCTGCGGATCATCCCGTCCTTCTTCTGCTGGCCCGGACCGATCGTGCTGCGGGACGGCTCCCTGCCCCCGGTGCTCGTCCACCCCGTGACGCACGACCCCCGCTGGCTGGCACCCCCGCCGCCCGCCGCCGCCGGCACGCACCAGGCCCTCGCCGCGCTGCTCGGCCGGGCCCGGGCGGCCGTGCTGGAGGAGGTGGCCGACGGCCGCACCACGAGCGAGGTGGCGGCCCGGGTCGGGCTCAGCCCGGCGACCGTCAGCCACCATGTGGCCGTGCTCCGGGAGTCCGGGCTCCTCACCAGCCGGCGGATCGGCGGTTTCGTCCTGCACACCCTCACCGCCCTGGGCGCCGACCTCCTCGAAGGCGGCCCGACCTGCGACATTCGACCAGGCTCGAAAGCCGTGGTGCGGGCCGGGAGCCGGCGCTGACCATGGGGAGGCGGGCCGCTCAGGGTCCGTAAGGGCCCACCGCGGTCCCCACCGTCACGACACCCACCGAGGGAGTCCGAACCCATGCGTACCAAGCGCGCACTGCTCGGCGCGGTCGGCACCACGACCCTGCTGCTGGCCTCCGCCCTCGCCTCCGGCACGGCCGGAGCGGCCACCTCCGCCACGACCGCCGCCTCCCCGACCACCTCACCGGCCGTGCGCTCGGAACTGCTGCCCGCCGGCGCCGGCATCACCTGCAACTCGGGCGAGTTCTGTGCCTCCGTCTTCGACCCCGCCGCGGGCCGGTTCCGGGTCTTCCACTTCTACAACTGCGCCCGCTACTCCCTGTCGAACTGGAACGACTGGGGCGAGGCCCAGAACAGCCAGACCGGCAGCGCGGTGGCCCGGATCTACGGATCGGGCGGCAACGAACTGGCCTCCTACCCGGCGACCGGCGACGTCTACGCCGTGAACTGGGGCCCCGTGTACTCCATCCGCAACTGCTGAACCAGGGACAGGACATCATGCGCATCGCGAATCGACTCGGCGTCGTGCTGGCCGGCACCGCGCTCGCCACGAGCGCCGCCCTCCTCACCGCGCCCACCGCGTCCGCCGCGAACCCCTGCTGGCAGAGCGGCGGCAACTGGTGGTGCAACAACGTGTCCGGGGCGCCCGTCTACCGGGACCCGTACACGTTCCAGGTCGTGGGGTACATGCACAGCAACCCCAGCTGGTTCAAGTGCCGTTACGACGCCGGCGCCGACGTGGGCGGACCGCACCCCACCCGCTGGGTCTGGACCCAGGCCGACAACGGCGCCTGGGGCTGGATGAAGGACACGGACATCTACAGCGAGACCGACCCGCTGCCGGCGGCCTCCCCCTCCTGCCCCTGAGGCGACGGCCGGCGGCTACCGGGCGTGCTCCGGGCCCATGTCCAGATCCTCGAAGGACAGCGCGTCCAGGTCCCCGTCGAAGTCGTCCGGGACCAGCGGCGGCCGGCCCGGCGGGGAAGGCGCCGAGGTGCGGTCGGGGCCGGGGAGGGACTGTTCGGTCCAGATGCACTTGCCGGTGGGGGTGTACCGGGTGCCCCAGCGCTGGGAGAGCGCGGCGATCAGCTGCAGGCCCCGGCCGCCCTCGTCGGTGTCGCCGGCCCGCCGGATGCGGGGCATGGTGAGGCTGCCGTCGAAGACCTCGCAGACCAGCGCGGAGCCGTGCAGCAGGCGCAGGCGGACGGGGCCCTTGGCGTGGCGTACGACGTTGCCGACGAGTTCGCTGGCGAGGAGTTCGGTGGTCGGGGCCAGGTCGTCCAGGCCCCAGGCCGCGAGCTGGTCGCGGACGTGGCGGCGGGCCTGTCCGGCGGCCCTCGGGTCGTCGAGGAGGGACCAGGAGGCCATCCGGTCGCCGGTCAGGGCGTGCAGGCGGGCGACGAGGAGGGCCGCGTCGTCCGCCGCCGCGTGCTCGGCGGGCAGCAGGCCGTGCGTGAGGGTGTCGCAGAGGCGTTCCAGGTCGGCGGCGGTGCCGTCCTCGTGGGCGGTGCGCAGGAGACGGGCCAGGTCGGCCATGCCCTCGTCGATGCCGCGTTTCGCCGACTCGACCAGGCCGTCGGTGTAGAGCACGAGCAGGCTGCCCTCGGGCACGCTCAGCTCCACCGTCTCGAACGGCGGCTCGGCCGCGCCGAGCGGCGGATCGGCGGTCCACTCCGGGAAGCGCACGGTCCCGTCCGGGCACACCAGCGCCGGCGGCGGGTGCCCGGCGCGGACCATCGAACAGACCTGCGTGGTGGAGTCGTAGAGGGCGTACAGGCAGGTGACGTACGACTCCTCGCCCATGGTGCCGACGATGTCGTTGAGGTGGCTCATGATCTCGTCGGGGGGCAGTTCGAGGTCGGCGAGCGTGTGCACGGCCGTGCGCAGGCGCCCCATCGTGGCGGCCTCGGACAGGCCGTGGCCCATGACGTCGCCGACGACGAGGGCGACCTGGCCGCTGGAGAGCGGGATGACGTCGTACCAGTCGCCGCCGACGTCCATGCCCTGCCCGGCCGGCAGGTAGCGGGCGGCCGACTCGCAGGCGGCGAGCGCCGGCAGGTCCTTCGGGAGCAGGGCACGCTGGAGTTCACGGGACCGGGTGTGTTCGAGGTCGTAGAGGCGGGCGCGTTCCAGGGCCTGGGCGAGGAGCGCGCTGATCGCGGTCAGCAGGGTGCGTTCCTCGTCGGTGAGGCGGCGCGGCCGGTCGAAGGAGACGACGCACACGCCGAAGGTGTGGTCGGAGGCGGTCAACGGCAGGAAGGCCCACGCCTGTTTGCCCGCGCGGTCGGGCATGTCGGCGTGCCGGGGGGCGTACTCGGCGTACTCCCGCGGTGAGGAGAGGAAGACCGGGGTGCCGGTGTCGATGGCGTCCCAGGCCGGGCCGTACGGCGTTCTGGGGCGGCGGTTGACGAGGCGGACGAAGTCGTCGGTGTAGCCGACGGCACCCACGTTGTGCAGGCGGCCGTTCTCCACGGTCTGGACGAGCAGGCCGGTGGCGGCGAACGGCGGCAGGACCCGGAGCGCGACCGCGTCGACGACGTCCTGCGAGGTGGTCGCCTTGGCGAGGGCGGTGGTCAACGCGGCGATGCGGTGGGCCCGTTCGGAGGCAGCGCGCTCGGACTCGCGGCGCTCCTCCTCGTGCCGTCGCTTCTCGGTGACGTCACTGAAGTAGATGGTGCGGCCGTCGGGGCCGGGGACCAGCCGCACGTGGTGGATGTCGCCGGTGTCCGGTACGTGGACGTCGAACCCGGCGGGCTTCTCCTCGGCGGCGGCCTCCCGGCAGCGGCTCTCCAGGCAGGGGGTCGCGCGCACGGAGGGCAGGTCCCACAGCAGCCGCCCGCACAGTTCCTCCGCGGAGAGGCCGAGGGTGCGTTCCGCCTCCAGGTTGGCGAAGGTGATCCGCCAGGCGTCGTCGACGGCGAGGAAGCCGTCGCTCATGTGCCGCAGGGCCCGGTCGAGCGCGTCCCGCGCGGACCGAGACTCGTCGCTCTCCCAGCCGATGCCGATCATCCGGTGGGGCCGGCCGTGCTCGTCGTAGGTCGCCCGGCCACGGGCCCGCGTCCAGCCCCAGGTGCCGTCGAGGCGTCGTACGCGGTACTCCGCCTCGTACACGCCGTGTTCGCGGATCGCCCGTTCCGCCGCGGCGAGGGTCGGGGCGAGGTCGTCCGGGTGGACGATCCGCATCCAGTTCTCTATCTGGCCGGTGAACTCGGCCGGTCTGGTGCCGTAGAGCTCCAGGGCCGCCTCGTCCCAGATCAGGTCGCCGGTGCGGATGTCCCAGTCCCAGGAGCCGAGACTGACCTCCTTGAGCGCCTGCCGCAGCCGGTCGGCGCCCGGCTCGGGCTGCGCGGGGCCCGTCGGCGGGGGCGCCTGCGCCATGCGGTCCTCGGTCCAGTCGACGACCGCCCGCAGGAAGTCCCATTCCAGACCGGTGGGTTCGCCCCGGTCGCCGGTCAGGACGGTGAGCGCGCCTATCGTGCGGTCACAGCCCGAGACGGGTAACGCGGCGAGACCGGTGCCGGGGCAGGCGGGGGCCGTGGAACCCAGCGGCGACCACACTCCGCCGCCCTGGTGCAGCGCGCGGGCCGGGGGCAGCGGGCCCTCCTGGTCGATGATCTCCCAGGGACGGGTGAGCGCGGACGGCAGGCCGCAGGCCGACACCAGACGCAGGGCCGACATCGGCCCCCGCAGATGGACCATGCCCCCGAGCGCGTCGAGTTCCCCGACCGCGTGCTGGAGCGCCAGCCGGAAGACCTCGCTCTCCGCGACGCCGGGGTCCACCGTGCTGAGCAGGGCCAGCCGTGCGTTCATACGGCAGACCCTAATGCTCTACCCACACGTAGGGCAGCCCGCCACAGGAATTCCACAACGACTGCCCGGTCCGCGAGCTCGCTCCAACAGAGCGTGTGGCAGGGCGAGTTGACCGGCCGGCCCGCCGCCGGGCGTGACCAAGATCCGCCGACGGTCGTTGGGCCGCTGCGACACAGGATGTGGCGACACCCAGATCTCCGGCCCGACCTCAGCAGGCGGCATGTTCAAGGCATTGAAGACGTTGGTCAAGACGTTCGTCGAGCAGTACGCGAGGAACCAGCAGCTCGAACGGGAGCTGCGGGCGCAGCGCGGTGAGCAGGAGCGACGCTGGCGGGAGGAGGACCGGGTGGTCCTGCGGGCCGCCCTCGCCGCGAACCGGGTCGCCCTCGAACAGCACAACGCCACGCTCCGGCAGGCGGCCGGCGTCTCGTACCTCACCCTGCGCTGCCACGAGGACACCTGGACCTTCCTGGCCCGTACGGCGTTCGGCGCCTGGGAGCCCGGCTGGACGCAGAGCACGCGCGACCCGTACGACCGGGTCGGGCCGACCGCGACCGGGGCGGCCCGCCTCACCACCGATCCCAACCTGCCGCCGGGCCGCATCACCAAGGCGGACGGCGGCATGCAGGACGTCCAGCTCTCCGGCCACAACCTGGTGCTGGTCCTCGACTCCCTCCGCGCGGCCACGGCCTCGGACCTCACCGCCACCGGGGCCCGCGCCAGGACGCTCTACGACCGGCTGGCCTCCTTCACCGCCAAGCTCGACCCGGCGGCGCCCACGGGCCGCACCACGGGCATCCTCTGGCGGATCGACGACAGTCTGCACAGCCAGTACGTGAGCCGTCCGCCCGGCACCGGGCGCCCCACCGCCGCGCCCCTCCTCCGCAAGGTCCCCTCCCCCGCCCCGGCGGTCCGCCGCCATCCGGAGCGCAACGGCTCCCCCGTGGCGCGACAGTAGGCGGCGGGCGTCGCCGGGAACGGGAGGGTTCCGGCGAGGGTCAGGCGCACTCGCCTCCGGCCGGGCGGTCCTTCTTCCGGAACGTCATCAGCGGAGTTCCGTGGTTCTCGAGTTCGTCGGCGACACCGTCGACGTACCGGTCCTCGTAGCCGGTCCCGCCGTCGGCGCCGCAGACCCGCGCCATCATCTCGTCGGTGGTCCAGGGCTTCTGGCCCCGGATGTTCACGGCGCCGTTCGGGCCGGCCGCGAGCCGCTGTTACGTTCCTGGGACACTTCCGCGGCCCCGGAGCACAACCTTCCGCCGGATCCGGTCGTCCCCTCCGACGACAGCACCAACTCGGCGTGGCGTCACACAGGGGGACAGCATGCGACGAACCGGAGCCATGGTCATGGCACTCGCGCTCGCGGGGACCGCGATCGCGACGGCCGCGGTCACCGCCAGCGCCGCGCCGGGTGGCGCCGGGCGGCGCGCCGCGGCCTGCCCGACGGGCTGGGGCAGCGGCCTCAAGGGCAGCCCCGACAGCGGCACGGTGCCACTGGCGGACATCAGGACCGGCCGCCACGACTGCTACGACCGCATCGTGTTCGACGTCCCCGACGGCGGCGACCACCTCGGCCACTGGGTGCAGTACGTCGACCGGCTCCACCAGACCGCCTCCGGCGACGTCATCCCGGTGGACGGCGGGGCCGTCCTGGAGATCCGGATCGCCGCCCCCAGCTACGACCCCGAGACCGGCGGGGTGGCCTACCCCGGGGACGTCGCCGAGCCCCTGCCCGGCGTGGACATCTCCGGCTACCGCACCTTCCGCGACACCCGCTTCGCCGGCAGCTTCGAGGGCGAGACCCAGATCGGCCTCGGCGTCCGCGCCCGCCTGCCGTTCCGGGTGCTCCAGTTCCCCGGCCGCCTGGTGGTGGACGTGGCCCACAGCTGGACGTAGGGCGCGCGAGGAGATCCCACCGGCGCCGCTACCGGCCTGGCGCCCGGCGGCGCGGACACGCGGGGCCCGGCGGCGTCGCTCCGGACGGGGCGACTTGTAGGGTCCGGACGGTGGAGAGATCGAACGACAATGTGACCGGCGGGGCCGCGTCGACGCTGCTGGACGTACTGCTCGGGGCCGCGCGGGAGACCCCCGGCCAGACCGTCGTCCACGTCCGGGGGGACGGCCGCGAGCACACGGTCACCTTCGCCGAACTCCGCGACGACGCCCTGCGCGTGGCGGGCGGACTGAGGGCGGCGGGCGTCACGCCCGGCACCCCGTTGCCGCTGGTCGCCGGCCGGGGCGACGCCTTCCAGCCGATGTTCTGGGGCGCGCTGGCGGCGGGGGCCGTACCCGTGCCGCTCGCCCCGGAGCCGCGCCGGATCGGCCCGGTGTGGGACCTCCTCGGCAGGCCGCCCGTGGTGGTGGACGAGACCACGGCCGCCGTCGTGACGGCGATGGGCGACGGAAGCGACGCGCCCGACACCCAACTCCAGTTCCCCATAAGAACGTTGCGGCTCGACGCGCTCCGTCGCGGCCGTCCGCCGCGGCACCTGCCCCGGCCGGCCCCCCGTGATGTCGCCTTCCTCCAGTTCTCCTCCGGCAGCACCGGCGCCCCCAAGGGCGTGGAACTGACCCACGCCGGCGTCCTCGCCAACATCCGCCAGATCCGTACCGCGATGGCGATCGGCCCGGACGACGTGCTCGCGACCTGGATGCCGTACTTCCACGACATGGGTCTCATCGGCACCCACCTCGTCCCCATGGCCGCGCGCCTGAAGCAGATACGGATCGAGCCGCTGTCCTTCGCGAAGCGGCCCGCCCTGTGGTTCGAGGCCGTCCACCGCCACCGCGCGACCCTGCTGTCGGCCGCGAACTTCGCCCTGGCGCTCGCGGTACGCCGCGTCCCCGCCACCGCGCTCAGCGGCCTCGACCTCGGCTGCGTACGCCTGCTGCTCGTCGGCGCCGAACCCATCGCGCCGCGCGTCTGGCGGGAGTTCACCGCCCTCACCGCCCCGGCGGGACTGGACCCGCGCGCCCCGCTGCCGGTGTACGGCCTGGCCGAGGCGACCCTCGCGGTGACCGTACCGCCGCTCGGTGAGACCGCGACACCGCTGGTGCTGGACCGGGCCGCGCTCGGTCGCGGCCGGGTGGTGACGGCCGAACCCGGGCCGCACGCCGTGGAGTTGATGGACCTGGGTCGGCCGGTGGCGGGCTGCGAGGTACGGATCACCGGTGGTTCCGGGGACTCGCTGGGTGAGCTGCGGGTCGGGCACGTGGAGGTACGGGGGCCGCAGCTGGGGCGCGGGTACCACCGGGCGCCCGAGGCGAGCGCGGAGGCGTTCGGGGACGACGGCTGGCTGCGTACCGGGGACCTCGGCTTCCTGCGGGACGGGCGGCTGTGCGTCACCGGGCGCCACAAGGACGTGGTGTTCGTCAACGGCCGTACGTTCCACGCCTCCGACCTGGAGGAGACGGTGGCCGCGACTCCGGGGCTGCCGCCGGGTGCCGTGGCCGTCGTGGGGTCCACCGACCCGGACGGCGGCGGCGAGCGGGCCGTCGCCTTCGTGCAGTGGGCCCGGCCCGCTCCCTCGGCCGCCGCACCGGTGCTCCGCGCCGCGACCGCCCGGCTGCGGGAGGTCCTCGGCCATGACGACGTCCGGGTACTGCCGCTGCCGCCGGGGGCGTTCGCCCGGACCACCAGCGGGAAACTGCGCCGCGGGGTGCTCCGGACGCGCTACGAGGGCGGCGCGTACGCGGAGGTCGAGACGCGCTGGACGGAGGCGGCGCAGGCGCCGGGGGCCGCGGCTCACGCGACGAGGGGCGCGGCTCACGCGACGGGGGGCGCGGCGACTTACGCGGCGGAGGACGCGGCCCACGTGGCGGCGAAGGCGGTCACGGCGGTGGGCCGGAAGGCCGGGGCGACGAGCCGGACGGCCGGAGCCGCAGGGGGCGTTCCCCGATCGCCGCGGGAGGTCCGGGAGGCGGTACGGGAGGTGTGGGCGCGGGCGCTGGAGGTGCCCGTGTCCGACGTGGGGGCGCGGGAGCGCTTCTTCGACCTCGGGGGGTCCTCGCTGCGCGCGATGGCCGTACTGGCCGGGCTGGAGGACGTGTTCGGGGTGACGGTGGAGCCCGGCGCGCTGCGGGACCACGACACGGTGGCGGGGCTGTCCGGCCATGTGCTGCGTCTGCTGGAGGAGGAGGGCGCGACGGGGCGCCCGACGGGTGGGGAGCCGTCCGGTGAGGTGACCCCCGGCGCTCCCGGCTCCGGTCCGGCCGGTGCGGTCGCCGTTCTCTCCGTCGCCTGCCGCTTCCCCGGGGCCGAGACGCCGGAAGCCTTCTGGGAGCTGCTCGCGGGCGGCGGTGACACGGTCGGCGGCCTGCCCGAGGGCCGGTCGGAGGACGGGCCCCGCGCGGGCTCCTTCCTCGCCGAGCCCGCCGCCTTCGACGCCGGCTTCTTCGGCATGGACGACGCGGAGGCCCGTGCCACCGACCCCCAGGCACGGATCTTCCTGGAACTGGCCCACGAGGCACTGGAACGCGCCGGGTACGCGGGACCCCGCCGGGCGGGCCGCCGGATCGGGGTGTTCGCGGCGGCCGGTGACAGCGGGTACCGCGAGGTCCTGGCCGAGGCGGCCGACGGGGATCTCGCCCGCCACCCGGCCGCCCTCACCGGCAACCTCCCCAACCTGGTCGCCGCCCGCGTCTCGCAGGTGCTGGACCTGAACGGCCCCGCCCTCGCCGTCGACACGGCCTGCTCCTCCGCGCTCGTCGCCCTGCACCTCGCCCGGCGCAGTCTCCTGGCCGGCGAGTGCGACCTCGCCGTCGTCGGTGGCGTCAACCTGGGCCTGACCCCGACCGGCCACCGCCTCCTCGAAGCGACGGGCGCGCTGTCGCCGAGCGGCCGGTGCCGCGCGTTCGCCGCCGACGCGGACGGCTTCGTCCCCGGAGAGGGCGGCGCCACACTCGTCCTCGCCCGCCCGGCCGACGCCCACGCCGCCCAGGACCCGGTCCTCGCCCTCGTACGCGGTACGGCGGTCAACAACGACGGCCGCTCGCTCGGCCTGCTCGCCCCCACCCCGCGCGGCCAGCGCGAGGTGATCGGCCAGGCGTACGAGGAGTGCGGTGTCGATCCGGCCGACGTGTCGTACGTGGAGGCCCACGGCACGGGGACGCCGATCGGAGACCCCGTCGAGGCGCGGTCGCTCGGCCAGGCGTTCCCGCCCCGCGCCGACGGCGTCCCGCGCGGGCTCGGCTCGGTCAAGGCGAACCTCGGGCACCTCCTGAACGCGGCCGGTATGCCCGCGCTCGTCAAGGTCGTCCTCGCCCTCTCCCACCGCCGCCTCCCGCCCTCGCCCCACTCCACCCCGCCGGCCCCCTTCCTCGCCCACGCCGCGCCCGGCTTCCGGCTGGTCACCGAGAACGAGGAATGGACGGGCCCCGGCAGTGCGGAGGGCCGCCCGCTGCTGGCCGGCGTGAACTCCTTCGGCTTCGGCGGCACCAACGCGCACGCGGTGCTGGAGGAGGCGCCGGGGCAGGTGACCGACGCGGTGTCCTCCGTGGCCTGCGACGGTCCGCTTCTGCTGACCCTGTCCGCCCGTTCCGCCGGCGGACTGCGCTCCGCCGCCGCGGAGTTGGCCGCGTATCTGCGGGCCCACCCCGGAGTCGACGAGGGTGAGGTGTGCCGAAGCGTCAACACGGCCCGGGACGAGGGGCCGTACCGGCTGGCCGTGGTGGCGGAGGCCGGTGACCTCGCGGAGCGACTGGAAGCGGCCGGGGAGCCGGGCACGGCCGATACGGCGAGTACTGCGGATACGGCGAGTACGGCGAGTACGGCCCGGCCCCGGACGGTGTTCGTCCTTCCGGGGCAGGGCACCCAACGGGTCGGTCTCGGGCGGGAGTTGTACCGCACGGCACCCGTGTTCCGGGACGTCCTGGACGAGGTCTCCTCGCTCACCGGGCCGGTGCTCGGCCGCTCGCTGGCCGCCTGGTGTCTGGACGAGGACGCCGACCCCGCCGACCTGGCCCGCACCGAGGTGACGCAGCCGCTGCTGGTCGGGTTCGGGGTGGCGCTGGCCGGGCAGCTGGCCGCGTGGGGGGTGACGCCGGACGCGGTCGTGGGGCACAGCGTCGGGGAGATCACCGCCGCGTGCGTCGCCGGGGCCCTGTCCCCGGCCGAGGCCGTCGGTTTCGCCGCCGAACGCGGGCGCCTGATGGGCCGGCTCGCCGCACCGGGTGCCATGGCGGCCGTACGGGGGGACGAGGAGACCGTCGCCGCCGTGCTCGCCGAGTCGGACGGCGCGCTCTGCGTGGCCGCCGTCAACTCACCGGCGCAAGTGGTGCTGGCGGGCGCCGCGGAAGCCGTCGACCGGGCGGTGGCGGTCCTCACGGCCCGTGGCGTGGCCGCCCGCCGCCTCCGCGTCTCGCACGCCTTCCACTCGCCGCTGCTGACCCCCGTGCTCGACCCGCTCCACAACGCGGCGAAGGCCCTGACCGTCCACCGGGCCACCGTTCCGCTGCTGAGCACGGTCACCGGCCGCTGGAACCCCGACCTCACCCCCGACTCCGGCTCCGGCTCCAACTCCGGTTCCGGGTCCGGCTACTGGCGCGAGCACGCGATCCGCCCCGTCCGCTTCGGCGCCGCCGTCGCCCGGCTCCTCGACGAGGGCTACGACACGTTCGTCGAACTCGGCGCCGGTGCGACCCTGTGCACGCCGGTCCGCGCGACCGCCGCCACCCGGCCCGGTGTCACGCCCTCCGACGTGACGGTCCTGCCCGCGCTGCCCGCCACGGCGGGGGCGGGGGCGAGCGCCCTGCTGGAGACGGTCGGCCGGCTCTGGGCCCGTGGGGCTCCGCTGGACCCGACGGCTCCGACGTCCCCGGCCCGGCGCACGGCACGACGGGTGCCCGTGCCCACGTACCCCTTCCAGCGCGCCCACCACTGGCCGCAACGCCTCGTCACGCCGCCCGCGCCCGGTACGGCCACCCCCGCGACGGTGCCCCTGGCCCGGCCCCTCCTGTGGCGGGACGCCCCGCTCACCGCCGCTCCCGGCCCCACCCCCCGGGTCCGCCTGACCGGCGCAGACACCCCTCTCCGCCGGGCCCTCACCGCCCGGCTCACCGCGTGCGGAACGACCGTGCCGGGATCCGCGGAGGGCGAGGAGACGGCCGCCGCCCCGGAGACCGTGCTGTGGTTCGCCTCCGCCGAGGGGGCCGCAGCGGAGGCCGGCAGCGCCGTCCCCGCCCTGCGCGAGATGCTGTCCTCGCTCGGCACGGGCCCCGGCCGCCTGCTGCTGATCACGGAGAACGCGTACACGACCGGCGACACCGACACCGACACCGAGGCCGGCACCGCCGCCACCACCCACCACTGCCCCGGCCCCCGCCCCGCACAGGCCCTCCTGCACGGCTTCGCCCTGGCCCTGCCCGAGGAACATCGCGGGCTCTCCTCCCTGGGCGTCGACCTGTGCGCCGCAGACCCGCTCGACTCTCGACTCGCCGCACTGGAAGAGGAGTTGAGCGCCACCGCCACCCCCGGCGCGGGCGGTACCGTCGCCCGGCGCGCGGGCCGCCGACTCGCCCGTACGGCCGTCGCCCCCGCCGCCCCGGCGTCCCCCGCACCGCTCCCCCCGGACGGCACCTACCTGATCACCGGCGGCGCGGGCGGTCTCGGCTCCGCGCTCGCCCGTGACCTGGCAGAACGCGGCGCCCCCACCCTGGTCCTCACCGGCCGCACGACCACCCCGCCCCACGCCCTGCTCACCGACCTGCGCGCCCTCGGCGCCGACGCCCGCTACCGGGCCGCCGACATCACCGACGCGGCCGCCGTCGACGCGCTCGTCGCCGGACTGCCGTCCCTGGACGCGGTGTTCCACGCGGCGGGTACGGCCCGTCCCGGCAGCCTGTGCGGCAAGCCCGACGACGAGATCGAGGCCGTCCTCGCCGCGAAGGTGCGCGGTACGGCGCTCCTCGCCGAGGCACTGCGCCGCCACGGCCGGGAGGGCGCCGTGTGCGTCGTCCTCTCCTCCGTCTCCGCCGTACTGCCCGGACTCGCGGGCGCCCTCGGCGACTACGCCGCCGCCAACTCCTTCCTCGACGCCTTCGCCGGCGCCGAACGCGCCGCGGGCCGCCCCTGGCAGAGCATCGCCCTCGGCCCCGTCGCCGACACGGGCCTGGCGAGCGGCCCGCCCCCGCACACCCGGCTCCGCCACGACGGACCCGCGCCGATGACCGTAGGCGCCGCCCTGGCGGGTCTCCGCTCGGCGGTCGCCCTGGACGCGGCCCACGTCCTGGTGACGGCCCCCGGACCTGACGAGGGCCGTAGGCCCGCCAGGGGCGCGGGCAACGGCACGGCCGGCCACGACGCGCCCACGGCCGCACCCACGGCCGCGGCCGCCGACGAACAGCCCCTGCCGACCCCGCACACACCCACCAGCACGCGCACCGGCACCGGCACCGGCACCCCCGCAACGTCCCAGGTCACCACCCTCATACGCCGCCTCCTCGCAGAGGCCCTGCACCGCCCCCCGCAGGAGATCGGCGACGACGCCCAGTTCCTCACCCTCGGCCTGGACTCCCTCACCGCCGTCGACCTCGCCCGCCGTCTGGAACGCGAACTCGGCCGCCCCCTCCCGGCCACCCTCCTCTTCGAGCACCGCACCCTCGGCGAACTGGCCACCCACCTGGCCACCACCCCACCGCCGCACACGACGACGCCCACACCGACACGCACACCGTCCTCGGCACCCCCTCCGGCACCCGCCCCGGCTCCGGACGCGGCGCCGAGCGTCGCCCCGTACGCCCCCCTCCCCCTCACGCCCCTCCAACTCGCCTTCCACACCACCGAGACCCTCCATGAGGGCATCACCGCCTACGGCTACCTCCGCCAGAGCGTCCGCGGCCCGCTCGACCCCGCGCTCCTCGGCCGGGCGCTCGCTCTCCTCGCCGCCCGCCAGCCCATGCTGCGGCTGCGGTTCACCGGAGACGACGGCGCGCGCCCCCGCCAGTACGCCGCCCCCGCCGGGCCCGTGGACACGGCCCCCGGCTGGTTCGAGATACGGGAACCGCTCGACCTGCGGCAGCTGGAACACGACCTGTGCAACCGCCCGTTCGACCTGACGACACAGGACCCGGTCCGGGCCGTCCTCGTCCCCGACCGCGCCGACGCGCACCTCGCCCACCTGCTGCTGGTCGTCCACCACGCCGCCGCCGACGGCTTCAGCCTCAAACTGCTCGCCGAGGAGCTCTGGTCGCTCTACGCGGCCCTGGAACGCGGGGACGACCTCTCCCAACTCCCGCCTCCACAGGCCCGGTTCGCCGACTATGCGACCGCAGTGGACGCCGAGCGCCGGTCGCCGGCGTACGCGCGGGACCAGCGGTACTGGCGCGACCGCCTGGCCGCCCACACCGTCCCCTCCCCCGCCCTCCCGTACGACGGCGACCCCGAGGCTCCTCCCGCGCCGCCCCTCACCCATCACCGCACCGGCATCGACGAGGCGCTGACCGCCGCGCTCCGCGAGAGGGCCGCACGGCACGGGGTCTCGTTGTTCCATCTGCTGCTTGCGGTGTACGGGCGCTGTCTGGCGCGGTGGAGCGGGCGGCGGGCCGTCGCGGTGAACGTGGCGCGGGCCCGGCGGGAGCTGCCGGTGCCCGGCATCGACGCTCTGGTGGGGCCGCTGGCCGACACCCTGCCGGTCTTCGTGGACGTCGACCCCGACGAGCCGGTCACCGCGCTCGCCGACCGGCTGCGGCGGATCTGGGCCGAGGCCGAGGCGCACGCGACCCCGAGCAGCACCGACCTGGCCCGGCTGCTGTCCGGGCTGCGGCCCGCCACGGGCCCGGCACCTCGCACGGCGGCCGAGGCGGGCTTCAGCTTCGCCCGCTTCCCGGTGGTCCACGGCCCCGACTGGCCCGTCACCGTCACCCCGACGGCCGCGGCCACCGCCTCCGCCGCCACCCGGCTCGGCCTCCTGTGCTGGGAGGCCGACTCGGCTCTGTGCCTGTCGTGGAACTACCCGGCCCGCCTCTTCCGCCCCGAGACCGTACGCCGCCTCGCCGACGAGTACCTCGCCGAGCTGCGCGCCGCCGTCACGGGCCCCACCGCCACCCCGGCCGCGGTGGCCGGGGACGGCATCGTGGACCGCCTGCGTGCCCGCTTCCGCGCCACACCCCTGTCTCTCGCCGTCGACGCCGGTGACGGGACCACCCTCACCTACGCGGCCCTCGACGCCGCCTCCGCCGCTCTGGCCGCCCGGCTGCGCGCCCACGGCGTACGCCCCGGCGACCTGGTCGGGCTCCTCACCGAACCGGGCGGCACGGACACGGTCACCGGAGTCGTCGGCATCCTGCGCGCGGGCGCCGGCTGGGTACCGCTGGACGCGACCCACCCGAGTGCCCGGCACCGGGACCAGCTGTCCCGTACGGGCGTACGCGTCCTGGTCCACGACCGGGCGACCCGGGAGGCGGCCGCCGCCCTGGACGGCGTCACGGCGGTCCCGGCGGTGCCCGAGCCGTCACCGCCCGGCACCACCCTCCCGACGGCCGACGTCCCCTCCCCCTCCCCCGAGGCCATCGCGTACGTCATCTTCACCTCGGGCTCGACGGGCCGCCCCAAGGCCGTCCCCATCACCCACCGGTCGATGACGAACTACCTCGACTGGTCCCTGGCCACGTTCGGCTACGGCCCCGGCGACCGGCTCGCGCAGACGGCGTCGGTCTGTTTCGACGCCTCCGTACGGCAGTTGCTGGCCCCGCTGCTGGCCGGCGCCACCGTGCACCCCCTCTCCCGTGACCTGCTGCGCGACCCCGAGGCCCTCCTCGACCGCGTCGTGGCGGACCGGATCACGGTGTGGAGTTCGGTCCCCACCCTGTGGGAACGCCTGCTGACCGCCGCCGAGGACCGCCTCCGGCGGCACGGCACGGCCCCCGACCTCTCCGCCCTGCGCTGGGTCCACGTGGGCGGCGAGGCGCTGCCCGCGGCCCATGTGCGCCGCTGGTTCGACCTCCTGGGCGCCCCCGCCGGCGACGGCCCGCGCCCGGCGCCTGCCCACCGGATCGCCAACCTGTACGGACCCACCGAGGCCACCGTCAACGCCACCTGCCATCTCATCGACACCCGCCCCGGCGACGACGTACGCCACCTCCCCATCGGCGGCCCGATCGCCGGCACCGAACTCGCCGTGATCGGCGAGGACGGACACGAAAGCGCCCCCGGCGAGCCCGGCGAGCTGCTCATCGCCGGCATCGGCCTCACCCCCGGCTACCTGGGCGACCCCCACCTCACGGCCGCCGCCTTCACCGAACGGGACGGCCGCCGCTGGTACCGCAGCGGCGACCGTGTCCGCCGCGGGGCCGACGGGGTGCTGGAGTTCCTGGGCCGGCTCGACGACCAGGTCAAGGTCCGCGGCCACCGCGTCGAACTCGGTGAGATCGAGGCCGCCCTGCTCACCCACCCGGGCACGGCCCGCGCGGCCGTGCTGCTGCGGGACGGACGGCTGGAGGCATACGTCGAGCCCAGGACCGGCACCTCCCCCCTCGACCCCCGCGAGGTGCGCGCCTTCCTCTCCCGCACCCTGCCCCCGTACATGCTCCCCGCCCGCGTCCACTCCCTCCCGGTCCTGCCCCTGACCGGCACGGGCAAGATCGACCGCAACCGCCTCGCTCCCCGAGACGCGGCAGCCGCGGAACCCGCCCGCGCGGAACCCGAGTCGCCGCCCACGGCCCCGACGGCCCCCACGGCCCCCTCGACCCCCACCGAACAGCTGCTGGCGCGCACCTGGTCCGCGCTGCTGGACGTGCCGGAGTCCCTGATATCCGGGCAGGACGACTTCTTCGCGCTCGGCGGTGACTCCCTCACCGTGCTGGAACTGTTCTCCCGCCTACGGCGCGAACGCCCCGCCCTGCCACGCCCGACCGCCGTCTACACCCACCGCACCCTGACCGCCCTGGCGGCGGCCATCGACGCCACCGCCCCCGGCGCCCGCACCCCCGACGCCCCCGAGAACCGGCGGCCCGCGCACGACCTCACCCCCTATCCCCTCACCCCCTCCCAACAGGGCTTCCTCCTCGCCGACGCCCTCGCGTCCGGGACGCCGGGCGCCAACCCCGCCTGGCTGGCCCGTTTCCGTGTCCGCGGTCCGCTGGACCCGGACCTCCTCCAGCGGTGCGTCGACGTGCTCGTGGCCCGCCACCCCATGCTCCGCACGGTCTTCCCGGCCGGCGCCCGCCCGCCCGTGCAGCAGGAACTCCCGTCCTCGCTACGGCTCCCCGTGCAGACGGAGACCCTGGCCCACCCGGATCTCCTGGAGGAACGGGCCGCCGAGGAGGCCCGCCGCCGGTTCGAGACCTGGGCCTGGCCCCTGCTGCGCCTGCGCCTGCTCACCGCCGCTCCGGACGAGCACGTGCTCCTCGTCCACGCCCACCACCTCATCGGCGACGGCTACAGCGCGGCCCTCCTGACCCGCGAACTCCTCACCGTGTACGACCGGTTCGCGCGCGGCCTCCCCCACGGCCTGGAGCCCCTGGAGTCCACCTTCCGCGACCACGCCCTGCACCGCGCGGCGCCCCGGCCGCCCCTGACCCCGGAGGGGGAGGCGTACCGCGCCCGCCACCTCGCCCCCTACTCCCCGCCGGTCCTGCGCGCGCCGCACCAGGACGGCACCGCTCCCGCCTTCCACACCGCCACCTTCGACCTCGACGCCGCCCGCACCCACGCCCTGCGCCGCCTCGCCGAGGCCGCGGGCACGACCCTCCACGCCCCGGTCCTCACCGGGTACTACCGCGCCCTCGCCACCCTCACCGGCCGCCGCGACCTGGTCCTCGGTCTGGCCGTCACCGGCAGGGACGAGAGCACACGGGACGCGCACCGCGTCTTCGGCCCGTTCGCCGAGGCGGTGTCCGTGCGCCCGGCGCCCCCGTCCGACGACCGCGCCCCCGCCGGCGGCTTCGACGAGGACCTCCGCCGGGTCGCCGCGGAGTCGGTCGCGGCCCGTACCGCAGGCCCGCTGGATCTGCGTACGCCCCAGGGCCTGCCCCGTACCGCCCAGTTCTTCTTCACCTTCCTCGACTTCACCGCCCTCGGCGCACCGCCCGGCACCGCCCTGACCCTGCGGGCCGACGACACCGACACGGCACTCGCGCCGCCGCCCGTGGGCACCGACGTCTTCCTGGCCGTACGCCCCGCACCGACCGGCGACGCCGCCGACGGCGACGGCGGCGGCTTGCGCGTCACGGCCCGTGTGTCGGCGACCGCCCTCTCGCGCGAGCAACTGAGCGCTTTCACAAGGGAGTTGCGCCGCCAATTGGAGCAGGCACCGCGTACCGAGACCACCGCGGCCACCAGAACCGCCATCGCCACCGTCGCCGCTCCGCCCCTCGACGCGGCCCTCGTCGGCTACCTCCCCGCCCCGCGGCAGTTGGCCGCCTACGCCGGGCTCGCCCCGGAGACCGCGCCCGGCCGTGAGGCGATCCGCGCCCTGCTCTTCCCGGACGGCCGCGCCAGGCTGCTGGAGAGCGTCACCACGCCCCTCGGCAGATCCGGCTTCGTCGCGCTGCCCCTCTTCGCCGACGAACTGACCGGCCCGCCGCCCGCCGGCGGCCCGGCCACCCTCGCCGCCCTGACCGCACGCGCCGTGGACCACGCCGCGTCCCTCGGCGCCCGCTGCGTCTCCCTGGCCGGCATGATCCCGGCCCTCACCGGCTACGGCTACGACGTCCTGCGCGAGACCTCCCCGGCCACCGGCGCCGCGCTCACCACCGGCCACGCCACCACGACCGTCGCCGTCGTCAGGACCGTCCGCGCCGCGCTCGCCGCGACCGGACGGGACCTGGCCGGACTCACCCTCGCCGTCGTCGGCTGCGGCTCCATCGGTACGTCGTCCCTGCGGCTGCTCCTCACCCTGAGCCCCCGCCCGCCGGCCCGGCTCCTGCTCTGTGACGTGCCGGGCAGCGCCCCCCGCCTGCGGCGGCTCGCCGCCGAACTTCTCGCCGGCCACCCCGCCCTGTCCGTCCAGGTCGTCGAGCCGGCCGGCCCGACCGCCCTCCCGGCCGAGGTCTACGGGACGGCCGACGTCGTCGTCACGGCCGTCAGCGGCGGCCCGACGGCCCTGCTGGACATCGACCGGCTGCGCCCCGGCACGATCGTCGTGGACGACTCCTTCCCGCACTGCTTCGACACCGGGCGGGCCCTGGGCCGGATGCGTGACGAGCGGGACGTCCTGGTCGTCGGGGGCGGTCTGCTGGCTCTGGACTCCACCGAGACCCACCTGGCACCGGACCTCCCGGCCGCCGCCCTCACCGCCCTCACCGGAGCCACCGGCCGGGCGGGACAGCACCTCGCGCTCCACCTGCCCGGCACCCTCGCCTCCTGCCGCCTGGAGTCGCTGCTCCACGCCCACCTCGCCGGCCCGGCCCCCGGCACGCGACTGCCCCTGGTCCACGGCCTGGTCGACCTCCCCCACGCCCTCGCCCACTGGGACGCCGCCGAGGCCGCCGGCGTCCGCGCGGCCCCCCTCCACCTCCTCGACCACACCGTCCCGCCGGAGGCCCTGAGCGCCCTGCCCCCGCCCCCGCCCCGCTGAGCGCGGCGAGGCGCACGCGGCGAACTCCGGGCGCCTCCGTCGCGAGGCTCCCGGTCAGGCGCCCAACTGCCGTACCAGTTCCCGTGCGAACGCCTCCGTCGCCGGCGCCGTCCAGCGTCTGCGGTGCCGGGCCAGCCGCACGGGGACATCGGCGAAGCCGGGGCCCGGCACCCTCGTCAGCCGCCCCTGCTCCAGATACTCCTCCACGGTCGTCAGCGGCAGCAGGGTCAGCCCCAGCCCGGCGGCGGCGCAGGACCGTGCCGCGTCCACGCTGCCGAACCGGGTGAGCCGGGGACCGGCCCCGGGCAGGGCGAGCAGCCGCCGCTCCAGCGCGTCGCTGTACGAACAGCCCTGCTCCAGCAGGAAGAAGCTCTCCGTCGCCAGCCGCGCCCAGCCGGCCGGGCGCTTGCGGGCCGCGAGCGGATGACGGGGCCCGCACACGAGGGCGAGCGGCTCGCGCGCGACCGGCTCGGCGGTGATCTCCGGGAAGTCGGCCTCGTCCTCCAGCAGCAGCGCCAGATCCAGCCGTCCGGCCCGCAGCCCCGCGACGCACTCCGCCGTACCGGCCGCGTGCAGGTCGACGTCCACCTCGGGGTGGCGGGTGCGCAGGGCCGCGATCACACCCGGCAGCCGGGTCGCGCACAGGGACTCCGGGGTGCCGACCCGCACCCTCCCCCGCACGGCACCGTCGCCCTCCCGGCCGCCGGCCCGCAGCCGTGCCACGGCGTCGAGGACCTCCTCCGCCCCTTCCAGCAGACGCCGGCCCGACTCGGTGAGCAGCGTGCCCGTGGGCAGGCGGTCGAAGAGCCGGGTGCCCAGCTCCCGTTCCAGGGTGCGGATGTGCACGGTGACCGTGGACTGGGCGAGGTGCAGTTCGGCGGCGGCCGAGGTGAACCCGCCGGTCCGGGCGAGGGTGGTGAAGGTGCGCAGCAGTCTGGTGTCCACGACGTCAGCCTAGGCCGCCCATCGGTTTTCTCGATGGACTGGATCGAAACTGATCGTTGGACGCGATCCCGGCCCGGTGACAGCGTGGAGCCATGACCCACGACGCGAACGTGACGAGCCCGCTGTCCCGCCCCGAGCCGTCGGCCAGCGTGCCGCGCTCGGGGGACCCGCTGCCCGCGATCCTGCGCTACTCGGCCTTCACCGACGACCCGGCGGGCGGCAACCCGGCCGGGGTGGTGCTCGACGCCTCCGGGCTGGACGACGCGGCGATGCTCGCGATCGCCGCCGAGGTGGGCTACTCGGAGACGGCCTTCGTCACCGCCGCCGACGAGGCCGCGCGCCGGTTCCGGGTGCGGTACTTCAGTCCGCTCGCCGAGGTGGCGTTCTGCGGGCACGCGACCGTCGCCCTGGCCGTGGCGCTCGCCGAGCGGCTGGGCCCCGGCGAGGTCCTGTTCGACACCCTCGCGGGCGAGATCCCGGTCGCCACCTCGGTCGACGCCTCCGACGGCACGGCCCGTGCCACCCTCACCAGCGTGCCGGCCCGCTCCCGTCCCGCCACGGCCGCCGAACGGGACGCGACCCTGAAGGCCCTCGGCTGGTCCGACGGCGACCTCGACCCGGCGCTGCCGCCGCACGTGGCCTTCGGCGGCGTCCGGCACCTGGTCCTGGCGGCCGGTTCCCGCCCCCGTCTCGCGGACCTCGCCTACGACTTCGACGCCCTCGCGGACGTCATGCGGCGGCACGACTGGACGACCGTGCACCTGGTGTGGCGCGAGTCGCCGGACCGCTTCCACGCCCGGGACCCGTTCCCCGTGGGCGGGGTCGTCGAGGACCCGGCGACGGGCGCGGCGGCGGCTGCCTTCGGCGGCTACCTCCGCACCCTCGGCCTGGTCACCGCGCCGGCCACCGTCACGATCCGGCAGGGGGAGGACATGGGCCGCCCCAGCGATCTGCGCCTCGACGTCTCCCCCGAGGACCCCCGCTCGCGGGTGACGGGCCAGGCGGTCCCGATCGGCTGAGTCCCGGGGCAGAGGCAGGGCAGGAGCGGGCGGAGACCGCCGGAGCGAGCCGGGCCTGACCCCCGGCCGGCCCTCCCCACGGCGACGCCCCCCGGGCCCGAGGGCCTGGGGGGCGTCACTGCCTGCGGCGATACCCGTGTCGCTACGACTCGTGTGTCAGCGCGCGTTGATCAGGTGGTGCGGCGGCACCTTCACCGTGCGGGCGCCCGGGGTGCCACCCAGGATCACCTTGCGCAGGGCGATGTTGTTCTTGTGGTTGGTCTCCTGGAGACGGTTCTCCGGGTTGGCGATGACCTGGATGTAGTACGTGCCGTTCGGCAGGTCCGTGATGTCGAAGGACTGGCCGGGACGGTACTGGGTGTAGGTGTCGCCGGAGCCGACGTCGAGGACCTCACGCACGGAGATGGCGTCCTCCGAGCCGCACGCGGTGGACAGGTCGGTGTTCTCCGGGTGCCAGTTGGCGTTCTTCACCGTGTAGTTGATCGCGTCGGTGTTGGCCAGGCAGAACGCCTCCTTGCCGGAGCGCACCTGCTTGGACTGGTCCGCGCTGAGCAGGCGGTAGCTGGCGAAGTCCGTGAAGTGCCAGTGCTCGTGGCCCTCGCGCGGGTCCCACTCCATGGTGCCGGTGGGGGCGTAGCCGATCTGCTTGCCCTTGGCGTCGTAGAAGTACTGGTAGGCGTCCATCAGGTCGGCGCCGGGCTTGCGGAAGCCGTCGACGACGAGGGGCGCGGGGCCCGCGTTCCAGACGTTGGCGCTGAAGGCGAGGTAGTCCTTGCCGGGCACGTCGCCGTCCTCGCCGTCGGTGATGGCGATGTCCCACGCGGGCAGCGACCGCAGGTCCGGCTTGGGAACGCTCTTGGCGACGCCCGCCTTGCCGGTGGGCCGCTTGGCGTTGGCCTTCAGCGCGGGAGCGATGCGGGAGCCGTCGGTGTGGCCGGCGCCGTCGCCCAGGTGCTTGGCGATGCCCCGGTCGACGAGGGCGAACGGAAGCTGGGGCGGGGTGGGGGCGTCGGCGCCGCGCGGGCCGTAGTGGTGGCCGTCCAGGGCCGGCTGTCCGGCCGGGGCCGACTGCGCGGAGTGGCCGCCGCCGTGGCCGCCGTGGTGGGACGAGGAGGACTTCGACGCCGTCAGGCCCTCACCCCCCTCCTCGTCCTCGCGGACCGTCACCTTGATGGTCGGCTTGCTGTCGGGGATGCCGAACAGGTCGCGGTACTTCTTCGCCACCCGCACCTGGGCGGTGTACTCACCGGCGGGCAGGTCCACCGACTTGTCGTAGTCGTAGCCGGTGGTGTTGGTGGCCCACCCCTTCTCCACACCCCACACCGAGCCCAGCGTCCACGGGTTGGTGGAGCAGCTCTGCGGATAGTGGTTGGTCGAGGGGGCGTCCGGACGGATCCGGCCCGAGGCGTTGTTCGGGCAGAAGTTCCCCTTGGTCTTCACCACCTGCTTGCCGGTCGCGTCCTTGACCGAGATCTCCAGGAAGCCGGTCAGTCCGGAGAAGTCGTCGACCGTGCCGGCGGGCAGGGTGCGCGTCTTCACGGTCTTGCCGTTGCGGAGGATCTGCTTGGCGACGATCGGGTCCTTGTACGACTTGCGCGTCACCTGGAACTCCAGGGGCGCGTTGTCGACCGAGAGGTACGTGCCGAGCTGGAGGTTGACGCCCTCGGACCACTCGTAGCGGGTGAGGGTCACGGACTTCGACGCCGCGATCAGCTTGATCTGCGGCGTCCCGGGCTTCGCGGCGGGCGCGGCACCGGCGCCGGGCGCGGCTCCGGCCACGGCCGCCACCACGGTGAGGGAGGCCAGGGCGGCGAGGCCGGGGCGCTTCAGGCGGCTGCGGCGGTCCTGGCCGGCGCCGGGCGCCCCTTCCGCGGCTCCGCCGCTCCCCGGGCTGTTCGGGCTGTTCGTCGGGCTGGTCATCTGGCTGGTCATCGGTTCCTCGTCTGCGAGTGCCATGGTCGGTGGCATCGGACTGGACAACCCACGGACGACGGCCGGCCGCCTTGCCGGACGCACCCCAACACGTCCCGGCCGACCGGACTCGAACCCTCCGCCCTGTGAGCAACCTGTGAGACCGGTAAATCAGGTGTGGGGGTTGCCTGTTGTCGCGGATTTCGACGAAAAGCGCGGTGGACACAGGTCGGACACATGCCGGTGCGTCCCTGCGGGACGGTCTCCAAGTCCACGGCGAATCCCCTCAGGAGCGTCACACAGCCTGCACACAGCTCTGAGAATGCCTCGTTAGCGTTGCTGACCACTCGATCCGCTCGATCCCACGTGCGAACGTGACGTGGCCGGGCCGCGGCCCGGCGGGTCGACGGCGTGTCAACACAGGAAGACCTCGATGGACTACTGCTCCTCATGTCGCCGACATCTCAATGGTGCCCTCGTGTGCCCCGGCTGCGGTGCCTACGCGCCCGACATCGCCCCGGCCGCGATCGACAGCCGTGTGGCCCCGGCCGGCCCGGCGACCGGATCGGTGATGGTCCCGGCGGCGACCTGGGGTCACGGGGCGGCGGACGGCGGGCCGCACGGCGACCCCGCGGAGGGGTTCCCGGTGGACGGGCCCGCGTCCGGCACCGGTGACGCGGCCGCGGACGCCGATGTCGACATGGAGGGCGTTCCGGAGCCGCCGCGCGGGCGGGCCGCGCGGCGGCGTCAGCTGGCCCGGTGGAAGAAGAACCAGCGCCGGGCCGTGGTCGCGACCACGGTCGCGCTGGTCGGCGGCGGTCTGACCGTGCTGGGGATGGACCGGCAGTCCACCGACCGCACCCAGGCGGCCACGGCGCCGGACGCGGGGAGCCTGGGCTCCGTCGAGGAGCAGGGCTCGCAGCGCGGCCGTACGCCGGAGACGGAGACCGACGACGCCCGGCGCACCGCGGACGCCCCCACCCGGTGGACCCCGTCGGGCGACACCCCCCGCGACCGCTCCGCCGCGAGCCGGTCCGGCTCCCGCGCGAGCCACCCCGACGCCCCGCACACCGCGTCGGCCACACCGTCCGCCGAGCGCGCCAGGACCGGTTCCCCCGCCACCGGCGGGACGGCCACCGACACCGGCGGCGGCGCCCCCACGGACGGGGCGACCACGCCTCCGGCCACCGACGACCCCGGCTCCTCGGCCGACACCGGTACGGGTTCGGGCACGGGCGCGGACACGGGAAGCGGCGGCGACACCGGCTCGTCCAATGACAACGACAACGGCACGGGCACGGGCGGCGGCAACGGCACCGGCGCGGCCGACGGTTCGGGTTCCGACACGGCGACGACGTCGCCCTCGGGGCTGTGCCTGCTCGGGATCGTGTGCGTGAACTGACGTACGGCGAGCGGCGGCAAGGACGACATCGTCGTCGTCCTCCTCACCCCGGCCCCCGCCGCACCGCACCACCCGGCCGTCCGCGAGGCGGCGGCCGTCTGCCCGGCGGCGGCGATCACCCTCGACGAGGAGACGTGGCGCCGCCGGACACGGCCCGTGCCCGGGTCAGCCGCCGACGGTGACGGCTCGCTCCTCGGCGGGGGCCCGACGGCCGGCCGGACGGTCGAGGTGGGTCACGACCGAGGCGTAGAACCGGTGCACGGCGTCGTCGACGCTGCGGATGAAACCCGACTCGGCGTTGCCCCGGGTACTGCCCATGCCCTTGAACAGGGACAGCCGGAAGCCGGTGATCTGCGCCCCGTTCACCGGGAGCAGGTCCGCCGGTTCGGGACGCAGCCGCTCCAGGGTGCCCCGCGGCCCGACGGTCTCCCCCTCGACGAGGGTCTCGACATGGAGGTCCGCCGGCGCCTCGGCCAGCCGTTTGACCAGGCGCTTGGCCCAGTTGAGCGGGTAGCCCTGCTCGGGCGCCGGGATCTCGATGGACGTCCGCAGCTTGCCGGTCCGCAGATCGGCGCTGAGCGCGAGGACGCCCGGGGTGCCCTCGATGCGCACCTCCGACTGCAGCGTCCCCCGCAGGCACAGCTCGTCGGCCATCCGCGCGCGCCGGGCCCCGGGGTCGGTGCCGCGCCGGGCCCGGCGGACCGGGAGCACCTTCTGGCCCAGTTCACCGCCGAGGCCGAGACAGACCTGGCGGATGAGCCGCTCCCAGCTCTCGACGACCTCCAGCGTGCGCGGGTCGCCCTGGCAGAGCGTCTCGTCGTCGATGCCGTTGCGGACGGGGACCCAGGCCGCGCCCATGTTCTGGAAGCCGTGGCAGCCGGAGTTCTCGTGCTGGAGGTAGTGCAGAAGCTCCTGGAGCAGCCAGGCGTGCGCGCTGTTGCCGACGCCCTCGTGCCGGATGAGCATCTGGGCCTGGTGGGTGACCTCGGCCCAGGACAGGTGCCAGAGGGCAACCTTGTGCTTGCGGCGCCTGTCGATCTTGACCTCGACGAGCGGGCTGCCCTCCAGCGCGACGTCGTTGGACAGCGTGATCACGGCCTCGTAGCCGCGGCGCGCGGCGATGTCCATGTACGCCTGCACCTGTTCGGCCTTGAGGGCGTTGCCGTTGGTCTTGGTCTCCACCAGCGCCGTCCACAGCTTGCCGGCCCGCTCGACCCGGATCACCCCGTCCGGGCGCCTCGGCGTATCGCCGTGCGGCAGGGACACCTCCGTGAACGTCTCCGTCCGGCCCGCCGGCGCCCCGAACGCGGCGGTGAGCCTCCTGCCGAACTCCGGCACCTGCGCCATCACCGACAGCAGCACCGAGGTGGCCCGCATCTCACGGTCGCGGTCGCTCTTCAGCGCGGAGACCGGGAAGAGCCGGGCCTCCCGCCAGGAGTCGTTCTCCGCCAGGGACTTCTTCACCGCCTTGGGCAGCGTGACCTTCTTCTTGGCGGTACGGGGACGCGCGGACGCCTTCTTCGGCCCGGCCGGCTCCGGCTCCTCGCCGAGCTGCCGGGGCTGCCGGGGCGCGGGGACGCCGGGAAGGCCCGCCGCCGGGGACGCCTGCTCGACGGCCGCCGCGGCGGCCGTCGTCGCCACAGCCTGGGCCGCGGCGCCGGATGCCGCGCCGCCAGGTGCCGCGCCGCCCGCTTCCGCGCGCCCGCCCGTCCCGCCGGCCGGGTCGTCGGCCCGGTCCCGGGCGTCCGCCAGGGCCGCACCCTCGGCGCCGTCGTCTCCCGCCTCGTCATCCGCATCCGCATCCGCGTCGTCGTCGATGTCGACGCCGAAGTCCGTCGCGAGGCCCGCCAGTCCGGTGTCGTACCCCTGGCCGACGGCCCGGAACTTCCACTCGCCCGCCCGGCGGTACAGCTCGCCGAAGATGAACGCGCTCACCGATCCGGCGTCGTCGATCGCGAACCGGAGCAGCCCCTCGCCGGAGCCGTCCGCCAACGTCACCCGCAGGTCGTCGAGTTCACCGAAGCGCGCGCCCTCGTAGCGGCTCGCGGCGACGACGATGCGCTCGACGTCGGCGGGAATCGCCGTCAGGTCGAAGACGATCTGGTCCTCGCTGCCCTCCCCGGCGGGCTTCTTGCCCAGGAGCTGCACACTGCCGTCGGCGGCCACCGGGTTGTTGTAGAAGTAGAAGTCGCCGTCGCCGCGCACCTTCCCGTGCTCGCCGAGCAGCATGACCGAGACGTCCGCGTCGCCCTCGCCGGTCGAACTGGCCCATCCCAGCGTCACGCTCACCGAGTCGACGTTGTCGCTCAGCCCCGCCAACCCCACGTTGGCGCCCTTGGTCATCTCGTGCATGAAAGCCCCCAATCCCCGCACACGGGCATGCCGGGCCCCCTGCGCCCGCCACCCACTCCCCATGTGACATGCCGCACATTCGACGCAGGCGAAACTCTAGTGCGCCACGGGCCGACATACGCCGATCCGCCGGAAACCGTCCGATCCGGCACCCCGGTGATCAACCCGCGTGCCCGCCGGAGGAAGCTGGGGGCCGGTGTCGTTACCCCCCAACTTCCAAGGAGACGACCGGAGATGACGAAGCGTCTGGCGCGTAGAGCGGTGTTGCGTGGTGGGCTGGGCGGAGGGCTGGTGCTCGCCGGGATCGGGGCCGGGGGCGGACATGCCTCGGCCGCCGGGGGCCGGGGCGGTGAGGTGTACGTGCCGATCGCGGTCGGGGCCGGGGGCGGGCCCGCCGGGAGCGACCGGGTGCATGTGCTGAAGGTGGGGCCGCGGGACGCGGGGACCGTGGTGGTGCTGGTGCCGGGGATGTTCGGGGCGGCGAACGACTTCCGGCTGATGGCCCGGGACCTGGTGGCCTCGGTGCCCGGGATCCAGGTGTGGGCCGTCGACCGGCGCGAGGAGAGCCTCGCCGACCGGAGCGGGTTCGAGGGCGGGGACCCGGCCGGCTACTACCTCGACGGGCGGTACCGTGCGCTGGAGCCCGCCGCCGCCGGGTACTTCGGCCGATGGGGGCTGGAGCGGACCCTCGACGACCTGCGGTGCGTCGTGCGCGCCGCTCGCGCGGGCGGGCGGCGGCGGGTCGTGCTCGGCGGCCACTCCTGGGGTGCGACCACCGCGATGGCGTACGCGGCCTGGGACTTCGGCGGGCGGCCCGGCTACCGGGATCTCGCCGGGCTCGCGGTCCTCGACGGGGGCGTGCGCGGGGCGTTCGAGGGGAGCGGGGCGCCCGTGCACGACTCGCCGGAGGAGGTGCGCGAGCGGCTCGCGGCGATCGCCGGCGGGCAGGTCTTCGACATGACGCTCAGTGCGGTCGGACTCGGCGACCGGGCGGAGAGCACCCAGATCTGGTACCAGCTCGCCGGCTGGTACGCCCGGCACGACCCCGAGGGACGGTCCGTCCTCCAGGACCGGGTGCCCGAGGCGCTGCGGGTGCCGTTCCCGGTGACGAACGCCGCGCTGCTCGGCACCTTCGTGGACGCCGGCTTCGGCTGGCCGAACGACATCAGCGTCCACTCCGGACACCTGGCCGCCGAGGCCGATGCCGACGCCGCGGGCGTACGGGGATGGGTCGACGCCGGGATCACACCGATCGGGCGGGTCGCCGAGGCGTACGCGGGCCCCGTGCCCGGCGTGTGGGAGTGGTACTGGCCCGCCCGTCTCTCCGTCGACCTGGACGTGAGCGACGCCTACGCCGACACCGACCTCGCCCGTTCCCTCGGCCTGCGCCTGCGCCACGCCTCCGGGCTCGACATACCCCTCTACGCCTTCCAGACCAGCGCCTACCGGGGCACCGCCGTGGAGAGCGCCCGCCGCGTCGTCGCCGAGTCCCGCATCCCGTACGCCGTCCACGAGTCCGACGAGGGCATGAACCACCTCGACCCGCTCTTCGCGGCCACGGCCCACAACACGGCCACGCACACGCTGGCGGCTTTCCTGGGGAGGGTGACGGGCGGACGGTGACGGGCGGACGGTGACGGGCGGACGGTGACGGGCGGACGGTGACGGGCGGACGGTGACGGGCGGACGGTGACGGGCGGACGGTGACGGCGGACGGTGACGGGCGGACGGTGACAGCCGCCCGGGGACCGGCCGCGGGGCCGCGCGCGACGCATGCCGCCGGCGTGCACGGCCCCGTTCCGTACCCCGTCACCCGCCCGGCGTCGGCGGCGGCGTCTGCGATGGCAGCGGCGGCGGCAGCGGTGGCAGCGGCAGCGGTGGCAGCGGCGTCAGGAGAAAACCATCGGGCAGCCGCGTCGTAGCGCGTGCTGGGCGGCGCGCAGGTACAGGGCCACGTAGAAGGACGTGTCGAGGTCGTCGGCCCACGGGCCCGGCCGGCGCGCGGCCAGGCGCTCGGCCGATCCGTCGAGGAACCACGTGGTCAGGTCGAGGTTGCCGCCCATCTCCGGTGTCTCGGGCGGCAGTCGGACGACCCCGGCCAGGCGCTCGGCGAGGGTCAGCACCTGGGGAGCGCCGGCGACCACGGTCGCGTCGGTGTAGCCGGACCCGACGTCCTCCAGCCGGATGCCCTCCTCCAGCGACATCGGCACCAGCACCGTCCACCCGAAGAAGGTCTCCGCCTCCTCGCGCGTGAGATGCGCCTCGCCCAGCCTGAGGAACCCGTCCATCGGCGGAACGAGCTTCTCCTCGAAGGCCGGCCCCGAGCCCCTGAGGAAGCCGGCCTCCTCTGGCATCGACTCGAAGGCCGGCAGCCCCCGCCGCCGCAGCTCGTCGTTCAGCGCGCGAGCGACCCGCCCCCAGCCGTCCTCGGGCTCCTCCCCCTCCTCGAACCACCCCTGCCTGCCGACACTCACCAGGTACATGCCCATGCCCGGAACGTACCGCCCCCCACCGACACTCCGGGGGCGCGGCCGGGAAGGGACGGCCCGGGCGGAACCCGTCCCCCGCCCGCACACGTCTCCCCTGTCGTACAACTGACCGAGACATGCGGGATCGCCGACGCCACGACCCCCACCCCCACCCCCACCACAGAGAGCGATGACCACCGTGCTCGTACTCTTCCTGTCCGTCCTGCTCCTGCTCGCCATCGGCGGCGGCATCTGCATCTACTGGACGGCGCGGGGCGACGCTCCCCGCTGGGCCCGCGGTGTGGCGGTGGCGACCGAGGTGATGAGCGAGATGGTGCTCAAGGCGAACAAGAGCTCCTCGGACCGGAGCAACGGCGACGACTAGCTTCGACCGAGCAACTGGAGGCATTCGAGACGGACGTGCTCTCAGGCTTCGTGCCGGCGCGGGCCTCGGCAGGGCTGGCAGACGGCACCATCCGCGGGGACGTCGGCAACCTGGAGCAGATCCGCACGTGGTTCGGCCGACCGCCGTGGGACATGGAGCCCGCCGACGCGTACTTCGGGCGGGCCCCGCGCGGCTCGCCGCCCTCGACCGGTAGCGCCGCCGGGCCGGCTCGGCCGGCCTGCGCACCGTGCCAGGTGCGAAGGCCGAGAAGATGGCGTCGGACCGTACGCCCCCATCCGCATCATGAGGACGTGGCGGTCCGGCCGAGGTACTCGCTGAAGGGAGGGGGCTACTCGTTGTGCAGCACCTTGGCGACAGTGAGCCGCGCTGCCGACCTCGCCGGGATCAGCGCACCGAGGACGGCGATCGTCACGCCCGCCAGGAGCAGAGCGGCCAGCTGCGGCATGTGCCAGACCTGCTTCATGGATTCCGGGAACGAGACCACTCCGACCCGGTCCACAACCAGCCGGTGCGCGACGATCCCCAGAGGGATCCCCAGCAGGCCGCCGACCACGCCCAGAGCCGCAACCGACGACACGGTCATCACCATGACCTGGCGCGGCGTCATCCCGATCGACTTGAGCATGCCCAGGTCGCGGCGCCGTTCCCGGATGTTGAGCAGGACGGTGTTGAATACCCCGAGCGCAGCGACGACGGTCAGCAGCACGGTGAACACCGACGCGAAGCCGACAACGGTCGTGGTGGCGGTGTTGTCCGAGTGCAACAGTGCCGGGCGCAGGGACGGGTCGGCCGCCTTGACCGCTTCGATGTAGCTCTGGGCGTCGGCTCCGTGAGCGAGCCGGATCGTGTACTCGGCAGCCTGTCTTGTCGGGTCGAGTTGCGTCAGCGTCCGCCAACTGGAGTCCAGTGCCTGGGCGTTGCCTTCCATCAGCTCACCCACGATGGTGACGGGCGCCTGCCTGCCGTTCAGCTGGATGGTGACCCGGTCGCCTACCGACAAGCCGTGCTGATTGAGGAATGCCGGACCGGCTGCGGCCTCCCCGGCACCGGCCGGCCAGTGTCCCTTGACGATCCCGGAGGCGAGGTCCTGGGTGTCCCCGCGGTAGAAGTTGGCGAATACGGTCTGCGTATACCCGGCGAGGCTCACTTTGGTGAGCGCGCGGACGGTCACCTGATCCGCCCCAGGCAGAGAGCGCAGTCGTCGTTCGGTCTGCCGGTCGCTCAGTTCCGGAGCGGTCTGGCCGCGCGCGGGCGAGCCGGCCTGTACGCCGACCCGGGCGGCCCCGTCGCTCTTGCCGGCATTCCCGTAGGCGACCATGGTGCTGGTCAGACCGGTCGTCAGGGTCACGGTGGTGACCCCGAGGACGATGGCCGCCATCGTCAACAGGGACCGGCCCGGTCGGGCGAACGGCTGGCCAAGACCCAGGCTCACGGAACGCGGCAGCCGGGTCCCACCGAGTCGGCGCTGGGTGCGGAGTCCGCGTCCGGTCCGCGGTGCGCTGCCTGCCGTGATCGCCTGGGCCGCGGACAGTCTGTGCGCGCGTACGGCGGGGATCAGGGCGGCAACAACCACGAGGGCAGGCATGCCCATCAGGCAGATTGCGGACGGCCACCAGCTGATACCGATCGAGGCGCTGCCCGTTTCGATGCCGGAGAAGGCCACCTGCAGGATGGGGCCGGCCACCGCGTTGCCGATCAGGATGCCGATGGCGCAGCCGATGAACGCGGGGACGGAGACCATCGTCAGATAGACCGCGACCACTTGGTTCGGGGTGAAGCCCAGCGACTTGAGCACGCCGATGTGCCGGTGCCCGGAGATGACCGCCCCGCTGACGACATTCCCGACGATCAGTACGGAGACCAGAAGGCCGAGGACTCCGAAGAGAGTCATGAACGGCAGATACGCATCGGCCTGTGCGGAGAAGGCACGCTTGAGGGTGAGGTAGGACTGCGCGGTGGTCAGCGATCCGGCGGGCAACTCGGCGGTGGCTGTGGTGAGGCCGGTACGCAGCTCCCGCTCAGTCGCGGCGTTCGTGAAGCGGTACAGCATCTGGGCGGTGGCCGGGTGCAGTTGGGTCATCTGCTCGGGTGAGACCCACGCCCCGGCGGACTTGCTCATGCTGGTGGCGAAGCCGACGACGGTGAGGGCCGGGGCTCCGCGGGCCTTGAGCTTGGTGCCGAGCCGGCCGGGGCCGGGCGTGCCGTCGACGGGCCAGTTGACGACGATTTCACCGGGAGCGGTGGCCCAGCGGCCTTCGAGCAGACGGATGCGGTCCACCGGGCCGTCCGGATCGGCCCGGCCCACGACGGAGAGAGAACCGGCCGACATCCACAGCCAGTCTTTGGGCATCTCCAGGACGGCTTGCCCGAAGGGCCCGGCGGCGGCCTCGACGCCGGAGCGGCGGGCCGTCTGCGCCAGCTGCGCACGCGACGCCTTCGCCGGGTCGAACGCCGCCACCGTGTGGGCCCCGCGCTGCTGGTCGAAGGCTTTGTCGAAGGGGGCTGAGGCTGCGGTGAGCAGCGCCAGCCCGAGCAGGATGGTCGTGGTGGAGCACAGGACCACGAGCCCGATGACGAACGTCTGGAGCCTGCGGCGTCTTACGGCCGCCCGCGATGCCCTCCACACGGCGCTCATGCGGTGGGCTCCAGCGTGCGCTCGCGGGCAACTCGGCCATCGGCGATCTCGATCAGGCGGCTGGCGCAGCGGGTGGCCAGGTGCGGGTCGTGCGTGACGATCAGCAGGGTCTGCCCGATCTGGTTGAGGTCGATCAGCAGGTCCATGACCTGCTCTCCCGAGCGGCTGTCCAGCGCGCCGGTCGGCTCGTCGGCCAGGAGCAGGGCCGGGCGGTTCATCAGCGCCCGGGCCACGGCCACTCGTTGACGCTCGCCTCCGCTCAACGCGGCCGGGTAGGTGTTCTTGCGGTCGGCGATGCCCAGTTCGTCGAGGAGTTCCAGCGCCCGGCGGCGGGCCTGCCGGGCGGACATGCCGGTCAGCTGGGCGGCCAGCGCGACGTTGTCCAGTGCGGGCAGGTCGTCGATCAGGTTGAAGAACTGGAAGATCATGCCGATGTGCCGTCGCCGGAACAGCGCCAGCCCCGTCTCGTTCAACTTTTTCAGGTCCTGGCCGTGGACCTGCACCGTTCCCGACGTCGGGCGGTCCAGGCCGGCAACCATGTTGAGCAGTGTGGACTTGCCGCACCCGGAGGGCCCCATCACCGCGACCGCTTCCCCGGCACGGATCTCCAGGCTGACGCCGTCCAGGGCCTTCGCGTCGCCGTACTCCTTGTGGACGTCCTCCAGCCGAACGACGACCTGTGGGGAGCTGTCCAGATCAGTTGTCATGGCATGAACCTAGAAGCGGCACGACCGGTACGACGTCCCCCACCGGATGTAACCGGCCCGGAAGGTCATCCTGGGGATGTAGGGAACTGGATCCGGAGCATGACGCGGATGGGCATGGCGGGCTGCAATGCTCGTCCGGTGGGGAGTTCAGGGTTGATATGGCTGGTCACAGCTTCGGCAGCAGCGTGCACTGCGGCCGTCGCCCTGGGTGCAGCGCTCATCCGGGCACGTCGGCGCCACCGAGCATCCATCGAAGAACGCGGCTGGCTGCTGGAGCGGGAGCGGGAGAGTGCGGCACGGACCGCGGTTGACGCCGAGCGGGCCAGGATCGCAGCCGAACTCCACGACATCGTCAGCCACAACGTGAGCCTCATGGTGGTCCAGGCCGGGGCGGCTCGCGAGGTGCTGGCCACCATGCCCGACGAGGCAGAGGCCGCACTGCGCGCCGTGGAGAACGCAGGGCGGACCGCGATGACCGAGCTACGGCACCTGCTCGGCCTGCTCGCCCCTGCGCAGAGCGGCGACGACGAACCCTACGGTCAGGACCTGGCACCACAGCCAAGCCTGAGCCGGCTCAGCCCGCTGATCGACCGGATCGCCTTCGCCGGCCTGCCCGTGGAGGTGCGCATCTCCGGAGAACCCCGCCCACTGCCGACCGGGATCGACGTCACCGCCTACCGGATCATCCAGGAGGCGCTGACCAACGCCCTCAAACACAGCGACGGAGCCAAAGCCGAGGTGACAGTGCGGTACGCGGAGCACTACCTGCGCGTCGAAGTCCTGAACAGCGGACCCAGCGTCCTCACCGACGACGCTGCCGGGCCTCGCAGCCATCCGGCCGCAGGCCAGGCCCACGGAGCGGGACGCGGACTGCTCGGCCTGCGAGAGCGGGTCGCCGTCTACGGCGGCGACCTGGACGCCCGGCGCCGCCTGGGTGGCGGCTACCGCGTCCGCGCCCGGATCCCGCTGGACCGGCCATGACCGCACTCACCGACCCGGCCCCCCGCGTCGTGATCGCCGACGACCAAGAGCTGGTCCGCACCGGCTTCCGCCTGATCCTGACCGCACGCGGCATCGACGTGGTCGGCGAAGCCGCAGACGGAGCCGAAGCCGTCAAAGCCGTCCGCCGCCTACGACCCGACGTCGTCGTCATGGACATCCGCATGCCGAACATGGACGGCCTGGAAGCCGCCCGCCAGATCCTCGCCCAAGTCCCGAACTGTCGAGTGATCATGTTGACCACCTTCGACCTCGACTCCTACGTCTACGCAGCCCTCGCCGCCGGCGCCAGCGGCTTCCTCCTCAAGGACGTCACACCCGCACACCTCGCAGCCGCCGTACGCCTGGTCGACACCGGTGACGCACTGCTCGCACCCTCGATCACCCGCCGCCTGGTAGAGCGGTACGCCTCCGGTGCCGCACGGACCGCTCCAACCTCGGCACCCCCTGCCGTCCACCGCGACCTCGCTGTACTGACACCACGCGAACGCGAGGTACTGACACTCATGGGCAAGGGCCTGTCCAACGCCGAACTCGCCCAGGAACTGACACTGAGCGAAGCGACGGTGAAAACCCACGTGGCCCGGATTTTCGCAAAGCTGACCCTGCGAGACCGGGCCCAGGCCGTCGTCCTCGCCTACGAGACGGGACTCGTCGCACCCGGCGATTCTGCCGACCTCGATCGCTAGGCCGTTTTCACCCCTCGGCCGATTCCACTCTGGCGTTTGATACCCGACCGTGCGTACAACTCCCGCACCCCGTGGACAGTCGTCATCGTCGACGCCTCCCCCGCAGCGGGTCGGCGCGGGCGACTCGGAGGGGACGCGTGGGGGTTGTCAGGGGTGGCGGGGCCGACGGTGCGGCCCATCAGATCCGGTTCTTCCTGCGGGAGTCGGCGGCCGAGCAACCCGGGCGGAGGACCGCCGCCGTCAAAGGGCTCGGGCGGGTGGGGCGGTGGGCCGCCGCGTACGGGGAGGTGGTCACCGGGGTGGGGGATGCCGTCGGACGGGCCGCTGAGGACCCTGCGGCCGTGGTGCGGGCCGCGGCGGCGCATGCCCTCGGGTGGCTGGGACCGGTCGGCGGCGACGGGGCGGGCGCGGTGGTCGTCGCGCTGATGGGGGACGCGGATCCAGCCGTACGGCGCCCGGCCTCGCTCGCCGCCGAGCGGCTGCAGCTGACCGGGCCTGAGGTCGTGGCGGCGCTGCGGCGGCTGTCGGACGACACCGACCGGCATCTGCGGGTCAACGCGCTGCTGGGCCTGCGCAGCCGGGGCGAGACCGCCGAACCGGCGGTGCTCGTACGGCTGTTGGGCGACACCGAGCCCCTCGTGTGGGGCCATGCGCAGCGTGACCTCTATGCCTCGCTGAACGAAGGCCCCGTAGTGGAACAGCTTCTGCGCGCCGCCCGGCACGGCCACGGACTCTCGCGCGCACGAGCGCTGGAGATGCTGCCCGCGCGGCACCGGCGCGGTCTGCGTGACACGCTCCTCGACGGCCTGCGCGACGAGTGCCCCGAGGTACGGCGGGTGGTCGCGGGCATGCTCGCCGACGACCGGCCCGGCCCCGCCGACGCGCTGCTGTCGGCCCTGCGGCTGTCCGGAACGGTCGACGCCCTCTTCTACGCCCTGCGGCGCACCGGCACGGCCGAGTCGCTCCTGCCGGTCCTGCGCCCCTCGGGCACGGCCGACGCGTTGCTGTCGGCGCTGGAGGCCGAGACCGACGCCGAGGTCGCCGCCCGGCTCCTGAGCGCGCTCGGCGCCTGGGGCGACGTCCGTGCCGTGCCCGCCGCCGTGCGCTGGCTCGACCACCCGGAAACGGGCCCCGGCGCCGTACGGGCGCTGGCCTCCATCGGGACGCCGACGGCGGTCCGGTGGATCGGAGCGGTGGCCGTCTCCGCTCCCGGGCCCGACCCGGGCCCCGGTCTCGGCCACCCCTGCGTCCGGGCGACCGCCGCCACCGCCCTGGGCGAACTCGCGGAACCCGGGGCCACCGAGACACTGCTGGCGCTCCTGCGCGACCCGGACCGGCGGGTGCGGGCCGGGGCGCTCGACGGTCTGGAGCGGCTGGGCCGGCACGAACTGCCGCCCCCTCAGCGGCAGGCCGCCGCCGAGGCCCTGCTCGGCCACCTGACGACCGACGAACCGAACCTCCGGCACACCGGCAACGCGCTCACCGAGTACCCCGAGACCCGGCCCGCCGTACGGCGCCTGATCGGCCACCCGTCCGAGGAGGTCAGGGCGACCGTCCTGACCCTCCTGGACGAGGACGACGACGCAGACGTCGCCCTCTTCCTGTCCCACCTCGACGACCCGTCCGAATCCGTCCGCAGCCAGGCCCTGTACGGGATCGGCCGGTACGTCGACGGGTACGGGGAACTGCCCGCCGCACCCCCCGGCGCCGACCTGCTCGCCACCCTCACCGCGCTCTCCCGGCCACCCGCCTCCCGCGGCGTCCGCTACGCGGCGGAACAGCTCCTCGACGCGCTGGAGAAGCACGGGTAGCCCCCGGCCGGGTGGCCGTCGGCGCATGCGCGAGGGGCCTGTGCGACACAGACGTGTCGCACAGGCCCCTCGCGGTGCCGTCGTCCCGGCGGTCGGTCCGTGCCGGACCGATCAGTCCGTGCCGGACTCCATCGCCGCGCGGTCCAGCAGCGCGTCCTCCTCGGAGACCTCGCCGCGGGAGGCGATGGCCTCCGCGCCGCCCTGCGGCAGCTCCGGCATGGTGCCGATCAGGCCGGTGGCGGCGGCCTGGGAGGCGCCGACGGTGGGGCTGCCGGTGCCGATCAGGCCGAGACCGGCGTACTGCTCCAGCTTGGCGCGCGAGTCGGCGATGTCGAGGTTGCGCATGGTGAGCTGGCCGATCCGGTCCACCGGGCCGAAGGCCGAGTCCTCGGTGCGCTCCATGGACAGCTTGTCCGGGTGGTAGCTGAACGCCGGGCCCGTGGTGTCGAGGATCGAGTAGTCCTCGCCGCGCCGCAGCCGCAGGGTGACCTCACCGGTGACGGCCGCGCCGACCCAGCGCTGCAGGGACTCCCGGATCATCAGGGCCTGCGGGTCCAGCCAGCGGCCCTCGTACATCAGCCGGCCGAGGCGGCGGCCCTCGGCGTGGTACTGCGCGAGGGTGTCCTCGTTGTGGATGGCGTTGACGAGACGCTCGTACGCGACGTGCAGGAGGGCCATGCCGGGGGCCTCGTAGATGCCGCGGCTCTTGGCCTCGATGATGCGGTTCTCGATCTGGTCGGACATGCCGAGGCCGTGGCGGCCGCCGATGGCGTTGGCCTCCATCACCAGGTCGACGGCGGAGGCGAACTCCTTGCCGTTGATCGTGACCGGGCGGCCCTGGTCGAAGCCGATCGTCACGTCCTCGGTGGCGATCTCGACCGACGGGTCCCAGAACCGGACGCCCATGATCGGCTCGACGGTCTCGACGCCGGTGTCCAGGTGCTCCAGGGTCTTGGCCTCGTGGGTGGCGCCCCAGATGTTGGCGTCGGTGGAGTACGCCTTCTCCGTGGAGTCCCGGTACGGCAGCTGGTGCGCGACCAGCCACTCGGACATCTCCTTGCGGCCGCCCAGCTCGGTGACGAAGTCGGCGTCCAGCCAGGGCTTGTAGATCCTGAGGTGCGGGTTGGCCAGCAGGCCGTAGCGGTAGAACCGCTCGATGTCGTTGCCCTTGAAGGTCGAGCCGTCGCCCCAGATCTGGACGTCGTCCTCCAGCATCGCCCTGACCAGCAGCGTGCCGGTGACGGCACGGCCGATGGGGGTCGTGTTGAAGTACACCCGGCCGCCGGAACGGATGTGGAACGCGCCGCAGGTCAGCGCGGCCAGGCCCTCCTCGACCAGCGCGGCGCGGCAGTCGACCAGGCGCGCGATCTCGGCACCGTAGGTCTTCGCGCGGCCGGGCACCGAGGCGATGTCGGGCTCGTCGTACTGGCCGATGTCAGCCGTGTAGGTGCAGGGGACAGCACCCTTGTCGCGCATCCACGCGACGGCGACCGAGGTGTCGAGCCCGCCCGAGAAGGCGATGCCGACGCGCTCGCCGGCCGGAAGAGAGGTGAGGACCTTGGACATAGGAAGATTATGCACCCTCATGCATGATCATGCAAAGTCGGTTCTGGTGATTCAGCTCCCATCGACGCCGTCGCCATAGCCGTCGCCACCGCCGCCGTCGCTGCCGCCGTCGCTGCCGTCGCTGCCGTCGCTGCCGTCGCTGCCGTCGCTGCCGCACGGACGCCGGGTCGTTCACGCTCGGACAGTCGTTCACGCTCGGGCATGCGGACTCCTCGGGATGTTCATGCCCGGACGGCGGTCAGCGAGCCATGGCCCCGGTTCGCGGGCTCCCTCGGCGCCTGCGGCAGCGCCGCGACCTCCGCCATCTTGTGGATGCGTCGTCCGGTGCCGACACGGGTTCCCCCGTCCTTGTACAGCCCGACCCGCCCTTGGACCCCGTCCCAGGCACCCCGAATACCCGCACGTCAGAGGGGCTGGGATGGTTCCACCGTGGTGGATCGGCAGTCGGCTGTTGCGCCCGGCCGCCGTGACCGCCGATGCTCGTGGTGCCGCACCGGACAGGCCCGGACCGACCAGCCGGCCTCGCCGCGGCATCCACGTCCACGCACTCATCCAGGGGGAACACCCATGCCCATGCGCATCCGAACGAGCGCTCTCACCGCACTCACCGTCGCCGCCCTCGCGGCGGGCACCCTCTTCACGGCACCGGCCGCGGGCGCCGCGCCGAAGACCGCCGCGCCCACGTTCCTGTCGGCGTCCCAGCTGCCGCCGCACCCGACGTCGTCCTGGACGGCGGGGCCGGTCACCGAGGGCTTCCCGGAGGCACTCGGCCTCTGCGTGAGCACGGAGGGCGTGCTCGACTACGAGTACCGGCACCGGGAGTTCCGGACCGACCTGGACACCCACGCCGTGCAGTTGACCGTCGTGGCGGGCACAGCCGCCCAGGCCAAGGCCCTGGCGAAGCACTACGACGACCTGATCCGCACCTGCGCCGACCGCCTCGAGGAGTCCTCGCCCGACATCGACGCCGAAGGCCGGGACTACGGCACGCTGCCGGTCGAGGAGGGCGCCCACGTCCGCGGCCTGAACACCGAGACGTCCTGGGGCGCCACCGACGTCGCCCTGCTGTCGGTCGGACGCGACGGCAGGACCGTCACCGTCGTCCAGTGGGGCCAGATGGGCGACTTCGTGAACGCGCCCGTGACCGCCTTCAAGAAGACCACGACCACGGCCGTCAACAAGCTGTACTGACCCGGCGGCCGCCGGCGAGGGCCGGGGCCGTCCTCCCGCCACGGGGGTCGGGGGGACGGCCCCGTACGCCCGACCTGGGCCTTGTTCGTCTCCTGACCGCCGGCGCCGGCGCCGACGCCGGCGGTCAGGCCGACGGCCCGGCGCGCACGCCACGGGTGGGTGGCGTCGCTGCCGGGCCGTCAGTCACTCACGCGGTCTCACTTCCCGTGCGAAGCCTTGCGACGACGTCCGCGAAGTACCAGCACACCGCCGGCGACGATGACCAGCAGGCCACCGATGGCGCTGTACGTGACAGCGGTGCTCGCCCCGGTGGAAGCCAGGGGGCCGAACGTGTTGCTGCTGCTGTTGCTCGGAGACGGCTGGCCGACGGGTGCGCCGTTCTCCACCTGCGCACGGCTGCCGGTCTTGCCGGCGGCGGAGACGAGCGGCGCGGCGGCGGGCGGCGTGGCGGCGGGCGTCGGCTTGTCAGCGCTGGTCCCCGACCTGGGCTTCAGCTGAAGAGTCGTGATCGAGTACGGCGGCAGCGTCTGTGCGGCCGCCGTGCCCCGCTTCGCCGTCGTCAGGGCGGTGTCTCCCTTGCCGTACGAAACTGTCGTGACCGCCCCTGCGGCCGGGGTGAATCCGGCGTACGAGAGCGACACCTGCGCCGCGTTCTGCGGGCTCTTGTTGGTCAGCATGACGTTCAGCCCGCCGTTGCCGCTTCGCACCGCGTGCACAGTGACCGACGAGTTGCCCGAGGACGACTTGACCATGGTGTCCATCTCAAAATCGTTCTTCTCCGAGAGGCTGCCGCACACCGCCCTGTTCTGGAGAACTCACGGGATGTCGCGCTGAGGCTCTTGAGTCTCCAGCCGCTGGAGGGTTCAGGATCGTGCTCATGGACCACGAACGCCCCGAAGTGCTCACCATCGGCCGGCTCGCGCACCGCACCGGACTTCCGGTGCGCACCCTGCGTTTCTGGTCGGACGAGGGGGCGGTGCCGCCTGTGGGCCGTTCCGCGGGCGGCTACCGGTTGTACGACGCCGAGTCCGTGGCCCGCGTCGAGTTGGTCCGCACCCTGCGGGAGCTGGGCCTCGGGCTCGACGACGTGTGCCGGGTCCTGAGTGGCCGCACCACGGTCGCCGGGGTCGCCGACGCGCATGTGGCCGCGATCGACGCGCAGATCCGCTCCCTCAAGGTGAGCCGGGCCGTCCTGTCCACCGTGGCGAAACGGAGTTCGACCGTTGAGGAGACAGCACTGATGAACCGGTTGGCGCGGCTTTCCGCCGCCGAGCGCAAGCAGATCATCGACGAGTTCAAGGAGGAGGTGTTCGGCGGCCTCGACGACCCGCGCCTGCGCGACCGCATGCGCGCCTTCAGCATCGAATTGCCCGACGATCCCACACCTGATCAGGTCGACGCCTGGATCGACTTGGCCGAATTGGTTCGGGACCCCGAGTTCCGCGCCCGGTTGCGCACATGGATGGAGCTCAACACGCCCGTCCCCGGGCAGGGCCGTCCCCCCGGGGCGTCCATCTGGTGGGCCAGGCAGATCGTGCAGACCGTCGCGGAGGTCAGAAAAGGCGGGGTCGCTCCCGAGGAACCGGCAGCGGCCGAGGTGCTGTCCGAGCTGTTCGGTGACGCCGATCGGGCCGCCGTGCTGCGCAGCCTGGAGGCCGGGATCGAGGCAGGAGCGGAGCACTACCGCAGGCTCGTCGCCCGTGTGCGCGGGCAGAATTCGTCGCCCGACGCGACCGAGGAGCTGGAATGGCTGGCGCGGGCCCTGCGCGCCGCGGACCAGACCTGACCTGGCCCTCGCCCGCCCGGCCGCGGGCCGGGATCGAGGGCACCGCCTGGCTAGGGCCCTTGGAGGAGACCGTCCGCCAAGGCGGTCCCCGTCCCCGCCAGGTGCCGTAGCGCCGTCGCGATGGAGTGGCAGTCGAAGAGGGCCGAGTGTTCGTCGCCCGGGACAGCGGGCCGGGGGAGGCCCAGGGCCTTCCACAGGCGGCCGGAGTTGACGCCCGCCGTCGCCGGGGCGACGGCGTTGAGCCAGGGCCGGAGGTTGACGAAGCCGGGGGTGAGGGCGCTGTGCCCGATCTCCTCGCCGCGGGCCCGCGCCCAGCCGATGTTCTCGCCGACGACGACCATGTCGTTGCCGTAGGAGAGGACGGACTGTCCCTGGCAGAAGGCGAGGAAGTCGCTCAGGGCCCGGGCCGGTGCGAAGCCGTCCCGGTCGACCGCCCCCTGCTCGATACCGGTGAGGGCGGTGAAGTGCGGGGAGAGGACCGGGTTGACCACCGGCCGGACCAGCGTGTCGTACGTGTCGACGACCGCGTACTCCTCGTTCAGCCGCAGCGCGCCGATCTGCACGATCTCCCGCAGCTGGCCGGGGGCCGACCAGTGCTGTTCCATGGCCCCCGGCCAGGTCGTGAACTCCAGGTCGAAGATGACGAAGGTGGGCAAAACGCTACTCTCCCTGGTGTGCGAGGACGGTTACGGAAGCGTTCTACCCACCGATGCCCGGAATCCCGGGACTTCGGGACCTCGGGATTCCCAGACTTCGGCACCCCGGCACCCCGGCACCCCGGCACCCCGGCACCCCGGGGGCGGGGTCACCGGTTCCGGTTCGGTGGCACGAAGGGGCTCGGGGCCATCGGGCTGTTCCCGGTGGACAGACCCACGTCCGGCAGGCCGTTCCGCAGGAGCCGCCGGGCGTCCGCCGCCGCGATCCCGGACTTCAGCGCCGCCCCGGACGCCGCGCCCGGCTCCTCACCCGTGTCCAGGGACGGGCACAGCCCCTTCACCAGGTGGATGATGATCGCATCGTCGATCGGGCTCGGCTCCAGCTCCGTACCCTCCTCGTTGAGACGCTGGTACTTCATCAGGTTGTAGCCCATGGAGAGCTGCCGCTTGCCGTGCGCGCCGGTGAAGCTGATGGTGCCGGCGCCGAAGACACCGCCGTCGTGGCCCCAGAAACGCCCGCAGCCCGGGAGGTCGAGCGCGTAGATGCCGAGGCCGTAGTCGATGGCGGCGTCCGGGCCGACCAGCACCGGGACCGTGCGCTGCATCTGCGCGAGGGACGCCCGGCCGACGAGGCCGCCGGTCAGCAGCTCGCGGTAGAACCGGTTGAGGTCGTCCGTCGTGGAGACGATCGCGCCCGCGGTGGAGGCCCAGGACATGTCGTAGACGCTGTAGTCGCGGGGCGGGTCGATCAGCCCGTAGAACGACTCGTACATCCGGGCGTGCGGACCCTTGATGTACGGGGTGCGCGGGAACGAGGTGTGGTGCAGCCCGGCCCGGTCGATGACATGCCGGGTGATGTACGACGACGCCTTCTGGCCGGTGACCTTCTCCAGGATCAGGCCGGCGATGACGTAGTTGGTGTTGGAGTACGAGCCGGGCTGCGCGCCGGGGCTGCCGGTGGCGTCGGCGGCGAGGCCCAGCCGGACCAGTTCCCGGGGGCTGATCGAGCGGAAGCGGCCCTCGTCGAGGCTGGCGGTGGAGTTCTGGTCGAGGGAGGGGAAGGCGCCGCGGACGTAGTCGCCGATGTGGCTGGTGTGGTTGAGCAGCATGCGTACGGTGATGGCGTCGCCGCGCTCCCGGGCGTTCGCGTCGGTGCCGGTCCCCCTGAACAGCTCGGGGACGTAGCGCGTGAGGGGGGCGTCGAGGCTGATCCGGCCCCGCTCCACCTGCTGCATGACCGCCACGGCCGTGAACGTCTTGCTGATGCTGCCGACGCGGTGCCGCATGTTCGGGGTGACCTTGCGCCCGGTGTCGACGTCGGCCAGCCCCGCCGCGCCGGTCCAGCGCTCACGGCCGTCCCGCACCGAGGAGTACGTGCCGTACATCCCGGCCTCGGGGATCGCGGCGAGCGTGCCGCGCAGTTCGGCCCGGTCCAGTCCGCCCGGCCCGCGAGCGGTGCTCCCGGCGGTGCTGTCTGCCGTTCTCCCCGCCGCGGGTACGGCCGAGGCGGCCGGTACCGCCGTGAGAAGCAGGAGTGTGGTGCCCAGAGCCGTCCCGGCGAGATGGGTGATGCGCACGGCGTGTCCCTCGTTTCCGGCGTTCGTGACGTCGCCGACGTGCCTGACATCCCTGCCACGTCAGCGCTTCTGTGCGGCCCGGTCGGTCAACTCCCGTGCCCTGTACGGCGATTGTCACGAACGGCCGGTGCGCACTGCATCGTTCCCGTGGACGAGCGCCTTCACAGCGGGGCCATGACATCTGTCACGGCCCCGCGCACGTCGGTGACGGGAGGGGGTCAGAGGCCGTAACGGGACTTCATGTGACGCCAGATGCCGCGGAACATCCACGTGTCGAACTCGGTGATCCGGGTGGCACTGCCGGCCTTCATCAGGAAGCAGCACCGGCCGGTCGGGGACCAGTCGTAGAAGTCGTCGAGGCCGAAGGTGTGGCCGACCTCGTGGAGATAGATGTGGATGTTCTCCCGGCCGAGGGCGCCGGTGAAGTAGGAGCGGCCCATGCGCTGCCCCCGGTCACCGCCGGCACCGCCGCCGAAGCCCTCGGTGAGCCAGAGGGACTGGTCGTAGTGGCGGGCGGCGCCGCCGGGACAGCGCGAGTAGTCGCCGTCCTGGTGGAAGAAGCGGCCGCAGTCGGGAGCGCACTGCGGGGCTCCGGCGCCGTCCAGCATGTTGGTGGAAGGCTGCCGCCCGCCGGGCACGGGTCACCCCCGGCCCTCCGGCTCCCCCGCCTCCCCGAACCGGGCCAGCGCCACCCCGCCGCCCACGCACCCCACGAACCCGATGACGGCCAGCCACCCGTACCCCTGCCGGGTCGAGTCGCCGAGGCAGACCACCCCGAAGACGCCCGGCCAGACGGTCTCGCAGATGACCATCGCCGCCGTGGCCGCCGTCACCGAACCCGACTGGAGGGCCTGGACGAGGAGGAGGTAGCCGCCGAGACCGGAGACGACGACGGCGTACGCGGCCGGCTGGGCCAGCACCGCGGGGACGGTCGCGTCCGGCAGCAGACGTACGGCGATCGCGGTGAGGCCGAAGCTCAGGCCCGCCGCCGCGCCCAGCACGACCGCCCGGCCCTGCCGCAGCCGGCCGCCCAGGGCCCACCCGCCCGCCACCACCAGCACCGCCGCCACCAGCACCGCGACCCGCAGCCCGGTGTCTCCGTGTCCCTCGCCCGTGCGCCCGGCGGACACCGCGAGCGTCGCGAGACCCAGGCACACCATGGCCACGGCACCCCACTCGGCCCGCCGCAGCCGCAGCCCCAGCACGGCCGTGCCGCCCACCGCCGTGACCGCCAGCGACGCGGCCACCGCCGCCTCCACCAGGAACAACGGCACCAGCCGCAACGCCACCACCTGCGCCGCGAAGCCCGCCGTGTCGAGGCCCGCCCCGGCGAGGAAGGGCCAGCCGCGCAGCACCTCCACCACGGTCCGGCCCCGGCCGCGCCCGTCGTCCCTCAGCGCCGCCCGCCGCGCGCCCAGCGCCTGCAGCACGGTCGCCGTCCCCATGCACACGGCCGCGCACAACGCCCACACCACACCCACCACCATGGGGGCACCGTAAGCGGCGGGACGGGCCCGGGGCGGGCAACACCAGCGCACGCACCCACGTGGCCGTCACCCTCGCGCTCTCACCACCCCACCCTCACGACCGCACAAAGCGCGACAGATTCATTGCTCCCGTTCTGTTCGAAGTCCTAGGGTGGGCCCGGTTTTTCAACAACTTCGGACACCATCCGACGCATCAGACGCTCCTCAGCACGCGCACTCCCCAATGTCGTCGAGGAAGGCCCCGGTACATGCCACAGCAGCACCCGCACACAGGCACCCCCACCGCCCGGCCCGTCATGAGCCGCCGCCGCCTGCTGGAGGGCGGCGCCGCCCTCCTCGGTGCCGTGGCCCTCTCCGGTGGCGCCGCCCACGCGGCCCCCCTCCTCGCGCCGAAGGCCGACGGCACCCCCGAGTGGTCCGGCAGCATGGCGCTCTTCCAGGTCGGCGCCGAACCGCCCCACACCACCCTCATGCCGTACGCGGACGTCAGACAGGCTCTCGCCGCCGACCGCACCCGTTCCCCGTACCGGCTGAGCCTCGACGGCAAGTGGCGGTTCGCGTACGTCGACCGGCCCGGCGACCGGGACGAGGACTTCTACCGGACCGACGTCGACGACAGCGACTGGGACACCATCCCGGTACCGTCCAACTGGCAGCTGCACGGCTACGACTTCCCCATCTACATCAACATCACCTACCCCTGGTGGGGCCCCAACGGCCTCGGCGAGGAGGCGCAGCCGCCGAACGCGCCGACCCGGTACAACCCCGTCGGCCAGTACCGCCGTTCCTTCCAGCTCCCCAAGGACTGGACGGCCGGCGACCGCCGTACCTTCCTGCACTTCGAGGGCGTCAAGTCGGCCCACTACGTGTGGATCAACGGCGAACTCGTCGGCTACCACGAGGACTCCTACGACCCGGCCGAGTACGACATCACCCAGCACCTCAAGCCGGGGTCGAACCAGATCGCCGTCGAGGTCTACCGGTACTCGGACGGCGACTGGCTGGAGGACCAGGACATGATCCGGCTGAGCGGGATCTTCCGCTCGGTCTACCTCTACTCCACCCCGGCCGTGCACCTGCGCGACTTCAAACTGGACACCCCGCTCGCCGACGGCTACACCACCGCCGAGCTGTCCGTCACCGCGAGCGTGCGCGCCTACGAGTCCGGGCACGAGGGCGCGTACTCCGTCGAGACACAGCTCTACGACGCCGGCGGACACGCCGTCTGGTCGCGCCCCCTCGTCCAGTCCGTCACCGTCGGTGCCTCCGCCGTCGGTGAGGACGTGACCGTCCAGGCCGCCAGGGCCGTCCCCTCCCCCGAGCTGTGGTCCGCCGAGCACCCGACCCTCTACACGGCCGTGCTCCAGCTGCGCGACCCGGGCGGCAAGGTCGTCGAGACCCTCTCCCACCGCGTCGGCCTGCGCGAGTTCGCGCTCAAGGACGGGCTGATGCGGATCAACGGCAAGCCGGTCTCCCTGCGGGGCACCAACCGCCACGAGATCCACCCCGACCGGGGCATGGCGCTCACCCGCGCCGACCTGGTCCAGGACATGGGCATCATCAAGCGCCTCAACATCAACTCCGTCCGCACCTCGCACTACCCCAACAACCCGCTCTGGTACGAGCTGGCGGACGAGTACGGCCTCTACCTCGTCGACGAGACGAACCTGGAGACGCACGGCATCCGGGACCGCTTCCCCGGCAACGACCCCGACTGGACCAAGGCGTGTGTGGCCCGCGCCCGGAACATGGTCCACCGCGACAAGAACCACGCCTCCGTCGTCATCTGGTCCCTAGGCAACGAGGCGGGCGGCGGCTCCACCTTCGTCGCCATGCGCGACTGGATCGAGTCGTACGACAAGACCCGTGTCATCCAGTACGAGGGCGACGACCGGCCGACCATCAGCCAGATACGGTCGGAGATGTACGACAGCCCGCAGCGCGTCGAGCAGCGGGCCAAGGACACCTCGGACACCCGGCCGTACGTGATGATCGAGTACTCGCACTCCATGGGGAACTCGACCGGCAACTTCAAGAAGTACTGGGACCTCGTCCGGCGCTACCCCGTCCTCCAGGGCGGCTGGATCTGGGACTTCGTCGACCAGTCGCTGACCTGGCCGATCCCCCGGCTGAAGGTCTTCACCGACGAGGGCCCGAGCGCGCTGAAGGGGCAACTCCTCACCGCCGCAGGAACGTTCAGCCGCGACAAGGGTCTCTCCGGCGCCACCGGCTTCACCCGCGACCCCGCCCTCGACCTCACCGGCTCCCTGACGCTGGAGGCGTGGTTCACCCCGCACGTCACCGGCGGCCACCAGCCGATCATCGCCAAGGGCGACACCCACTACGCCCTCAAGCAGAGCGAGAAGAACATCGAGTTCTTCATCTACGGCGGCGGCCAGTGGGTCAGCGTCAGCTGGGGGCTCCCGGCCGAGGGCTGGACCGGCCGCGAACACCATGTCGCCGGTGTCTTCGACGCCGGGTCCGGGTCCCTCACCCTCCACGTCGACGGCGAGGTGAAGGCGACCCGCACCACGACCCGGCGGCCCAGCGTGAACGTCGCCCCGCTCGCCCTCGGCACCGACACCGACAACCCGACGCGCGAGTTCAGCGGCACGATCCGGCGGGCGCGCGTGTACGCCCGCGCCCTGAGCGGCTCCGAGCTGGCCTCCACGGGGCGCGGCGCCAAGGACGACGGGGTGCGTTTCTGGTTCGACGCGGCGACGGTCGAGGTGGCGGAGAGCAGGGCGAAGGACCGTTCGTTCCTCGCGTACGGCGGTGACTGGGGCGACAACCCCAACGACGGCGCCTTCGTCGCGGACGGCATCATCAAGGCCGACCGGGGCCACACCGGCAAGGCGGCCGAGGTCAAGCGCATCTACCAGGCCGTCCACGCGAAGCCGGCCACCGGCACCACCCTGACCTCGAAGAGGGTCACGCTCACCAACGAGTACCTGTTCACCAACCTCCGTGAGCTGGACGGCGGTTGGACCTTGGTGGCCGACGGCAAGAAGGTCCAGGAGGGCCGCCTTACCCGCGACCAGCTGGACGTCGGCCCCCTGTCCACCAAGGACATCACGGTCCCCTTCGACCTCCCCGCCGACCCGGCCCCCGGCACCGAGTACTTCCTCGAACTCTCCTTCACCACCAAAGACTCCGCCCCCTGGGCCGAGGCCGGCTTCGAGGTGGCCCGCGAGCAGCTGTCCGTGGACGCGGGCAGCCCGGCGGTGACACCCGTCCCCCTGGCGGACGTCCCGGAGCTGAAGTACGAGGAGAGCGACGAGGCCGTCACGGTCACCGGCAAGGGCTACCCGGGCCGCTTCTCCGTCACCGTCGACAAGGCGACCGGCACGATCACCTCGTACAAGGCGGGCGGCACCCGGCTGATCTCCTCCGGCCCGGTGCCCAACTTCTGGCGGGCCCCCACCGACAACGACCACGGCAACGGACAGCACACCCGCAACCAGACCTGGCGGGACGCGGGCACGAACCGCAAGGTCACGGGCGTGACCGTGCGCGCGCTCGGTGAGCGGGCCGTGGAGATCAAGGTCAGCGGCACGCTCCCGACGACCACCGAGTCCACCTACACGACCACCTACACGGTGTTCGGCAACGCCGAGATCAAGGTGGACAACACCCTGCACCCGGGTGCCGCCTCCCTCCCGTACATCCCGGAGGTGGGCACCCTGTTCCTGCTCAACCGCCGCCTGGAGCGCCTGCACTACTACGGCCGCGGCCCCGAGGAGAACCACTGGGACCGCAACAACGGCACCGACGTGGGTCTCTACTCCGGCGACATCGCCGACCAGTGGTCCGGCTACATCCGCCCCCAGGAGAACGGCAACAAGACCGACGTCCGCTGGGCCGCCGTCACCGACCGCGACGGAGAGGGCCTGCTGGTCTCGGGCGACGGGCTGATCGAGATCAACGCCTCCTACTTCACCCCGGAGGACCTGTCGACGGGCCTGCGCCACGACTACCACCTCACCCCCCGCGACACCCCCGTCCTGCGCGTCAACCACCGCCAGATGGGAGTCGGCGGCGACAACAGCTGGGGCGCCCACACCCACGACGAGTACAAGCTCTTCGCCAACCGCGACTACGCGTACACGTACCGGCTGCGCCCGCTGACGGACGTCGGCGAGGCGACAGCGGCGTCGAGGAGGCCCACGGCGACCAAGTGACGCCCTCCCACACGTGACCGGCACGGCCGGCGCTACCGGCACTACCGGCACGAAGGTCCCGTCTCGCCGCGAGACGGGACCTTCGCGTCGGCGTCGCCTCCGTCCCCGTCCCCGTCTCCGTCTCCGTCCCCGTCCCCGTCTCCGTCTCCGTCTCCGTCCCCGTCTCCGTCTCCGTCTCCGTCTCCGGTGACGAGTCCACCGCGTCACGGGGTGAACGAGGACGCGGCCGGTGGACGAGGAGGCGGCCGATTTCATCCGGTGAGGGGCGAGAGTGACCGGTCACACGGCCTGACCAGGCCGAACCCATCAGGGCCGGCAGACCCCTCCCCGGACTCGGCACGCCAGTGCCCCCGCCGCGGAACGCGACCGCCGGTGGCGCGACGCCGGGCCCTTCCCGGGCCCGGCGTCCGCGCGTTGCCGCCCCGTCGGCACCCGCGCTCCCGCCTCCGCGTCGCTACTTTGTGACCGGTTCAAAAAACACCTCTGCCACAGCCGTTGACTTCCTTCACTCCCGGCTCTACTTTCGGCCAGCCAGCATGTTCGGCGCGCCGATCCCCGTTCGAGATATCGATCTCCGGGTATCCATCGAAGGAGCCGCATGACCTCCCCTCCACGTGCCAACTCCCGTGGTCTCCACCGGCTTTGCAGGACGACGGTGATCCGCGCCGTCACCCTGGCGACCGCCGCCACGGCCGCCCTGCTCTTCGCCCAGCCGCCGACCGCGGCCCCCGGCCCCCAGACGCTGACCGACGCCGCTCCCGTGGCGGTGACGGACCGTCAAATACCGGTCCCGGAAGCCCCGATGGGCTGGGCCTCCTGGAACGCCTTCGCCGCGAAGGTCGACTACGACGTCATCAAGCGCCAGGTCGACGCGTTCGTCGCGGCCGGGCTGCCCGAGGCCGGCTACGAGTACATCAACATCGACGAGGGATGGTGGCAGGGCACCCGCGACGGCGCGGGCAACATCACCATCGACGAGGCCGAGTGGCCCGGCGGCATGAAGGCCATCGCCGACTACATCCACAGCAAGGGCCTGAAGGCGGGCATCTACACCGATGCCGGCAAGGACGGCTGCGGCTACTACTTCCCCACCGGCCGCCCCGCCGCGCCCGGCAGCGGCAGCGAGGGCCACTACGTCCAGGACATGACGCAGTTCTCGAAGTGGGGCTTCGACTTCGTGAAGGTCGACTGGTGCGGCGGCGACGCCGAGGGCCTCGACCCGAGGACGACCTACCAGGCGATCAGCGACGCCGTGGCCACCGCGACCGCCACCACCGGCCGCCCGCTCACCCTCTCCCTGTGCAACTGGGGCTACTCCAACCCCTGGAACTGGGCGCCGGGCATGGGCCCCATGTGGCGGACGAACACGGACATCTTCTACCACGGCCAGGGCCTGACGTACGCGGGCATGCTGACCAACTACGACCGGAACGTGCACCCCACCGCCCAGCACACCGGGTACTACAACGACCCTGACATGCTGATGATCGGCATGGGCCTCACCGCCGCCCAGGACCGCACCCACATGAACCTGTGGGCGGTCTCCGGCGCCCCGCTGCTCGCGGGCAACGACCTCTCCACCATGACCACCGCCACGGCGAACATCCTCAAGAACCCCGAGGTCATCGCCGTCGACCAGGACCCCCGCGGCCTCCAAGGCGTCAAGGTCGCCGAGGACACCACCGGCCTCCAGGTCTACGGCAAGGTCCTCTCCGGCAGCGGCAACCGCGCGGTCGTGCTGCTCAACCGCACCTCCACCACGCAGAACATGACCGTCCGCTGGTCCGACCTGGGCCTGACGAACGCCTCCGCGACCGTCCGTGACCTGTGGAGCCGCAGCGACGTCGGGACCCCCGGCACGAGCTACACCACCAGCGTCCCTGCGGGCGCCTCCGTGATGCTCACGGTCAAGGGCGGCACCGAGCAGACGTCGAGCGCGTACACGGGCACGTCCGGCTTCTCCGGCGTGGTCGCCGGGAACACCGGCCTGAAGACCGTCGACGTCTCCTACACCAACAACACGTCCTCGGCTCGCGTCGGCACCCTCACCGTCAACGGCCAGACCTCCACGAAGGTCTCCTTCCCGCCGACCGGCTCCTCCCCCGGCAACATCTCCGTCGCCATGTCGCTCACCAAGGGCAGCGCCAACACGATCACCTTCTCCGGCGCCCCGACCCTCGAAGGCATCGTCGTACGGCCGCTGCCGGGCACCAACGGCACCCTGATCACCGGCACGGGCTCCGGCCGCTGCGCCGACATCGACAACAACACGATCACCAACGGCACCGACGCCCAGCTCTGGGAATGCTCCGGCGGCCAGAACCAGGTCTGGCAGTACACCTCCCGCAAGGAACTCGTCGTCTACGGCAACAAGTGCCTGGACGCCTGGGACCGCGGCACCTCCAACGGCACCCGCGTCGTCATCTGGGACTGCCACGGCGGCACCAACCAGCAGTGGAACGTGAACGCCGACGGCACCATCGTCAACGTCAACTCCGGTCTCTGCCTGGACGCCTACAACGCCGCGACCACCAACGGGACCAAGCTCGTCCTGTGGTCCTGCAACGGCCAGAACAACCAGAAGTGGAGCCGGACATGAGCGGAACTACGTACGGACCGGACCGGCAGGGCCCCTCCCGCCGGCTCTTCCTCGGCATGGCGGCCACCGTCCCGCTGGCCGCGACGGGCGCGCTGACCCTCGGCGCGGGCACCGCCCACGCCGCCGACTCGGCGTACGCGATGGTCTACTTCACCGAGTCCACCACCATGCTGGAGGCCGACTACGGCCTCCACCTGGCCGTCAGCCAGGACGGACTCAACTGGACCCCGCTGAACCAGAACGCGCCCCTGGTCACCCCCACCCAAGGCGCCGGCGGGCTGCGCGACCCGTTCCTGATGCGCAAGCAGGACGGTACGTTCGTCGTCCTGGCGACGGACCTCAAGGGCACCGACTGGAACTACAACAGCACCTACATCCACGTCTGGGACTCGACCGACCTGCGCACCTTCACCGGCTACCGGCGCGTGAAGCTGCACGACATGACCGGCACCCACAGCTGGGCCCCGGAGGCCTACTGGGACGCCGCGCGCGGCCGCTACGGCATCCTCTACTCCTCGGTGAACAGCAGCGGCCACAACGTCATCATGGTCAGCTACACCACCGACTTCGTCACGACGTCCAGCCCCCAGGTCTTCTTCGACCCCGGCTACGACATCATCGACGGCAATCTCACGGTCGGCGTCAACGGCGTCAACTACCTCTACTACAAGGTCAACCAGACCCTGGTGGGCGCCCGCTCGACGACCCTGAACCCCGGCAGCTTCACCCCGTTCAGCACGGCGGCCTCCCACGGCGGCACCGAGGCCCCCACGGTGGTGAAGTCCCTGACCTCCGACACCTGGTACCTGTGGGGAGACACGTACACCCCCAACGGCGTCTTCTACGCCTGGCAGTCCGGCGACCTGGCCGCCGGCACCTGGACCGCCCTCGACCAGAAGCTCTACACCCAGCCGCTCAACTCCAAGCACTGCGGCATCCGCCCGATCACCTCGACCGAGTACACCAACCTGGTGGCCAAGTGGGGTGCGCCGGCCTGGAACCGCCTCAAGTCGTACAACTTCCCGTCCCGCTACGTCCGCCACAGCAACTACGTGGGCCGTATCGACGAGTACCCCTTCGACCCGTTCACGGACTCCCAGTGGAAGCTGGTCCCGGGCCTGGCGGACTCCTCCGGGGTGTCCTTCCAGTCGGTCAGCCACCCCACCCGCTACCTCCGGCACTACAGCTACAACCTGCGCCTCGACGTGAACGACGGCACGCCGGCCTTCGCCGCCGACGCCACGTTCACCCGGGTCGCCGGCCTCGCGGACTCGACATGGTCGTCCTTCCGCTCGTACAACAACCCGACCCGCTACATCCGCCACAGCAACTACGTGCTCCGCATCGACCCGATCTCCACGGCGACGGAGAGGGCGGACGCGACGTTCCGGGTGGGCTACTGAGACAACGGCCCCGCTCGGTGTGACCGACCGTTCCCCGCGCCCCCGTTTCCCGGGGGCGCGGGGAACCGCGCGAACGGGCCCGGCCACCAAGCGTGTTGGTGCCACAGAGATCACAACGTCGTGCACAACGTCGTACGCACACCTGCGATGCTGTGCGGATGAGCAAAGTATGGCAAGGACACCTCATCGAGGGCACGCGCTTCGTGGTCCCGGCGTTCGGTGTGACACCAAGGCACGTGCTGTGCGCGATCGGCGTGGGCCTGGATCCCGACGTGCTCGGCCGCGTGGTCGAGGAGGCCGGCGGCGGGGGCTTCGAACTCGACGAGTTCCAGCAGGAGCCGGACCCCCGGATGCGGGAGTGTTTCGACGCCGCGCTCGACTCCCGCCAGATCACCGGCGACGACGGGTTCGGCGAGAGCGACTGGGCCGCGGTGGACGCACACGACTCGGTCGTCTACGTCCTGTCGCCGCCGATCTCCCAGTTCACCGCCCTCGAAGTGTCCCGCCGCACGCTGGCCGTCACCGCGGCTTTGCTGGCCCACGGGGCCACCGCGGTGAAGAACGAGTCCAGCGGGGTGGCCTGCGGGCGCGAGCGGTGGCTGGCCCTGGCGAGCGAGGCGGCGGCCGCCGAGACCGTGGACGACCTGGCCCGCGCCCTCGTCCGGGCCTGGGTCGCGCCGGTGATCTACGACGGGGAGGTCTACTACAGCTGCGGCATGCACCTCCTGGGCGAGGCCGACGTGGAGCTGGCCCCCGGAACCACCGGGGTGCCCGAGCCGAAGCTGATGCTCGACTGGATGGCCACCATGCAGATCGCGTCGTACTACCTGCTGACGGAGCAGCCGGAGCACGGCGTCCAGGACGGCGAGGGCTTCCGCATCGCCCAGGACGCCCCGCGCTGGATCATGAACCGTGTGGAGTGCGAACGCTTCGAGGACGACGACTTCTTCCACAACCCGTACGGATACTGGCGCCTGACCCCGGCTGTCCGCGGCCCACAGAGGGGGGCGAGGCTCAGGAAGCGCAACCGCACGACCCTCCGAACGCGACGGAAGGGGTGAGAGCGGCGAAGGCGTGGAAATCTCCGGGCCACGGGCCGAACGCCGCACCCTTCTCCGGCGTCTCAGTACCGATCGCGGTCCCACCCACCCGGGCGACCGCACAGGGGGCGAAGAACCGGAGGGACACATGGCCGAGCGCACACCCGCCAGGCCCGGCACGATCGCGGCCGTGGCCATCGCCGTCCTGACCCTCGGCGGCCTCCAGGGCTCGACGGCCGGCGCCCAGGCGGCACAGACCCCACAGGCCGCACCGGGCCCTTCGACCACCTGCCACGGCACGCGCCCGGAGGGCAGTCTCACCAGCCGCACCGGCGCCGGCGCGGCGGGCGAGACCTCGTTGGAACGGACCCTCGTCCACGTGGAGAAACTGGCCACAGGCCCTCACGCCGACGTCTACGCCGGACTGGTCGTCGACGAGGACGCGGCGGCCGCGGACCTCTACCGCATCCCCTCCGCAGCCTTCGACAAGGCCGTCTGCGCCTCGGCCGAGCGGGGCGTGACCCTCCGCCTCCACGACCGCGACATCAACGAACGGGACCTCACCGTCCTGCTCGACCGGATCAGCGAGGACATGACCCGCTGGGACGGCACCTTCGACCTGCGCGAGGTCGGCCTCGACGGCACCGGCCGCGTCCAGATCGGCGTGGACGACCCCGGCAAGGCCGAACCGATCCTCCGCAGGGCCTACGGCGGCCACAACGCCAAGTACCTCGTCGTCGAGTACGCCCCCCAGGCGCACTTGCTCTGACCCGGCGATCTTCGTGGATGCAACACCCCGGAAGATCCGCTATAGTTGATCACGAGCCGCTCACCGGAACACGAACTCCCGGTAGCACTCGATGCGTTGGTGGTCCAAGGAAAGACGCCCCGCTTCCTGCGGGGAAATGCAGGTGCAAGGCCTGCCCGGCGCTCCAGTACAAGAGCCCCACTTCGCTTCATGCGAAGTGGGGCTCTTGCGTTGTACGGGACGGGACCGGCATTCGCCCGCCCCACCATCGGCCAGAGCCGCCGCCGCATCCCGGGCGACTGGCGTACGGCGACGTCCGTCCGCCTGCCCTGCTCTGCTGCTCTGCCCATCCCGCCCGCGACCGATCACACCCCACCCCACGCCGCGCGACACGAACCAAGGCCGAATGGTATCGGTGGCGATAGTATCTCCCTCGATACTATCTCTCGCGGGAGTCTCCCTCATGCGACGATTCATCGGGCGGGACCCGGAGCTGAACGTGCTCCGGGACGCCTTCCAAGCGGTTCACGAGGCCGTCGGATCGGCGAAGCCAGGTCAGTGCATCCTCGTGCGGGGCAGGCGGCGGGTCGGCAAGTCCAGCCTCGTCGAGGAGTTCCTCCGGCGTACCGGGGCGCCGAACCTCTTCTTCACCGCGGCGGGCGGCACGGCGGAGGACGAGCTGACAGAGCTGCTCGACACCGTCGCGAGATCCACGCTGCCGGAGCGGGAACTGTTCTCGGAGGAGACCCCGGGACAGTGGAACGCGGCGTTCAGGCTGCTCGCCGAGATCCTGCCCGACGACAGCCCGAGCGTGGTCGTCATCGACGAGGTCCCGTACCTCATGGACCGCATCGACGCCTTCGAGGGCATGCTCCAGCGGGCATGGGACCGCCTGCTCAGCCGCAAACCCGTACTCCTCCTCCTCGTCGGATCCGATCTGTCGATGATGGAGGCGCTGAACAGCTACGACCGGCCCTTCCACCAGCGGGGCCGGGAAATGGTCGTGGGCCCGCTGCACCCGGCCGACATCGGAGAGATGCTCGGCCTTCCGCCGGCAGCCACCTTCGACGCCGCCCTGATCACGGGCGGTCTTCCGCTGATCTGCGCGCAGTGGCGGGCCGGGGCGGACGTCTGGGAGTTCCTCCGCGACTCCCTGAACAACCCGATCTCGGCGCTGCTGGTCTCCGCCGAGCGCTCACTGGCCGCGGAGTTTCCCCCGCAGGCCATGAGCAGGGAAGTCCTGCGGGCCATCGGAAGCGGGGAGCGGACCTTCACCAACATCGCGCGCGCCGCCGGCGGAATCTCGCACACCACTCTCACCCGTGCGACGGACGTCCTGACGGAGAAGCGGGTGGTGGCGACCGAGCTGCCCCTCTCGCTGCGGCCGTCGAAGGAACGCCGCTACCGCGTGGCCGACCCCTACCTGCGCTTCTGGCTCGCGTTCCTGGATCCGCACATGGCGGAGATCGAGCGGATGCGGGGAGATCTCACACTCGGCCGGATCAAGGAGCGGTGGACGAGTTGGAGGGGCCGCGCGATCGAGCCCCTGGTCCGGGAATCCCTCGCCCGCCTGCTGCCGGACGGGCACCTGCCCGCCGCCCCGGCGATCGGCGGATACTGGACCCGCAGCAACGACGTCGAGATCGACCTGGTGGGCGCCGACCGGCAGCCGGTGGCCAAGCAGCTGCTCTTCCTCGGCTCGGTCAAATGGCTGGAGAACTCCGCGTTCGACAACCACGACCTGGCCGCACTGCAGAAGCACCGGGCGACGCTCACCGACCAGCCCGTACCCCTCGTGGCAGTCTCCCGCAACGGGATCAACTGCTCCGGCCTCCAGGCGGCGTACGGCCCCGAGGAACTGCTCGACGCCTGGCGCAGGGCGTGAGCAGGGTTCCGCCGAACGCTGTCATGCGGTGACGGTCTCCGCCTTGTGCAGCAGCCGAGCCAACAACAGTGCTCCTCCGGCTGCCGCCCCTACCGCTCCCACGGCCATGAAACCCCCGTGGGAACGCCACGACAGCACCGACCACCGTGACTGCGCGGAGAACAACGACCCGGTACTCAGCCACGACCCGGTCGAGATCAGCGACAGGGAGGAACCGATCGAGCCGACCGACAAGGCACTCCCGATCGAGCCGACCGACAGGGCCGAACCGACGGATCCCACGGAGAGCACCGATCCGACCGACCCGATCGACAGCACGGAGTCCTGCGACCACAACGACAACACCGAACGGGAGGAAGTGCGACGGACTGAAGGTACGGACAGCTTCGTCATGCAGCCATCCTGCCCGTTGCACGCCCCCGGACAGAGCCTTCCGGCCGCCGCCACCGCCGGCCCGCGTGTCGCCGCCGGCCCGCGTGTCGCCGGAGATCTCGCCGAACGTTGCCGACCCGCCCCGCGTCTCAGTGGTGACCGTCCCAGAAGGAGGCCACCACCATGCCGAAGACCGCCACCGTACGAGTCCGTCAACGCGCCCTGACCGCCGCTGCGACGGCCGGGACGTTGCTGTGGGCCCTCTCCGCGTGCGGGGAGGAGTCGACGACAGCGAAAAGGTCGGCGCCCGTCTGGGAGGAGCCCACCGCGTACCGCTACACGCTCAAGTCGAGCGAGGGTGAGCGGGCGCTGATCGGGACGTTCGAGGTGACGGTCCGGGACGGGAAGGTCGCGAAGGCCGTCGGGATCGACGAGAGCGGCCGACGGGCGGTGGACCAGAAACTGGCCGAAGTGCCCACCATCGCGGGCTTGTTGAAGCAGGCGGAGACGGCACGGGACGAAGGCGCCGACGCCGTGGACGTCGAGTACGCGAAGGACGGCCGTCCGACCAGCATCTCCATCGACTGGGAGGAGAACGCGATCGACGACGAGGAGGCGTACACCCTCGGCGACTACGAGGCGCTCGGCTGACTCAGGTCCCGGATCGTGCCGCCCACCTTGGCCTTCAGCTGCTTGAGCACCTTGGGCTTGGCGGAGATGGCCCATTGCGGACCGACCAGGTACTTCCCGCCGTACATGGAGGCCGACTCCAGCCAGACTTCCTTCAGCTCGTCCTTGGGGAAGGTGGTGATGAGGTAGTCCCCGACACCGGTCTGACACACGCCCTCGCGCAGCTCCTCCGCCTCGGTCCGGATCTTCACCTCGCACCCGGTGAGCTCGGCGATCACCTCGACCTTGGCCGGCGCGACCACCGCGGCAACAGTGCTGGACTCGCCCTTGCCCTCGTCACCGCCGCACGCCGCCATCAGGGGCAGGACAGCCAGGCTCGCGGCCAACGCGACACCACGCGACAGCTTCCTCACCATGTCCTGATCTCCGTTCGCGTTCCCCGTACCGAGTGCACTCGGTACGGGGGTACGTGTGACGCCTGCGGATTGCTCAATCTCAGGTACTCGCGGAGCACGACCTCGACACCACTTCCTTGGGTGCACCGGCCGGCAAGGAACGTCGCCCCTTGCCACAGGCGTCGCGCACGCGCGCCGAACACGTCGTCACCGCCGACGGCCACTACCTCCTGGTGGTCAAGGTCAACCGGAAGAAGCCGCGCAAGCTGCTGCGGCGCCTGCCCTGGAAGCAGATCCCGCCACAGGCCCGCACCATCGGGGTCGGAGACGGCAGTGGCCCTGATCGCCGCGCTTGCCACCACCAACTGACTGAGCATTTTCAGCGTGACCACCTATCAGGTGGCAGCTCCGGCGCCTCTGGCGTCAAGCACTTGCCGGGGAGGCAGTCAGTTGAAAGCGTCGGTCATGCAGTCCACCCGGCAGTCGGCAGCCTCATAGCGCCGGCGGAGGGCGGCAGCTGCTTCTTCGCGCTCCACAAAGCGGTACCCGTAGTGCTGGCGCGCCACCCTGGTCACGTCTCCGACCGTGACTATGGCCGGTTCGCCGTGTTCAGCGCGTCGACGCGCTCCGGCGATTGCCATGTCCGCAGAGCGCAGCAGGTTTCTGGAACGATCCCGGACCACGGCTGCCTGGGCGCGTTTCGCCGAGAGGGGACGCAGGACACGTCCTCTCCAGAGGTAGCCGGCGGCGACAAGGATGAGACCGAGCGCTACGAACAGGAGTCCGCCTGGGGCGTGAGGTCGCATCTATCCAGTCTTCACCACTCGCGTGGTGATCGTCATGCCCCCGTCGGCGGCCGATTGGCGACTTGGTGTCAGTGAGCCCTTGCGCAACGCACGAGGCTCCCGTGCCGTTGAGGGAGGTGTTCGAGTCTCAAACCGATCCCCCGAAATGCACCGGCTCGCTCAGCGGCCGGTACTCGCATGCCCGGGTCGTGCTGGATTCACGGGGCGGAGGTCGCCTGATGGGGAGCGAAACGCCGGGTGAGGTGCGGCTGTTGCCGTGGGTCGGGGGTGAGGGGAAGGCCTGTTATCCGGTGACCGACGCCGGAGGTGGGCCGGTGTCGCGGGTGGCTGATGCCGCGGAGGCCATTCAGCTCGGGATGGGACGTGAGCTGCTCGCTCATGCGGGGGAGATGTTGGCGGAGGCTGCTCCGGGTGGTGAACTCCGGTTTCTGGCCGAGCGGTTGAGTGAAGCCCTCAGCGACGCGCTTCGGGTTGCCGAGAGTCGGGGGCAGCGGCTGACGCGGCGGCTCGGCTGACGGCGCGGGGCCACTCACAGGGTGGTGACACGGACACCTCAAGGGTGCGGATGCAGGGGCGTCGGGTACGTGTCACGCTGGCCGTAGCGCCGCGCCTGGACCTCCCTTGCACCCCTTGCACCCGTTGCACCCGTTGCACCCGTCATCTGCAGTGAAGAGACGAAACGGAGTACGGCCATGGGCGAGATTCTGGTCAGCACGACCACCAGCGGTGCCCAGTTCCAACCGTCCGTCGACTCGGTCTTCGGTGCGCAGTACGTGGCCATGTGGGCGGACGAGAGCAATGCCGGTATCAAGGGGCAGAACCTGGGGACGAACGGGGCCAAACTCGGTGCCGAGTTCCAGGTGAGCGCGGCGACGCCGCCCGGCGGCAACACGAGTCGGCAGTGGCCGACGATCGAGTCCGCGGGGTTCTCCTCGTTCGCGGTGTGGAGGGAAGAGGCTTTCAACCCGCCGCCCGGACCGCAGCTGAAGCTGCGGCGGTTCGTCAACGGGCAGCCGTCGGGGGCCGAGGTCCAGGTCAACGGCTCCGAGATCGACCCGGCCACCCGGCCGTCCGTCACGAACATGATCGACGGCGGCTGCCTCGTCACCTGGGCCGGTTCCCGTGCGGACCAGCGGATCCGGGCCCAGCGGTTCACCTCCGAGGGCATCAAGGCCGGGCCGGAGTTCACGGTCAACACCACCGAGGGGTTCCATGTGAACCCGGCCGTGACGGTTCTCGCGAACGGGAACTACGCCATCGCCTGGACCTCCGACCCCTCCTCGGTCGGCGGAGGCCGGCTCACCTTCCGGGTCTTCGACTTCGAAGGGGTCCCGCAGGGCGGCGAGGTCCGGCCCAACGCCTCCGGATTCAAGGGCGACAACGCGATCACGCTGCTCGACAACGGACGGTTCGTCGTCGCGCACATCGACGGCATCGGGCCCAGCGATATCGGTGTCCCGCAGACCACCGTGGAGGCCAGCATCTACGACCCCGGCAGCGGTGGCGTCGAGATCACCAGCGTGACCGCGGGCCAGCCGCGGGACTTCAACCGGTCCAGCCCGGCCCTCACCCCCCTGCCGGGTGGGCGCTTCCTCCTCGCCTGGGTGGAGAAGAGCGCGACCACCTTCGACACCGTCCCCAAAGTCATGGCGAAGATGTGCTCCGACACCGCGCTCTCCCTCAGCGACAAGGTGCAGGTCAGTACGGCTACGGCCGGCGATCGCCTCCAGGTCTGCGCCGCGTCGGCCTTCGGCGACGGAGCCGAGTCCGTCTTCCTCGCGTGGGCGGACGACGGCGGCACGTCGGACTTCGCCGTACGGGGACGGGCGTTCACTGTCAGCTCCACGGGGCAGTTGGTGGCGGCGTAGCCGAGTCACCCCAGGGGCCTCGACCTCCAGGATCGCGTCCACGGCGCCTGCCGCCCCGGAGGCCGAGGGAAAAGGGGTCTGTGGCCGGCACCGGCCACAGGCAGACTGCGTTCATGCAGCTCCCCGCACCGGCCGTCGCCGCCACCGCGCTGATCGAAGTCGTCAGGATCTCCGGCCTGCCGAGGCGGCGGTGCGACCCCTATCCCGGTGCGGTGGTCGCCCACTGGGCCGAGGGCGAGGCCGCCGACGTACTGGCCCTGATCGGGACCCTGCCCGGCAGCGCACAGCATCGCTGCGGCTTCTCGCCGGGATGGGGCATCCGGGCGTACGACGCCGCGCTCGACCTGCCGTTGTTCGAGGCGGCGTTCTGCTTCACCTGCCATGAGGTCCGGATGCAGGGGACGGCTGTGCCGCCCGCGCCGGCCACGCAGTTCTTCGACGCGGATGCAGGGCAGGCCCAGGCCCTCCTGGCCCGCTTTCGCGGGGAAGCCCGGTAACCGGACCCGGTATCCGGGCACCAGGCACCGTACGTAGCCGATTCCGTAATCTCACCGATCACTTCCTGGGCGTCGGCCGGAAGGATGGTCCGGGTTCCCATGAACAGCGATCGACAGTGATCGATGTGGAGGTAGTCGCGCCCAGCGGCCGCGGTGGCGCGCTCAGGACCACGGTCACGGCCACCGCCGACGGTTACTGGCGCTGGACCTTCGCCGGCAACAGCACCACCTCGACGGCCAAGGCCACCGGGGACTACGTCGACGTGCGCTGAGCCAGGGGTACGAACGGACATGGCGCCCGGCCCTCGGAAGAGGGCCGGGCGCCACATGCGTTCAGACGTTCACGCGTCGCGTCACGAAGCCGTGCGGTTCGCGCCCTTGCGTCGCGTCACCACGAAGATCACGCCACCCGCGGCGACGAGACCGGCCGCGCCGATGGCGATCGGGATGGCGTTGCCGCCGCCCGTCTCGGCGAGGTCGCCGGGCTCACCGCCGTTGGGGGTGGGGGCCGCCGGGGCGGAGTCGGAGGGAGAGGGCGACTCGGTCTTCGGGGTGTCGTCGGCCGGAGGCTTCTCGTCGGCCGGGGGCTTCTCGTCGGCCGGAGGCTGCTCCTCCGCCGGCGGCTGCTCCTCGGCGGGCGGCTGCTCCTCGGCCGGGGGCTGCTCCTCGGCCGGGGGGTTCTCCTCGGCCGGCGGCTGCTCCGTCGTGCAGTCCTTCGTGCCACCGTTCCAGGCCGCGATCAGCTTGTCCTTGATGACCGGGCGGTCGGGGCCCTTGGGGACGTCGCCGTGCTCGAAGCCGTCCTTCGCGTCGAGCTTGCCGTCGAACTTCACCTTGCCCCGGTACAGGTCCACCTGGCCGAAGCAGCCCGCGTCGGGGACCGCGATGTCCAGGGAGTCCGTGCCGCCCTGCTTGACCGTCACCGTGTCGAAGTCGACGAGGACCTGCTCGCCGGAGGTGGCGAAGGTCGGGCCGTGGGCGAGGTAGGACGCGAGGGAGACCGTGCAGGTCGTGGCGTCGGAGGCGGCGCGGACCTTGATGTGGACCTTGCCGTCCTCGGTGGGCTTGAGGTTCTGCTCGTCGAGCTTGACCCAGTCGGCGAACTTCACGCCGTCCAGCGAGAACTCGCAACGGTCGGTCTCGGTGGGGGTGCCCGCGCCCTGGCCGGGGGCGTAGCTGTTCTTGCCCCAGCCCTCGCCGCCGGGCGTGTCGGTGGCGAAGGCCGGACCCGACACGGCCGCGCTCAGCGCGAGAGCCGCGATGCCCGTTCCCACCAGGCGGCGCACGATGACACGTCTCACTATGGACATGCAGATCCCATTCTCGAACTCGGAACGTACGAGACCCGACCCAGGGCGTGGCGGCAGGACGGCAGCACGAGGCCATGCCCGTCCGGGGCCGCGCCAGGGTGTGAGTGGTCGAAGAAAACACCGGGCCCAGGGGTCACTTGAGCCACAGAGTCTGCACATCGTTTACCAACGGGTAGGGGCTGTCAACCTCGGGAAACGACTCTGCGGCATCCGGCTCCGCCCACCCCTCGGGCAGGGCCGCGCCCTCCGTGCCGCACATTTGGGACACAAAGGGAATCAGCGCCTCCGAGTTCCCACGGGGACCTCACGGGTACCCCAAGGACGGGTCGAGGAACCATAAAGGGCTCACCAACTCACCCGTTCGCGCGGGTGAGTTGATATGGGGCGGATTTGACAATCCTGTCCCCCGCTCCCGACTCTACGTTCATGACATCCATTTTCATTATCGGCGTCGACGGTGCCGCCGACGGCGAGCGGGGTGACGGTCCATGCGTGTGGCCTTCGTAGGCAAGGGCGGCAGCGGCAAGACGACACTCTCCGCGCTCTTCGCCCGGCATCTCGCCCGCTCGGGAGCACCGCTCGTGGCGATCGACGGTGACATCAACCAGCATCTCGCGCACGCGCTCGGCCTCGACGAGGACGACGACTTCGGCGCGCCGGCGCTCAGTTCGCGCACCGGCGAGATCAAGGATCATCTGCGCGGCACGAACCCGCGGATCGTCTCGCGCGAGGCCATGGTGAAGACGACCCCGCCGGGCCGGGGTTCGCGGCTGCTGCGGCTGCTCGGGGACGACGAGGTCCACGGCCGGCACGTCGCACACGTGGACGGCGTGCCGCTGATGGTCACCGGCGCCTTCGACGAGAGCGACCTCGGCGTGGCCTGCTACCACTCCAAGCTGGGCGCGGTGGAGCTGTACCTCAACCATCTCGTCGACGGGCCCGGCGAGTATGTCGTCGTCGACATGACCGCCGGCGCGGACGCCTTCGCCTCCGGCCTCTTCACCCGGTTCGACATGACCTTCCTGGTCGCCGAGCCGACCCGGAAGAGCGTGTCCGTGTACCGGCAGTACCGGGAGCACGCCGCCGAGTTCGGCATCCCGATCGCCGTCGTCGGCAACAAGGTCACCGGTGAGGACGACCTGCTCTTCCTCAAGGAGCACGTCGGTGACGACCTGCTGGCGTACTGCGTGCAGTCGTCGTACGTCCGCGCGCAGGAACAGGGGCGGCCCCAGGGCGAGCTGGAGGCGCACAACCTCCACACGCTGACGCAGCTGAAGGCCGCCGTCGACGCCCGTACGAAGGACTGGGTCACGTTCCAGCGCCAGGCCGTCGAGTTCCACCTCCGCAACGCCGCCGCCTGGGCCAACGACGCCACCGGGCACGACCTGGCCGCCCAGGTGGACCCCGAATTCCGGCACGGGCCGCAGGCACCGGCCGCCGCCGGGTCCGACGCCCCCTGCGCCGTCTCCCTCTGACCAGAACAGGAACACCCATGTCGCTCGACGTCTCCCCGCAGCTGCTCGCCGATGCCGAGAAGGGCGAGGTGCGGGAGGAGGAGTTCGTGGAGACGGTCCGTACGTCGCTGCCGTACGCCTACGAACTGATCGCCTCCCTCGTCGGTGAACTGCGCGCGGGCAACGCGGAGTTCGCCGACAACCAGACGCCACCGCCCTCGGAGCGGGAGCGTGGGCAGCTGCTGCGGGCGCTGTCCAGCGACGCGATCCGGGGGAGCCTGGAACGGCACTTCGGGGTGGCGCTCGCCTTCCAGAACTGTCACCGGGTGGCGGTCTTCCCGGCCGGGGCGCGCGGCGGTGCGACGTATGCCCGCTTCACCTCGCTGCGGTCGCAGATCCTGAACCAGTCGCCGGAGTTCCGCGACTGCTGACCCCTCGGCCGGCCCGGCCCTCCATCACCGCCGCCCCCTCCGCACCCTTTTCCGCGGAGGGGGCGGTTGTTTCGACACGCCGGAGCGTGGGGGGCGTACGGGGGCGCACTACCGGCGTACGGCTGCATGGGTGACGAGGGGTGGGGGCGTCCGCGTGTGCGGGGCGGGGGTGTGCGTGCGGGCGGCTTCGTCCCGATCGCGCCCGATCCGGCACGATCCCGCCCGGGCGTGCGGGGCTCGTGCGCGACGGTCGGGTGCCCGGTGAGTGCTCGCGGCGCGCCCGGTCCGTGCGCCACGGCGTGCGACCGTGCGATTTGCGCCGTCACGAGTTGGCCCACCTGCGATCACACAAGGTGAATAATGGGGCCTGAGGGCGTCTCAGCGACAGAGAGGGTCGCCGTGGGGACCGACAGGGACAGTGCCGTTTCCCGTCAGCGCTTCGACGTGGCCGATGCCGCGCCGTTGTTGATCGACGCGGACGGGTTCGTGACGAGCTGGACCCGGGACGCGGAGCGGCTCTTCGGGTATCCGGCGGCCGAGATCCTCGGCCGCAGCGTCCGCACGCTCCTGCTCGACGAGGACGGCGATCGCATCGGTCTCCTGGCCGAAACGCATCGCGCCCTCGGCGGCTGGTCCGGCATCCTCACCGCCCGCCACCGCGACGGCCACCACATCAAGGTCATGGTCCGCGTCGTCCCCACGCGCGAGGCGATCTCGACGGGTCACACGGGTGGCTCAGCCCCGGCACACCACTCGGGCCCGGCGTGCGGCTCGGCAGGCCCGGGCCACGGCTCGGGCCCGGCCGGCTCCATCCGTGCGTCCGGTCCGGGGGTCCGGCCCGGGGGGACACCCGGCCCCGGCTCGGGCGGTTCAACCGTCCGGCCCACCGCGGCCTCCGCGGCCGGCCGAACCGGCGCCACCGAAACGGTCGGCCGGCCCGGGACTCCCGGATCTCCCGGATCTACTGGATCTACTGGATCTACTGGATCTACTGGATCTGCCGGGTTCGCAGGCTCCACCGAGCCCGCCGGGTCCACCGGGTCCGCAGAGCCCGGAATGACCGGGTCCACCGGGTCCATCAGGGCCACCGGCGGTGCGGCCTTCCCGCCCGGTGCGGCGCCTGGGGCCGGATCGGCTGGTTCCGCCGGTCCGGCCTCCCCGCCCGGTGTCACCGCTTCCCCGTCGGCCGCCGACTCGCCATCAGGCTCCGTCGGCTGGCCCGCCCCGCGCCCCGGCTACCCCGACATGGACCGGTCCGCCACACCGTCGCCGTCCCAGGCCGTACCGCCGTCTCCTTCCCAAGCCGTACCGCCGTCTCCGGCCACCCCCGTCCGGGAGGCGGGTACCGGGGTGCCGTCCCGGCAGGGACCGCCCCCGCCCAAGCCCACCCCGCCCCGGGCCGAGTCGCCCCGGGCCACCTGGTCGGCCGCCCAGGGCCATGGCAGGCCGGCGGTTCGGCGGACCGCGCCCGCTCCCGGCTCCCCGTCCGCCCGCCTGCCCTTCCCCCCGTCCCCCGCCCCCTCCGCCCCCGACCCCCTCGAGGCGGCCCACTGGGTGGCCCTCGTCTCCGATGCCACGGACGCTCCCGGCTGGGACATGAGCCGGACGGTGCTGGAACGGATGACCGCGTGGTCGCCCGTGGGCATAGCGATGGTGGACACGGAGCTGCGGTTCGTGTGGTCGAACGCGGCGCTGGAACGGTTCGGCGGCGGCCGCGCGCACGAACGGGTGGGCCTGCGGCTCGCCGAGGTGCAGCCCGGCCTCGACGCCGAGCGCATCGAGGCACAGATGCGGAAGGTACTGGAGACGGGCGTCCCGGTGCTCGACTACGAGCACGTGGGCCGGCTGCGGTCGGCACCGCACCGAGAGACCGCGCACGCCATGTCGTTCACCCGGCTGGAGGACGACCACGGGCGCCCGATCGGCGTGTACTACACGGTGGTCGACGTCACGGAGCAGCACCGCGCCCGCATCCGGCTGGCCCTGCTCGACCGGGCCGGTGAGCAGATCGGCCGGACCCTCGACGTGGGCCGGACCGCGCAGGAACTGGCGGACGTCGTCGTGCCGACGCTCGCCGACTTCGTGACCGTGGACCTGCTCGACTCGGTGCTGCGGGGTGCCGAGCCGGGTCCCCTCGACGACGATTCCGTCCCGCTGCGGCGCGTCGCCCAGCAGTCCGTGCACGACGGGGTACCGGAGGCCGTCCTGGAGGTCGGCGCGTTCGCCTCGTACGCGGCCGGCTCGCCGCCGGTGCGGGTGCTGGTCGAGGGCCGGTCGTGGTCGGAGCCGCGGCTCGACCCGCTGTCGGCGGAGTGGGCCAGGGCCGTGCCCGGTGGCCGGGCACTGCCCGCCGAGGCGCTCCGGCTGCACAGCGTGATGATCGTGCCGGTGCGGGCGCGCGGCATCACGCTCGGCATCACCACGTTCTTCCGGCGCGACCGTCTGGACCCCTTCGACGCGGTCGACCTGGGCCTCGCCGAGGAGCTGGTGGGCCGGGCCGCCGTGTGCGTCGACAACGCCCGCCGGTACACGCGTGAGCGCGACGCCGCCCTCGCCCTCCAGCGCAGCCTGCTGCCGCGCAGGCTGCCCGAGCAGGACGCGGCCGAGGTCGCGGCACGCTACCGGCCCGCCGACGAACTCACCGGTCTCGGCGGCGACTGGTACGACGTCATCCCGCTCTCCGGCGCCCGCGTCGCCCTGGTCATCGGCGAGGTCGCGGGCCACGGCATCGACGGCGCCGCCGCCATGGGCCGCCTCCGTACGGCCGTACGCACCCTCGCCGACCTCGATCTGCCGCCGGACGAGGTGCTCGCCCACCTCGACGACATGGTGGCCAAGTCGGCACGGCAGGAGGGTGCCGAGCCGGGCGGGGGCAGCGGCCCGACGGTCGGGGCCCGCTGTCTGTACGTGGTCCACGACCCGGTGTCGGGCACCTGTGCCATGGCCGCCGCCGGACCGTCGGCCCCGGCCCTGGTCGCCCCCGACGGCACGGTCACCTTCCCCGCACTGCCCCAGGGGCCGGCGCTCGGCGTCGACCAGCAGCCCTTCGAGGCGCTGGAGCTGGACCTCCCCGAGGGCACCGTCATCGCCCTGCACACCGACGGCCTGCTCGCCGGGTCCACCCGCGAGGCGCTGTGCCGTGCCCTGGCCCGGCCCGAGCCCTCCCTCGAACGGCACGCCCAGCGCGTCCTCGACGCCCTCGCCCCGGCCCGCCCCACCGACGACGTCGCCCTCCTCCTGGCCCGCACCCGGCGGCTGCCCGCGCACCGGGTCGCCTCCTGGGAGCTGCCGGCCGACCCGGCGCTCGTCGCGGAGGCCCGCAAGACGACCGCCCGGCAGCTCGGCGTCTGGGGGCTGGACGAGCTGGCGTTCACCACCGAACTGGTCGTCAGCGAGCTGGTCACCAACGCCATCCGGCACGCGGCCGGGCCCATCCGGCTCCGGCTGGTCCTCGAACGCACCCTGATCTGCGAGGTGTTCGACGGCGGCGCCACCGCGCCCCATCTGCGCCACCCGCGCACCACCGACGAGGGCGGCCGCGGCCTCTTCCTCATCTCCCAGTTCACCCAGCGCTGGGGCACCCGTTTCCTGCCCGAGGGCAAGGTGATCTGGGCGGAACAGTCCCTGGCGGACCCGTCGGCGGACCCCTCGGCGGACCCGTCGGCGGATCCTCCGGTCTGACCGCCCCGGCCTACCCCCATTCCCCGCCGTACGCCATGCGGGGACGCCGTCACTGGCCCGGCCGGGTGAACATCACCCGGCCGTCGTCCGCTCCCCCACACCCCCCTCCTCCCCCGAATCTCCATATTCCCGGCATCCCGCCGCCCTCTCCCTCTCCTCCCGTGCCCCGTTCGGCCTGATTAGTAGCGCTTGGCACTTCATATGAATGCAGGCGTCGGCTTCGGGCACCGGGTTCCGTCGCCTCGGCAGGACATCAGGAGAAGAGGACGTGGCGTGAAGCGAAGAACTCCGAGGGGCGTGGGTCTGGTCCTGGCCGTCTCGGCGGCGCTGGTGCTCGGGCCGGCCGGCGAGGCGGTCCCGGCCGGCCCCGGCGTCGACGGCACGGCCGGCCGGGCACCCGGCGACGGCACCGTGACCGTACGCGTCGTCAACGAGGTGGACGCCGACGGGACGTACGACAGCGGTCTGGAGAAGGGCCGCGAGGGGGTGCGGGTCACGCTGACCGACGACCGGGGGACGGTTGTGACCCGGACCACCAACTCCTACGGCGTCGCTTGGTTCCAGCCGTCCGCCACCCCCTTGAGCGGCGGCAGATATCGCGTGCAGGCCCACAACCCCGACCCCCGCACCCTGCAGCCGGCGATCGCGGGACTCGGCGACGGCCCGAAGGTCATCCGCAGCGGCGTCGGCTTCGTGGACGTCTCCCGGAACCGCAACGTGACGTACACGACCGGCTTCTGGGAGCCCGGCGTCTACTGCCAGGAGAACCCCGACCTGGTGACCTGCAACCTGACCAAGGGCGACGCCCCCGACACCCACCAGGGTCTGGTGCGGTTCGCCGGGAACTTCTCCGGCACCCACCCCGGCGGCACGGTCGAGCGGCTGACCAACAACACGCAGCAGGGCGCCGTGTTCGGCATCGGCAACGACCGTACCGGCAACACGTACATGGGCACGCTGGTCAAGCGGCACGCGGCGTACGGGCCGGCGGGCGCGACCAACACGATCTACCGCCGCAACAGCGCCTCCGGGGTGAGCACCTTCGTCACCCTGCCGGGCCTGCTGACCGAGCACGACGAGTCCGACGGCTGGCTCCGGGACAACCCGGTCTACAGCCGGGTCGGCCGGGAGGGCATCGGCGACGTCGACGTCTCCGGCGACGGCCGGACCCTCTACGCGGTCAGCCTCAACGACTCCCGGCTGTACGCCGTGCCGATCCGCGGCAGCGGCGACCAGGTCTATCCGGGCACCTACCGCTCGCACGTCATTCCCGAGCCGGAGGACTGCGCCGGCCGCTGGCACCCGTACGGCATCGGGGTGCGCGGCGGGCGGGTGCTCGTCGGCGGGGTGTGCGGCGCGGAGAACACGGTCACGCGCAGCGCCCCGTGGGGCGACCCGTCCGAGGTCACCGCGCACGTCTACGAGTTCCGCCAGGGCTCGTTCCGCCATCTGTTCCACACGGCGATGAACTACCCGCGCGGCTGCGCGTACCGGTTCACCGGACTGCCCGCGAGCATCGCCCGCTGCACCAAGCCCGCCACCGTCGGCCAGCCGCTGAGCGCGATGTGGGAGGCGTGGAACCAGCGCGTCCCCGTGCCCGGACACCTCTCCTTCGTCTCCGCGCCGCAGCCGATCCTGTCCAACATCGAGATCGCCGACAACGGTGACCTGGTTCTGGGCTTCCGCGACCGCTTCGCCGACATGCAGGGGACGGCGACGTACCCCTTCAACGCCCAGAACAGGGGCCTGGTCAGGGCCGTCGCCGCCGGTGACGTGCTGCGCGTGTGCACCTCCGGCACGACGTACACGCTGGAGAACAACGCACGGTGCGACGCCCTCTACGGGGCGCGGCCCAACAACGACGAGGGACCGGGCCACGGCGAGTTCTACGACGACTCGACCGACCTCACGGACGCCCACGAGGACCAGGTCACCCAGGGCGGCACGGCGCTCCAGCCGTTCCGGAACAGGCTGTGGAGCACGGTCTACGACCCGTTCGACTACCACCCCTGGGAGCAGGGCGTCCGCCGCTGGAACGCCGACAAGGGCCGGACCGAGGGCAACCTGACGGTCCAGAACACCTGGAGCGCCGACGCCGGACGGCGCGCCCTGCTCTTCGGCAAGGGCAACGGCCTCGCCGACCTGGAGATGGTCTGCGACCGGGCGCCCGTCCAGATCGGCAACCGGGTCTGGTACGACGTCAACGGCAACGGCATCCAGGACCCCTCCGAACCGCCGGTCAGGAACGTGAAGGTGACGCTCGACCCGCAGTCGCCCGGCCCCGACCTCACGGCCCGCACGGACGCGAACGGCGAGTACTACATCGGCAGCGGCCAGGGCCTGCGGCCCAACACCACCTACCGGGTCTCCTTCGACCACCGCGGCGTCGACACCACCGCCCTGCCGGGGCGGCCGAGCCTCGCCTCCCTCAAGTGGACGGTCAAGGACGCCGGTTCGAACCGCGCGATCGACTCCGACGCCGACGCGCACGGCAGGACCACGGTCCGCGTCGGCGACGCCGGCCATGTGAACCACGCGGTCGACGCCGGCCTCACCAAGTCGGTGCGGCTGACGCTCCTGAAGCTGGACAGGAAGACCGGCAAGCCGTTGAGCGGTGCGGTGTTCGAGCTGTGGCAGGACACCAACGGCGTCCGTGGCCTGCAGCGCAGCGGTATGCGCAAGGACCGCTTCGTCAACGACTGCGCCAGCTCCCGCACCGGCCGCTGCTCGTTCGGCTCGCTGCTGCCCGGCACGTACCACCTGGTCGAGACCGACGTCCCCGAGGGCTACCTCAAGCCGAAGCAGCCGGTCACCGGGCCGTACGTCCTCACCCCGGCGAACGCCTCGTCCGGGAGCGGGCTGCTGGTGAAGGTGCGCAACCAGCGGGGAGAGCCGTGCAAGGGCAAGAAGTGCTGACGGGCTGACGGACCGATGGACCGGCGGTTCTGGGACGGCCGACGGCTGACGGCTGACGGCTGACGGCTGACCCGAGCGCTCGCGGCACGAGACGGGCCGCCCACCGGAGGACACCCCGGTGGGCGGCCCGAGGCCGGTTCCCGTTCGGCCCAGCAGGACGTCTCCGGAGCGCGCGGAATGCCGTATCTCTGGGAGGGGGTTCGGCGAGCGAGTGTGTGAGTACCGGAGGCCGCGTTGACGACCCGACGAAGGACACGCAAGACCCCGATACGTACGGTCGCGGCAGTGACCTCCGCCCTGCTGGGCTGGACGGCGGTCCCCGCCGCCGCGGCGGCGCCCGCGACGCCGGAGTGCGCCACGCGCACCGGCCCCTACCAGTGGGACCTCGAACGCCATCTCCGACGCCCCGCCGACGGCCGGCAGTCCACCGCCGACTGTGTGGCGATCCGCGCGTTCCAGCAGCGCACGGGGGTGCGGCCGGCCGACGGTTACGCGGGCCTCGCCACCTACCGCACCATGCTGGTCGTGCAGGCCCGCCCCGACCCCAACCGCGCCGGCAAGTGCCCGGTGCGGACGTACCAGGTGACGTGTGTGGACCTCGACCGTCAGCTGATGTGGGTGCAGGAGGACGAGCGGGTGGTCTACGCGCCGGTGCCCGTGCGCACCGGCAGGGACGGCCAGGAGACCCGTACCGGCTGGCACACGGTCTACTGGAAGAACCGCGACCACCACTCCGACCTGTACGACGACGCCCCCATGCCGTTCGCCCAGTTCTTCAACAACGGGCAGGCCTTCCACGGCGTCCTCGACGACCTCTTCCGAGGCGGCTCCCACGGCTGTGTGAACCTGCGCTACGCGGACGCCGAACGGCTCTGGAACGTCATGCACGAGGACGACGCGGTGTACGTGTGGGGCGTGAAGCCGGGCACGGGACGGTCGTTGCGGCCCCCGTCCGAACGGGGTTGAGCGGCCGCCGCCCACACCCACCCCGTACGATCTCGGCATGTCCCGCCGCACCCGGATCGCCGTGCTGACCGTCGGCGCCCTCGCCCTCGCCGCCGCGGTCACGGTGCACCTGCTGAGCGCACCCACCTTCACCTTCGCCGCCGCCCCGCTGGCCGACGATCCCGCCTGCGCCAGGGTCGGCGAGCGGTACCCCGACCGGCTGGCCGGACTGGAGCGGTCGGACACCACGACGGAGGGCGCGGCGGTCTGGGGGGACGGGGCCGTCGTCGCGCGCTGCGGCTTCCCCCGGCTCGGCGCCACCGACGACGCGTGCACCCAGGTCGACGGGGTGGACTGGGCCTGGCGTACGAGCAGGGACGGCGACGGTCGGGAGGTGCTGGTGACCTACGGCCGGGAGCCGTCCGTCGAGATACAACTCACCGTCGGCGAGGCGGCCCCCGACGCCGTCCTCGTGGGCCTCTCCCCCGTCGTGAGACATCTCGAGCAGGACAACGAGTGTCTGGCTCCCTCCGATGTCACGGCTCCCACGACACCGCCGCAACACACCCACTGACGGAGCTGGAGCACCCGATGGCCACGAGGAAGACGGCCCGGCTGGCGGCCCTGTGCGCGCTCGTGGTCGCGCTGTCCGGCTGCTCGACGAGCGAACCGCTGGAGCTCGACACGGACTCGGCGCAGTCGGGCCGGTTCCAGCCGTTCAAGCGCGTTCCGGTGGCCGAGCGCGCGGACGCTCCCGCGTTCTCCGGCCGTACGGTCGACGGGAAGCCGGCCCGTCTCTCCGACTACCGGGGCGAGATCGTCGTGGTGAACGCCTGGGCCACCTCGTGCGGTCCCTGCCGGGCCGAGGCACCCGCCCTGGAGCGCACGTATCGGACGTTCAAGGACCGGGGCGTGCGGGTCCTGGGGATCAGCACCGACATCGAACGACGGAACGCGCGGGCCTTCCAACGGGAGTTCGGCCTCTCCTACCCGAGCCTGCACGACCCGGAGGGCCGGCAGTTCCTGGAACTGCCGCGCGGCATGGTGAACCCGCAGTTCCTGCCCTTCACCCTGTTCGTCGACCGGGCGGGCAGGATCGCGGGTGCCGTCCAAGCACGCCTGGACGAGAAGGGGTTGAAGGCCATTCTCACGCCGTTGCTGAAGGAGGGGCAGGAGGCAGGCCGGTGACGGGGGCGGGCCGCCCGGCCTCGTCGGAGTAGTCGTCCTCGCCGGCGGACGTCCCGTCCGGGGACTGCTCCTCGGAGGTATCCTCCTCGGTGGTGTCGCCCTCCGTGGTGTCCTCCTCGGAAGGCGGTGGCGTGGTCCCGCCGCCCTCGGAACTCTCCCCCGGACTCGCCTTCGGCGTCCTGTTCGGGGTCTTCTCGCCCTTCGTCGCGCCCTGCCGTTCCTTTTCCAGGACGTCCCGGAGCCGCTTCGCCCCCGCAACCGCGGCGTCGCGGGTGGCGGTGTCGTCGATGCCGTAGAGGCCGCCGTGGGTGACGAGGACGGCGGTGTCGCCCACACGGACGGTCGCGAGGTCGAAGGTGAGGGCGCTGTCCTCGCCCTCGACGTCACCGCTGACGACCAGCCGCAGGCCCTGCCGTGCGTCGCCCAGGTCGCCGGGCAGGTCCACGGGGGCGACCTCGGCTCCGTGCTCCCGGCCCTGGGCGCCGGTGATGGTGAACTCCCCGCACTCGTCGACGAGTTGCCGGAGGTGTCCGAGCCGGGCGTCGACGTCGGCCCGGTCGTACGCGCCCACCTGGTAGCGCAGCTGGGCGCCGTACTCGAAGTCGTCGAAGCCCACGACGGCCGTCCCGCCCCGGGGCTTGCCGAGGACGTCCTCGGCGTAGACCGCGTCGAGGAGTTCCTGGCACTCGGGGCGGTCGGTGCGACCCTTGAGGAGGCCGTCCCGCCAGGTCGCCGCGCCCTGGGTGCCGGCCCAGGCGTCGCCGAGGTCGCCCTGGCGGAGCAGGGCGCTGCGGGCCCGGGCGTCGGTGAGGGCGGAGGCGGACGGCGCGGAGGGCGAGGGGGAGGCCGTGTCGTCGACGGCCGCCTCGGGGAAGCCGCGCGGGTGCCCCGGATCGTCCACGAAGCAGCCCGCCGCGCCCGCGAGCATCCCGAGGACCACGACCCGGGCGAGAACACGGTACGGACGACGCATGGCGGAGCCTCCCGGGAGCACGATGTTTCCGCTCCCACGCCAACACCACCCGGGCCCGCCCACCAGCGCACGGGGGCGTACGGGTGAGCCACTCCCCCGTACGGCTCCGCAGTCGGCCCCCGTACCGCTGGGGCCCTAGCTCCGAGGCACCCGCCCGTCGCCCGGGGAAGGGCTGGCGGACGGGGACGGGGTCGCCCGCGTGTCCCGGATGTCCACGACCGCGCCCTCGGGCAGCCGGTCGAACAGCCATCGTGCGTCGGCGGTGCGCAGGCCGATCCAGCCGTCGGTGACGTCGTGGGCGCCGGGGGCCTTCTCGTTGTGGGCGATGGCGGCGATCCAGAGCGACCACGGCCTTCCGGTCCGCGTCGGCTGCGGCCTCGTCCTCCCGCTCGTGTCGGTGCCGCCGCCCGAGTCGCCGCCGTCCCCCGCCTCCGTCGTGCCGCGCGCGTCGACCGCTCCGGGATCCTCGCCCGTGTCGCCCGTCGCGACGGGCGACAGCTCCATGACCCAGTCCAGGTTCACCGTGTACTCGTCACCGAGGCCGACCGTCTTGCTGGAGACCCTCAGGGTGTCCACCTTGCGGGTGACGTTCATCAGGCCGGTCGGCGTCGGCGTGCTGTCCTTCCCTGCGGAGATGGGCAGTTCACGGCCGGCGTAGACGAGGACGCGACGCGAGAGGTCCACCGTGACGTCGGGGCCCGCCGTCGCGCTGGCCGAGGCGCTGGCGGCCGTGGCCGGGCGCTGCGGCGTGCCGTGGGAGGCGACGTTCAGGGTGAGGACGGCGGCCAGGCCGGCCGCCGCGCAGCCGCCCGCGACGGCGGCGGACGTACGGCGCCGGCGGCGCCGGCGGCCCGCGGTGGCGCGGACCTCGGCACCGGACCCGGGCGGCGGGGTCTCGGCGGTCTCGGCCAGTTCACGCAGCCGGACGGTGAGTTCATCGGACACGGCCGTCCTCCTTCTCACCCTCGCCGGGGGCCAGTTCGCGTGCCAGCGCCGCCCGGCCCCGGGACAGCCGGGCCTTGACCGTGCCCACGGGGGCGCCGGTCTCGGAGGCTACCTGTTCCACACTCAAGTCGCACAGATGGTGCAGAACCACCGCCATCCGCTGTGCCTCCGGAATCCTGCGCAACGCGTCGACCAGGACCGCCCGCTCGGGATCGGGCCCCGGCACGTGTTCCGCGGGCGGAGTGCGGCGCACCAGGTCCAGCCAGCGGCGAGCCCGCCGCCAGCGGCTCACCGCGAGCCGCATCGCCACGGTCCGGATCCACGCCTCGGGCGCCCCCTCGGCGAGGAAGTCCCGCCGCCGGTCCCAGGCCCGTACGAAGGCCTCCTGCACCACGTCCTGTGCCTCCCCGTGGTCCCCGGTGAAGGCGAAGAGCTGGCCGGTCAGCCGGGGGAACGCGGTCGCGTAGAACGTGTCGAACTCTTCCTCGGTCATGCCCCCCGCCGTCTTTCCCGAAGTTCCTCGCATCGCCGTGCAACCCGGCCGCCCCCGTCGTGCGTACAGGTCCCGTACGTACGCCACACATCGAAACACATCGCGGAATCACACCGCGTCGGACATCTGGTCGTAAGACCACTGGGGGGACCATGACCACGGGGAACGGCGGCTCGGGGAAGAGAGCCGCGGAAGGCGGGACCACGGGGAGGAGGCGGACCCGGCGTCTCGTCCACGCGCTCGCGGCGACGGCCGCGTGCGCGCTCGCGCTGACGCTCACGGGCTGCGCGGGGATCGGCGAGGGAGTACGGGTCGAGGGGCCGAGCGCGATACCGAAGGCGCACGTCCGGGCGGACTCGGGGGGCGAGGGGAAGACCGGGGCCGGGCGTGCGACGCCGACTCCCACCCCGCCGAAGGCCCTTGAGGGCGTGCGCGTGAACATCGCCGACGGGCAGACCGTGGGTGTCGGCATGCCGATATCCGTCACCTTCGACCGGCCTGTCGCGCAGGCCGAACGGGCGAGGGTGGAAAGGGAGTTGAAGGTCCGCACGGACAACGGAACCGAGGGGTCCTGGAGCTGGGTCAAGGACCACAACCTCGCCGACGGGCAGCGGGTCGACTACCGTCCCCGCGCCTACTGGAAGCCCGGCACGAAGGTCACCGTCGAGGTGGGAGCGGGTCTGGAGCGGCACTTCACGATCGGCCGCTCGCTCGTCGCCACGGTGGACGTGCGGCGCCACGTCATGACCGTCGAGAAGGACGGCTCGACCGAGCGCATCCCGGTCACCACGGGCGCGCCCGGCATGGACACGTGGAACGGCACGATGGTCGTCTCCGACAAGCAGAGCCGGGTGTTCATGGACTCCACCACGGTCGGCTACGGCGACTCGTACGCGGGCTGGTACGCGAACGCGGTCCACCTCACCACCTCCGGCACGTATCTGCACGAGAACCCGAAGGCCAATACGTACGCGGGCCGCCAGAACGTCACCCACGGCTGTGTGGGTCTCGCGGACGACGGCACGGCGAAGCGGTTCTACGACCAGGTCATCCCTGGTGACGTGGTGAAGGTGACCGGCTCGAAGGAGACCGTGGCCGTCGGCAACGGGTACGGCGACTGGAACCTGGGCTGGGAGAAGTGGAAGGAGGGCAGCGCGCTGCACTGAGCCGAGGTGAGGGGTGTGAGGGAAGGCGACGGGAGAAGCCGCGGAGAAAAAGTCCCGCCGGTGTCATCCGTCCCGTACGCCTCCCGGGTTTCAGGAGTGTCAGACCAACGCACCTGAGCCAACACACCTTTGGGGGTCGTCCGTTCATGACCATGACACGGATGCACACACTCGTCGCCGTCGCAGCGCTGACCACGCTGCTGGCGGGGGCGTCGACGACGTCGTACGCCGCCTCGCGGGGGGAGGCGGCGCACGGCGCCGGCACGGCGGTGGCGGTCGCCGAGGCCGCGGCGGCGGCCAGGAAGGCGCCGACTCCGCGCATCGTCCAGCCCGGTGAGCACGTCGTCGCCGCGCCGGGATTCGAGTTCTGGATGACGGCGGAGGGGAAGCACTGGCTGGAGCCGGACCTGCCGGACTTCCCGCAGTTCCGCAGTGTCGTCGACGGCAACATCGACCTGTCCCGGCCTGGGGTGTCCCTCCAGGCGTCCGCCTTCGAGGGGCGCTACTACCTCTCCGGCGTCTACTACGGAGGCAAGGGGACCGCCTCCCGCGTGACGGTCCGGACGAGCACGGGCCCGGTGCACGGCAAGCTGATCGAACTGCCCGGGAAGCCGGGCTGGGGCGTCTGGTACGCCGTCGCGGATCTGCCGACGGTGGACGACGGGCAGGAGTTCCTGCGCGGGGTGACCGTCCACGACACCGAGGGCGGCGTCTACTCCCGGCTGCGGCTGCGCTGACCGCCGCGTCCGCGCCGCGGTGACCCTGCCGCGATGACCGTGCCGAAACGACCGTGCGGGAGCGGGACTTGACCACCCCGCTCCCGCACGGCATGCTCCCCCGTTCCCGAGCCCCGAGGACCGTCGCCCGTGCCGCAGGAGAAACCAGGATCACCGGAGGCCGCCGACTTCGCCGCGTACGCCACCGCCGCCTGGCCCCGTCTGGTGCGCACCGCGCACATGCTGACCGGAGACTTCCACGAGGCCGAGGACCTCGTGCAGACCACCCTGGCGAAGGTGTACGCCCGCTGGCGGCGCATACCGCGCGACGACGTCGACTTCTACGTACGGCGCTCGCTGGTCAACAACAACATCAGCCGCGTACGCAAGAGACGCGTGGCCCATCTGCTGACGCCGTTCCTGCCCGAGCGGATGCACGAGCGGCACGCCGGGCACGCCGAGTCGATCGCCCAACGGGCCGCCGTCACCCAGGCGCTGGCCGCCCTGTCGGCCCGTCAGCGGTCCGTGCTGGTGCTCCGCTTCTGGGAGGACCTCGGCGAGATGGAGATCGCCCAGCTGCTCGGCTGCTCCCTCGGCACGGTCAAGACCCACATCCGCCGGGGCCTGCAGGCCCTGCGCGCGCACCCCGAGTTCGCCGGCGCCGCCCACGCCGCCGCCCCTTCGCCCGTCTCCGGAGCCCGCCCATGAACCAGCCCACCCCCGGGACCGGCCCGGACACCACCGCAGCACGAGGGACAGGGAAAGGAGGCGGAACGGACGTGGGTACGGTCGAGGACGGCGCGTACGACGCCGGCACCGGGCGGTTGCTGCGCGAGGCCCTCGCCGACGCCGCGTACGACATCACCCCGCAGGCCGTGCCGCTGCGGGCGATCGAGCGCGACGGCCGGGCCGTCCGGCGGCGGCGCCGGGCCGCCGTGCTGAGCACGGGCTGCGCACTGCTGCTGCTCCCGTTCGCCGTGGTGCTGGCGCTCCGGCCCGGCGGCCCGCCCGCCACCGTCCAGCCCATGGCCCCGCCGGCGCCGACCGCGAACGCCTCGCTCACGCCCGCCCGGATCGCCGGACCGTACGCCGGGCAGACGCGTGTCGTCGAGCCGGGCGAGCGCGTGGACGTCGGCATGGGCACACAGGTCTGGCTGACCAGCAAGGGCAAGCACGCGTACGAGCCGCTGATGTCCGACCTCGTCGAGTTCCAGAACCTGCTCGACGAGGACATCGACAGGAGCCGTCCGGGAGCCGCGATGCAGGAGGCGGTGTCGGGGACCGACTACGCCCTCCTGTCCGGCCTCTACTTCGGCACCCGGACCCCGGCGGCCGGCGTACGGCTCGAACTCCGTGACGGCCGGACCCTCGACGGCACGGTCCTGCGGCTGTCCGGGAACAAGGAGTGGGGGGCCTGGTACGTGCTCACGCACCGCGAGGCGCGGACCCCGCACGCCGAGCGCCTGCGGAGCCTCACCGAGAAGGTCACGGTGTACGACGAGGAGGGCACCGTCCTCGTGTCGCGGACGTTCGACGGCTGAACCGCCGTCACAGAGGGGGCTGCGCGGGGGCGGGGCCGAGGGTGGTGGTGCCCGGGGCGGTGCGGTGGCCGAGGCCGGTGCGATAGGCGTCGAGGGCGGCCTCGACGCGGCCGGAACGCCGGTACAGGTCCCCGAGCAGACGGCACAGGTCGGCCAGGTCTCCTGCGGCGCCCGCGCGTTCCAGCAGGCTCAGCGCCCGAACGTAGTGTTCCTCGGCGGTGTCCGCGTTCCGGGCGTCCTCGGCGATGATGCCGAGGAGGCGGTGGGCTGCGGCGGAGTGCAGGGCGCCGCGTTCGGAGCTGAGGTCGCTGAGGACCTCGCGGAGCAGCTCGGCGGCCTCCTCGGACTTGCCGCGGCGGTGCAGGACGTCGGCGAGTTCGACGGCGACCTGGCTGGTGTAGAGGGCGGCGCGCTTGGCGGAGAGCATGCGGCGGGCCTCGCGCAGTTCCTCCTCGGCGCGGGCATAGTCGCCGTTCTGGGCGTGGAGATAGCCGCGCATCCAGTGGCAGTTGGCCAGTTCGGTGCGGATCTGGAGCTGCCGGTACAGCTCGGAGGCCTTGGCGAGCGAGGCGTCGGCCTCGGCGATCCGGCCCTCGGCGATCATCGTGCGGGCGACCGAGCGGTGCATACGGGCGACGAGGGCGGGGTCGCCGGAGCGCGGGGCGAGGGCGAGGGCCAGCTCGGCGGCCTGGGCGGCGCGGGCGTGGGCGCCCATGTCCATGTAGGGGGCGATGACGCCGGTGTAGAGGAGCAGTAAGGCGTCCGGGTCGTGCATGCCGTTGCGGTTCAGCTCGTCGAGGGTGGACTCGTAGAGGTAGCAGGAGTAGCGGAGTTCACCGGCGAGGTAGTGGGCGGTGGCGCGACCGCGCAGGGCGGGGACACGGGCCGGCAGCGGGGCGTCACCGAGACGTTGCTCGACCTGCTCGAACCGCAGCCGGGCGCTCTCCAGGTCCCCGGTCTCCAGGGCGCATTCGCCGAGTCCGAGCAGCGCGTCGGCCTGCTCGGCGACCAGTCCGTACTCCTCCGCCTCGGCGAGGACGGCCGAGAACTCCTCGGCCGCGGCCTCCGTGGCGCCGCCGGCGAGGGTGCGCTGGGCGCCGGTCAGACGCAGCCGCAGCTCGGTGGCGAAGCCGGCGGGGCGGCCGGTGGCCAGCTCCTCGTAGCCCACACCGAGCCGTTCGGCGATGTGCCGCAGGGCCGGTTCGGAGGCCCGGACACGGCCCGCCTCCAGGGTCGAGATGTACGCCGGGGTGTATGCCGGTTCGGCCAACTGACGCTGTGTGAGGCCCTGTTCCGTCCGCAGTTGCTGCACTCTGCGCCCGATGACCTCGGGATCGTCACGCTCGGCCGTACCTGCCATGGCGTAAGCATGCCAGTAACCCTGCTTACACCGGCCGCTTTACCGCAACTCGCGCTCCTGGCCGGGACGGAGACTGCTGTCCCGGCCAGGAGCGCGTGGTCAGTCGTCCAGGCTGGGGCCGTCTGGTCAGCCGTCCAGACTGGGCAGGAGGGAGACCATGCGGTTGCCGCTCCGGGCGATCAGGACGTCCCCGTGGAGCAGGGCCTGGGGCATGGCCCCGTGCTTGCCGGCGTCGACGTGTCCGCGCCAGATCCGTTCGCCCGTGTCCGCGTCGAGGCCGGACAGATCGCCGTCCGGGCCGAAGAAGTACACGACGTTCCGGTGCGGCGACGCCACCGGGCTCGCCAGGTCGGGCCAGTTCGCCTCGGAGTCGGGCACCTTGATGCCGACCGGGGCGGTCCACAGGACCTTTCCCGTGGTGAGCGAGTAGGAGGACGCCTGGCCCGCACGGGACACGGAGATCAGACGGTCCCCGACGAGGGCTTTGGTGGCCGTGTCTCCCCGGACCGGGTAGGACAGCGGGGTCTGCCTGCCCGAGCTGTCGACGACGGTCAGCCTCTCGGTCCTCGCCTTCTGCTCCTCCGTCTCGACGACCACACTCGACCGTGTCGGCATCCTGGTCAGGACGATCCGGTCCCCCCAGGTCCCGACGATCTGCTGCCTGCCGGAGAGGGCCGTGACTTTGGTGGTCCGTCCGGTGGCCGGGTCGAGCCGGAGGACATCGGTCGGGCCGGGCTTCTTGGTCTCCGGCGAGCACAGCAGGTAGGGGACGCCGCTCAGCACCACCCGGTCGCACCAGATGCCCTTGCCCCAGCTGTGGCGCCACTTCACCTTGCCGGTCCGCGGGTCGACGGCCGACAGCGTCCGGTCCCTCGGGGTGTTGGCCAGGACCGCGCCGTCGATGAGCAGGACGGCCTGGTCGTCGCGGTTGTCGCTCGCCAGCTCCACCGTCCACAGCACCTTGCCGCTGCCGGTGTCCACCGCCATCAGGTCGGTGCCGGGGGCATAGTTCCCCTTGGAGTCCTTCTCGGCGGTGTGGGCACCGTAGGTGTAGAGCACGCCGTCGCGCACGCCGACCGGTCGGCTGGACACGGACACGGGCCCGGAGCCGTCGCCGATCGCCTTGCGTGTCCACAGCCGCTTACCGGTGTTCGCGTCGAACTTCACGGCGTCGTACTTGTACCCGGCGCAGTACAGCGCGGAGCCGTCCACCAGACAGCCCCGGTCGACGGCGCCCCGGGCGTCGATCCGCCAGGGATGCCAGCCCTCCGGCGACTGCGCCGCCGGCCGCACCGGCCGGTCCGGGTCGCTCCCCTGGCCGCCCCCGAAACCGAACACCGCTGCCACGGTGATCCCGGCCACGGCCGCCGCCGTCCCCGCCACCTGCGAGAAGCGGCGCCGGGCGCGCCGCCGCACCACCTTCTCGACCAGGTCGCCGGGCGCCCGTACGCGGTCCAGGTCGACGGCGTGCAGCGTCTCCCGGATCTTCCGTTCCATCTGCTCCGTCGTCATCCCTGGGCCCCCTTCGGCGTGAACGCGAGCTGCTGTGCCTGCTCCTGAGCGGACCCGGCGGGCCCCAGTTCCGGTACGAGGGCCCGTAGCTTGGCGAGCGATCTGTGTGCCGTGCTGCGCACGGTGCCGACCGGGCACCTCAGCAGCGCCGCGACCTCGGCCTCCGGCAGGTCCTCGAAGTAGCGCAGGACGACCACGGCCCGCTGGCGCTTCGACAGCCGGCCGAGCGCCGCCCACAGCGCGATCCGCAGCTCCGACTCCGCCCCGGCGTCGGCGTCGGTGCCCGACTCGGGCAGGACGGGCACCGACGTCTCCGCACGGTGTCCGCGCAGCCGCCAGCGGTTGACCTGCTGGCGGTACATGACCTGGCGCACGTACGCCTCGGGCTGCTCGATGCTCGACCAGCGTCCGTAGACCTTCATCAACGCGATCTGCAGCAGGTCCTCCGCTCCGTGGCGGTCCCCACCGGTGAGCAGCACCGCGAGCCGCAGCAGCGCGGTGGAGCGCATCGCCACGAATTCACGGAACTCGTCGTGACTCGATGCCTTCATCGACCCTCCCCTTCTCGGCACCCCTCACGACGTGCCGGGCCGCGCACGGCTATCCCTCTTCGAGGGAGATTGTGCGTCCGTCCCGGGGAGAGAGGTACGCGGCCGCGGAACGCAGGGGTCCCCGCACCCCTTCGAAGGGGTGCGGGGACCTGTGTGCGGTCGGATGCCGACAGGTGCCGGCAACGGTCGGATGACGGTGGCCGGTCCGTCGGACGTCGGCCGTCAGACATCGGCGGTCGGCCCTCAGACGTCGGCGGTCGGACGGCTGGCCGGGACGCTCTCGCGCGCCTCCCGGTACGCCGCCACGCTCCCCCGCGCGTGCACGGTCTCCCGCTCCACCGTCGTCAGCGCCCGCTCCCACCGCTGCCGCATCGGCCCGATCAGCCCACCGCCGACACCGACGACGAGGATCCCGGCGACCGTGCCGAGCGCGGCGTAGAGAACGGGCTGGGTGACGTCCTGCGCGATGCCGGCCTGGCCGAGCGCCGCGATGACGCCGAGCCCGACGACGCAGGCCCAGACGGCGGTCGCGAGGGTCCGGCCGTAGGAGACGGAGGCGAGCGCGCCCCCGACGATGCCGCGCACCGCGTTGGCGATGGCCATCGCCACGACGACGAGCACGACGGCGACGACCGCGCGCGGCAGCCAGGCCACGATGTCGTTGATCATCGCGCTGACGGGGTTGGTGCCGAAGACCCCGAGCGCGAACTGCAGGGTGAGCAGCATCAGCGCGTAGTACACGATCCGGCGCAGGATGCCGGTCAGGTCGTAGGAGGAGTCCTGGAGCAGGCGGGACGTTCCGGCGCGCTCCGAGAGGCGCTCCGAGCCGGCCTTGCGCAGGACGCGGTCGAGGACGCGGGCGATCAGTTTCGAGACGAACCAGCCGACGGCCAGGATGACGAGGAAGGCGGCGAGTTGCGGAACGAACTGCGCGACCTTGGACCAGGCGTCGTTCAGGCCCCGGGTGAAGTCGACGGACACGTCGACGGACAGGCTGACCATGGGTGGTTCTTCCCTTCGCGGGTACGTCGGATACGTCCCCTCCCCTTGTGGATAGCAGTGGGCCGACCGGGTGACGGCGCAGTTCAGGGCCGTTCGGGTGACCGCGCGCGGGGTGCGCGGACGGCGCGTGCGCCGGAGTGGACGTCCGTCACGTAAATGCTTTGAGTTCTCCACCACCCCCTGTGACCCTCTTGTCAGTGGCATGACTTAGTCTTCGCACACGCTTCACATGCGTCACACGCGCCGCACAGGTCGAACACACCGGCCCCGCGCGACGACGCACCCACTTCTTCGTACCGGGGGGTTCGACACCGTGCGTATGCGCACTCTTCCGGCTGCCACCGCGCTGGCAGTCCTCTTCAGCTCCGCCGCACTCACGGTCGCGCCGACGGCGTCCGCCGACAGCACGAAGGTCCTGCCGGTCGCGTCGAGCGCCGACATCGTGGTGGACGGCGTCCACCAGCGGGTCTTCATCAGCGACCCGACGAGCGGCAAGATCGTCGTCACCGACTACTACGGCATCGTCCGCAAGCAGTTCACGAACCTGCCTGGCGTCCAGGGCCTGGAGCTGTCCGCCGACTCCGGCACCCTGTACGGGGCCGTGCGCGGCGCCGACGCGATCGTGGCCGTCGACACGGCGACGGAGACCGAGTCCGCCCGCTACCCGGTGGGCGACGCCCCGGTGGGCCTGGCCCTGGCCGGCGGCAAGGTCTGGTTCGGCTACGGCGCGGCCGGTGACGGCGACATCGGCTCGCTGGACCTGTCCGGCGAGGAGCCCGTGGTCGCCCTCGACCAGGACACCACCCACCTCTGGTACTACGCGCCGATCCTGGACGCGGCCCCCGGCTCCGGCGCCCTGGTCGCGGGCGAGCCCGGCGGCAGCAAGCTGGCCGTGTACGACGTCTCCACGGGCACCGCCTCCCGTACGGCCGCCGTGGACACGAACGGCGGGAACATGGGCGACCTCGCGGTCGCCCCGGACGGGCAGCGCGTCGTCGTGGCCAGCGGATCCCCGTACCACCACCAGGTCTTCAAGACCTCCGACCTGACGCCGGACGGCACCTACGCCAGCGACACCTACCCCAACTCGGTCGCCATCGCGCCCGACGGCACGGTCGCGGCGGGCATCGACGGCATCTACGAGCCCGACATCTACATCTACGAGCCGGGCTCCACCACCGCGATCCGGGAGTACGACTTCCCGAACACCGGGAGCGGCGGTGGCGGCGACGAGCTGCCGGACTCCGGCCTGGCCTGGGCGCCGGACGGCTCCCGCCTGTTCGCGGTGACGTACAACGACGAGGGCGTGTACTCGCTGCGCACGCTGGACGCCCCCACCAAGGCGCTCACGACGATCACGGTCGACGCCCCGGCCACGGCCACCCGCGCCAAGAAGCTCACGGTCAAGGGCAAGGTCACCTCGAAGGCGGCGTTCCCGGCCGGGGTGAAGCTGACGGTGACCCGCACCGACGTGGAGTCCACCTCCGGCAAGGCCCTCGCCGCGGTGACCGTGGCGGCCGACGGCAGCTACAGCTTCTCCGACACCCCGCCGGCCGGCGGCAAGGTCAAGTACACCGTGAAGTACGCGGGGGACGCGGACCACACCGCCGCGTCCGCCTCCGACACCGTCGAGGTCTCGCGGGCGACGCCCACGCTGACGCTGGACAAGAACCGCAAGACCTACGCGTACGGCGCGGACGTGAAGTTCACCGCGCACCTCGGCACGACGTACAAGAACCGCAAGGTCGAGATCTGGGCCGACCCGTACGGCTCCGACCGGCCGAACAAGCTGGTGAAGTCGGGGACGGTGAACTCGCAGGGGAACCTGTCGGCCACCGTCGACCTGAAGCGTGACACCAAGCTCTCGGTGAAGTTCGCGGGCGACGCGCGCTACAAGGCGAAGACCGTCACGAACACCGTCTACACCAAGGTCAAGATCTCGTCGTCGATCTCGGGCCACTACAAGACGCAGACGGCCTGGGGCCATAAGTACCACTACATCCGCAAGTCCAAGGACCCCGTCCTGAAGACCGTGATGACGTACTACCCGAACCGTCAGCAGCGCCTCAAGCTGGAGTACTACCTCGACGGCGCGTGGCGGGACTGGGGCTCCGAGTACTTCGCGCTGGGCACGTCGGGCGGGTCGAACATCACCCTCACCGGCACCCCGACCACCAACGTCCGCCTCCGTTTCCGCTCCGAGTACCACGACACGACCTCGGGCGACAACGTCAACACCACGACGTACGGGGCCTGGAAGTACTTCATCTTCACCAGCTAGACGCAGGTCACGGCATCACGGCGAGCGCCGCCGGGCGGATCCACGGGTCCACCGGCGGCGCTCGCCGCTGTCACGGCCACGGCGGACGGAGGGGGACGAAGGCGGGGAACGGGTTGTTCCGGATGAATCCGGAACCGCTCTCCGTTACCTGCCGGTACGTGTGACGATACGGACTCTGCCGAAACTTGAGATCTCAATTTGAGATCACGGCCGTAAAGGAACAGGACATGACCACCCCTGTGCCCTCCGCCCCATCAGCAGTCCCACCAGCCACTTCCGCCGCGCAGTCCCCGCCGACGGGCACCGCCGGGCCCACCGGGCGCCTCCTCGTCGTGGACGACGAGGAGGGGATCAGGTCCATGCTGACCATGGCGCTGGAGTTCCTCGGATACCAGGTCACCGCGGCGGCGACCGGACGTCAGGCACTGCAGGCCGTCACGCGCCACGACCCCGATCTGATCCTCCTCGACGTCAACCTCCCCGACCTGGGCGGCTTCGAGGTGTGCCGGACCCTGCGCGACCGGGGCAACGCGGTCCCGGTCCTGTTCCTCACCGGACTCGGCGGCGTCGACGACCGGGTGCGCGGCCTGGACATGGGCGGCGACGATTTCGTCACCAAGCCGTTCGAGCTGAAGGAGGTCGCCGCCCGCGTCCGCGCCCTGCTGCGCCGGTCCGGCGGCGGAAGGCCGGCCCCCGACCGCAACCGTCTGCGCGCCGGGGCGGTCCAGCTCGACGCCGACGCCCACCAGGTCTGGGCCGCCGACCGGCCCGTCGATCTCACCACCACCGAGTTCGCCCTGCTGCGCTACCTCATGGAGAACCCCGGCCGCGTCCTGTCCCGGGGCCAGATCCAGGAACGCGTGTGGAACCACCGCGACGAGGGGTCCGGCGTCGTCGACACGTACATCTACTACCTGCGCCGCAAGCTGGGTGAGCCGGGCCAGTCCCTGATACGGACGGTCAGGGGCGTGGGCTACCAACTGTGCACGAACTGAGAGAGGGAGCCTCCGGGGGAGGGGCGGGCGACGACGGCGAGGGCCACGGAAGGCTGGACGGCGTGAACGGGCTGGTCGGATGAGCGGGTTCACCGGACTGGGCGAGAACATCAGGGCGGCCGGGCTGCTCGCGCCGAGTGACACGTGCCTCCGGCCGCCCCCCGGCCGCCCCCTGCCGCCCGTGGAACAGCCGATCCGCCCCCATCGCGCGGGCCGACGCACCGTCGGCTTCTGGCTGATCGCCACCCTCGCCACGCTGGGCGCGGTCGCCGCCCTCTCGGCCCACACCCTCGCCCAGCAACTCACCGCCCGCACCGACCAGGAGATAGCGCGGGCCAGCGCACTCGGCGGTTTCGGCGGTCCGGTCGCGGGTGCGAGCCCCGGTGGGCGGCCGGGTCCGGGTGCGCGTCCGGGTGCTCAGGCGGCCCCGGTGCCGGACCCGGAGGTGACCACGGCATCGCTCCCGCCGTCGGCAGCGGTGACGGCACCGGCATCCGTACCGGCCTCGGCACCGGCCTCGGCGTTCGCCCCCGTGCCGGCGCCCGCACCCACCACCACCCCGGCCCTCGTCCCGGCCCCGCCCCTCGGCAGCAACGACCTGGTCCTCGTCCTCGACGCCGAGGGCAGGGTCGTGGAGCGCCACCCGGGGTCCGAGGGGCTCCCCGCCTTCCCGGCGCTCACGCCCGCCCGGCTGAAGGCGTACGCGGCGCGGACCGACCCGTCGACGTTCGGGGGGAGTTACCGGGCACTGGTGGTGCGGGTGCCGGAGACGGACCCGAACCACGCGGGCGGCTACCTCGTCACCGCGAGGTCGACGGCGGAGGACCGGCGGGCGGTCGAACGTCTCCTCCGGGTCGAGACGGCCGCCGCACTCCCGCTCCTGGCCACCGTCCTGCTCGGCGCGCGCCGGCTCGGCCGCCGTGAGGTCGAAGAGCGGGAGGACACCGAGCGGCGGCTGCGGGAGTTCATGGCGGCCGCCGGGCACGAACTGCGCAACCCGCTGACCACGATCTCCGGTTACGCCGAACTCGCCCGGGTCGGCGACCCCGCGTACGAGCCCATGCGGCAGGAGGCGCTCGGCCGGATCGCCACCGAGGTCGGCCGGATGAGCACGCTCATCGACGAACTCGTGCTCCTGACCCGCCTCGACCTCGGCCAGCCCCTGCAACTGACCTGCGTGGACCTGGCCCAGCTGTGCCGCGACGCGGTCTCCGCCGCCCGCGACTGCCACCCCGGTCACCCCGTGCGGCTGCTGCTCGCCCCCGGGGACCACACGGTCACCGGCGACCCGTTACGGCTGCATCAGCTGGTCGCCAACCTGCTGGCCAACGCGCGGGTCCACACGCCACCGGGGACGACGACGACCCTGGGGCTCGGCACGGAGGACGGCTACCGGGTGATCGAGATCCTGGACGACGGCCCCGGCATCCCGGACGAACTGCGCGCCCGGCTGTTCGACCCCTTCGTGCGCGGTGAGGAGACCCGGGCCGCCGGAAGCGGGCTCGGCCTCAGCATCGTCGCGGCGATCGCGACGGCCCACGGCGGGACGATCACGCTGGAGCCCTCCCGTCCGCCGCACCGGGGGGCGTGGTTCAGGGTGCTGATCCCGGCCTCCTCCTGAGCCACCCGTCGTAGCCCACGGGTTGTGACAGGGGGGTGGACTTTGCGAACGGCAGGGGAGTTTCTGATCATTCTCTGATCGAACTCCGATCCGTTCCGGAACGGCGACCGCTTAAGTGATCAACGTACGGTGTCCACCCTGTGCAGTGCCGGTGCGACCCCGTACGACTCCCCTCCGAGGTCGGCCCCGCATTCGCCCTGATCGACGGCTCATCGATCTACGACGAACGGACGACGGCTCATCGACCGGCTCGGCTGACCGGGTAGGTGCTGGGCCGACCTCAACTCACCGTCCCGCTGCCCGAGTTCGGCCAGACGCTGCCGGGCGTGCGCCAGGGCCCCGGCCCGGCGGCCCGGTACCCGGCCGCGCAACTCCACCAGCACGGAACCGAGTTCGAGGGCGCGTCCCGTGTCCGTGACCAGGCCCCACTGGTGGTGCGCCCGGTCGACCGCCGCCTCGACCGCCGGGTCCCGCGCGGGCCGCCCCGCCGCGAGCCGCGCCGCCGCGACCCCCAGCCAGGTCTCGCAGCTCCCGGCCGCGTCCCCCGCGAACATCGCCAGGTCCGCCCGCACCTCGCGCCAGTGCAGCACCTCCTCCGACCCGTCCCCGAACTCCCGCAACGCCCCCTGCTCCCACCGGGCGGCGAGCCCGTCGGCCTCGGCGTGCCGTCCGGCCTCGACGGCACCCGCGATGGCGCTGTGGGGGTCGGCGGCCACGGGGTCCGGGCCCACGGGAGCGGCGGCCACGGGAGCGGGCGCACCGTGCGGGGCCGCCGCCGCGGGCGCCGTGGCGTCCCGGGCCAGCACGAGGTCACCGTGCCCCCCGGCCCGCGCGACCACCTGCTCGTGGAGGACCGCCGCCGCCGGCCGCTGCCCGCTCCGCAGTATCGTCGCCAGCGCCTTCATGTACCCCGGCAGGGCCACCGCCCGGCGCACCCCGCCCGCCGGCGGCGCGACCCGCCCGTACAGGCTCACCCCGGGCCCGGCCGACAGCGGCTGTTCCGCCAGCTGCCGCCACACCTCCGCGTCGGCGTGCAGATCGACGAAGAGGGTCGTGGATCCGGGGGCGCGCAGCCGCAGTTCCTCCACGATCCAGTGCCAGGGGAACGCCGTGTACCGCACGGTCGCCGGCGTCGTACGCGCCAGCGCCAGATGCACGAGCCGCTGTCTGCGGTCGAGTTGGAGCTGTCCCGTGAGGTAGACGGTGAGCGGACCCGGCGCGGTGGCCGCCGCGCGCAGCCGGGTGAGGACGGCCTGCGGCTCCAGCGGATCGGCCAGCTCGACGACGTTCGCCGTGCCCGTGCCGGACAGCACCTCGGGTGTGACGGCCGCCAGTACGGGGAGCACGGAGGCCGCGTCCACGAGGCAGCCCCTGCCCATGGGCGAGGCCGCGAGCAGCAGCACTGTTCCGGGCATCGTTCCCTCCCCGTCGTTCCTCGTCGACTCCCCGTCGGCTCCCCGCCGATCACGGACGCCAGCCAGCACGGTAACCGCTGCACGTGCGAACGGGGAAAGAGGCGGGGAGGGAGCGTGGCGGGTGCGCTCACCGCGGGGCCCCCGGCGCCCTCCGCACCGGCTCCGACGCCCGGCGCACCGCGAAGATCGTCGTGTCGTCGTCGAGGCCGCCGCCGGTGTGGGCGAGGACGCCGTCGCGGACGAGCCGGACCAGGGAGGCGGGGTCGAGGGCGGGCGGCCCGGCGACGAGGGCGCGGGTGAGGTACTCGCGCAGGGGGAAGAAGACACCGTCGCCGTCACGAGCCTCCGTCACCCCGTCCGTGACCAGCAGCAGCGTCTCGTCGGGGGCGAGCCGGACCGTGGCCGTCCGGGGGGTTCGCGGGTTCAGCTCACCGAGGCCCAGCGGGAGTCCGTCGCGCAGCGGCAGGAAGCGTACGCCGTCGGGGCGGACCAGGAGCGGGGGCTCGTGGCCGAAGTTGACGATGTCCACGGTGACGGCGTCGAGATGGGTGAGGTCCGGCCCCCAGTCGGTCCGTTCACTGCGCAGTTCGGGGAAGTCCAGGAGGACGGCGGTGGCGAAGCGTTCGGAGTCGTCGCGGCCGAGGTGTGCGCAGTACCGCACGTGCCGCACCATCCGCGTCTCCAGATGCTCGGCCACGGTCACCGGGTCGGCCTCGCAGTAGGCGGCCTCGCGGAACGTGCCGAGCAGCACCGACGCCGCCTCCACCGCCGCGAGCCCCTTGCCCTGGACGTCGCCGACGACGACGCGCGTGCCGTACGGGCTGGGCTGGATGTCGTAGAAGTCGCCGCCCACGCGGGCCTGGCTGTCGGCGGCGAGGTAGATCTCGGCGTGGTCCAGGCCGCCGACGTCCGGCGGCAGCTGGCGCAGCAGGATACGGCGGGTGGTGTCGACGACGGCCCGCATGTGCAGCATCCGCTCCTGCCCGCGCACCCGTACCGCGCACGCGAGCACGGAGAGGATTCCACCGAGGGCGACGAGGACGAAGTCGGGCAGGCCGGTGCGGTACTCGTGCGGCCAGGAGTTGTCGCCCACGAAGTACATGAGCATCGAGAGCACCGCGAACAGCGCCGTCGTCCACACCCCGCACACGGCGGCGGCCAGGCCCGGCACGAGCACCAGCCAGGAGATGATCCGGAAGTCGCCTCCCGTGTACCAGTCGATCACGGGCACCGCGAGCAGCACCACCAGCGGCGGAAGCCAGGTGATGTCATGCCCCCGCACCCGCAGCGGCGGGTGCCGCTCGACGGGGTCCGGCTCCCGACGCACACGCGGCCCCGGCATCCGCATCCGCATGCCCCTCAGCGAAGCACGCCGCCACGCCCCCCGCATCCGCGCAGCCCGCACCGCGCCCCTGCACCGCGCCGCCCGGCCCCGGGTCCCCGGCCGCCCGCTTCCCGTCACAGCCTTCGTCGTCCGACTTGCCAGGGGGTCGTCCCAGGTGTGCTCTGGTAGTCGGGGCGGAGAGTCGCGGGGGGAGGGAAGAGAGGAGTGCTCCCATGGCGCAGATGGCACCCACTCCGGGCAGGCCGGTGGTACCGGCCACGCCCGACGTCTTCAGCGAACGCACCCATGCGCTCGCGAACCGGATCGTGCCCGTGGTCCTCGGCCTCGTCTACGGCTACTGGGCCGCGGCCATGAACCGCGACGCCGGCCCCATCACCGGCTGGAACGTCCTCTTCGGCCTCGTGACCGCGTTCGTGTTCGCGGCGCTCCACATCGCCGTGCTGACCGTGGCCCCGCGCCTGCCGCGCGAACTGCACGCCGCGCTCTGGGCCGTCTTCGCGGGCTGCGCGTTCGGGTTCCTCTACAGCCAGGCGTCCCAGCACTCCGTGCTGCGTTCCGTGGCCATGTCCCTCGCCGTCGCGGCGGGATTCCTCGTGGTGAACTTCTACCGCTACCACACGCACGAGGACGCGGAGGGCCACCGGCTGCGGTGAGCCGGCGGCCGCTCGCGCCTCGCACCCGTCCGCCGGTTCAGGTCCCCCCGCGTTCCACCTACCGCTTTCCACCTCCCGCGTTCCGCCTTCCGCCTCAGTCCTCCGTCCACTCCCAGGTACCGGAGGCCGTGAAGGTCCAGGTGAAGGAGACGGAGCCGTTCCGGTCGTCGTGCCCGTGCCCGTCCTGGCAGGGATCGCAGTCCTTCCAGCGCGGGCACGGGTCCGTGCACGCGGGCACGGAGCGGCCGTGGGTGTCGACGTACACGGCGCTCGCCCAGCCGCGGGCGTCGGCGAGCCAGTACCAGTGCCGGTCGCCGAAGACCTTCTGACCGCGCACCACGCAGTCGACGCGGGTGTGGCTGCCGGGCGCGAGGTAGCCGACGACGTGGGAGTGCGTGGTCGGCTGTTCGCGGAGGTTCAGATCACCGCGGGCGACGATCGTGCCGCGCACGGACCCCTCGTGGTCCCCGTGGGAGCGGACCGCCGGGCGGTCCACCGCCGCGGACGCCGTCCCGAGCGCCGTCACCGTCAGCACACCGCCCGTGATCCCGGCCGCGACGAGGCCCCGCAGGACCGGCGTACCCGAATTGCCACGCATGCTCGGCCTCCTCACCACCCCCACGCCACCCCCTGTCACCTCCCCTCCAGGTAACACCCGTTCGGGTGAGTGCTCCACCGGAGGCGCCCCGCACGGCCCCTGCCCGCGGGCAGGGGCCGGCCGCCTCGCCCGGTCTCCCCGTTCGGCTTGTCCTGGGGGGCCATTCGCAGTCACCCGGGGCGGCAGCGCTCGCGCGGTGCCGGGCGGGGGTCTTGCCTGGAGGGGTGTCCCCCCGTGCCCGCGCCACCCTGTCGTCCGCGCTGACCGTGCTCGCCTGCCTGCTCATGCCGGTGGGCGCGCTGGCCGCGTGGGCGACGTACGAGATCGCGGACCGCACGCGCTACGAGGCCGTCATGGCACCGCTGGCCGCCGACCCCGCCGTCCGGGAGGCGCTCGCGGACGCGGTCGCCGCCGGGATCCTGCGCGAGGTGCGGGTGGGGCCTCGACTGCGGGGGCCGGTCCGGGACTTCACGCACGACGCGGCGCACTCCTTCACCCGGACCGAGGCGTTCCGCACGGCCTGGCACCTGACGAACCGGGCGGCGCACGACGCGGTGCTGACGGCGGTGCGGGGGGAGGGCGCGTACGGCGCGGGGGGCGAGGGCGCGGGTGACAGAGGCGTGGGTGACGGAGGCACGGGTGGCGGGGGCACGGGCGGCAGGGGCGCACACGGCGGGGGCGCCTACGGCGGGGAGGCCCGGCCGGTGACGCTCGACCTCGCGCCGATCGGCGAACTCGTCAAGCGTCAACTCGTCCGCGACCACGTGCCGTTCGCCCATCGCATCCCGGTCGCCCACACCGAGGTCGAGGTGCTGTCGGCCACGGAACTGGTCCAGCTTCGAAAGGGATACCGCGTGCTCGAAATCGCCGCGTTCTGGCTCCCGGTCGGCGCCCTCGCGCTGGCCGCCGGTGGCATTCTCGTCGCGACCAGGCGCCGTCGGGCCGTCTGCGCGACGGGCCTCGGCACGGCTCTCGGCGGTGCGCTGCTCGGCGTCGCCGTGGCCCTCGGCCGCCACCTCACCCTGGCCGACCTGCCGCCCGACGTCTCCCCCGCGGCCGCCGGCGCCGTCTACGACGCGCTCACCGCCACCCTGCGCAGTGTGACCTGGGGCCTGTTGGGCCTCGGCACCACCGTGGCCGCGACCGCCTGGCTCACGGACCGCCTCGTGCGACTTCGGCGAGCGTCCGCAACGCCCCCGCCAGCTCCGACGGAGGAACCGACGCGAGTCCGAGCCTGACGCAGTCCGACGCGGAAGCGGCGGCCGGGGCCCGCACCTCCCGCTCCGCCCGGCCGGCCCCCACCACCGGGACGGCGAACGCGGACCCGGGGGTCACCGCCACCCCCCGCTCCGCCGCCGCCGCGCAGAACGTGTCGGCCCGCCACGGCTCCGGCAGCTCCCACCAGGCGTAGTACGCCCGCGGATCCCCCTGTACGGCGAACCCCGCCAGTTCCTCGGCGACCAGCCGCCGGCGCGCCGCCGCGTCGGCCCGCTTCGCCGCGACCAGCCGTCCGACCGTCCCGTCCCCGATCCACCGCACCCCTGCCTCCAGCGCGAACCGCCCCGCCGCCCAGCCCCCCGAACGCACCGCGTCCGCCGCCCCCTCGGCCCGTCCCCGCGGCACCACCAGGAACCCGACCGTCAGGCCCGGCGCCACCCGCTTGGACAGCCCGTCGACGACGAACACCCGCTCCGGCGCGTACGCGGCCAGCGGCGGCGGAGCCCCCACCCCGGAGCACCCCGCACCGCAACCCTCCGCACCGCATTCCTCCGCACCGCAGTCCCCGTCCATGAGGAACGACCAGATCCGGTCCTCGATCACCGGCAGGTCCAACTCCCGCACCACACCCGCGAGTTCGCTCCGGCGCGCATCGCCCATCGTGACGGACGTCGGATTGTGCAACGTCGGCTGGGCGTACACCGCCGACAGCGGCGCCGCCCGGTGCGCGGCGGCCACCGCCTCCGGCCGCACCCCCTCCCCGTCCGTAGCGAGCGGTACGAGGGTCACCCCCAGCCGCGCCGCGATCTCCTTGACCAGCGGATACGTGAGCGCCTCGACGCCGACGCGGCCCCCGGGCCGTACCAGGTGGGCGAGGGCGGCGGCGATGGCCTGGCGGGCGTTCCCGGTGAAGAGGAACCGGTCCGGGGCCGGGCGCCAGCCGGCCGTGGCGAGCAGCCCGGCGGCGGCCTCGCGCGCGGCGGGCGTGCCGGCCACCGGGGCCGTGCCCAGCGCGTCCGACAGCACGTCGGGCCGCAGCAGCGGCGCGATCCCGGCGGCCAGCAGCTCCGGCTGGCCCGGCACGGAGGGGTAGTTGAGCTCCAGGTTCACGGGCGCGGCGCCGACCGGCTCCGCCAGCGCCCTCCCGGCCGGTCCGGGCGGCGCCGCCCGGACGTACGTCCCGCGTCCGACCTCACCCACGACCAGCCCGCGCCGCACCAGCTCCGCGTAGACCCGCCCGGCGGTCGACCCGGCGATCCCCCGCCGACGCGCGAACACCCGCTGCGGCGGCAGCCGGTCGCCGGGCCGCAGCCGCCCGGCGGCGATGTCGTCCGCGATGCGATCGGCGATACGCCGGTAGTCGGCCACGACCGTTCCCCTCCTTCTCCCGGCCCTCACCACATTGCACCGAGGGCAAAGATTTTATTGCACCGATCGACGGGGCGACCCTAGGGTCGGATCATGACCGCCGCCTTCCTCGCATACGAGGACGAAGGGGAAGCGGGCCCGTCCCGCCCCCTCCCTCTGGTCCTCGTCCACGGCCACCCCTTCGACCGCACGATGTGGCACCCCCAGATCACCGCGTTCGCCGCGTCCCGTCGCGTCGTCGCCCCCGATCTGCGCGGCTACGGCGCCTCCCCCGTGGTCCCGGGCGTGACCCCGCTGTCCGCCTTCGCCGACGACATCGCCGCCCTCCTCGACCACCTCGGGATCAGCGACTTCGTCCTCGGGGGCCTGTCCATGGGCGGCCAGATCGCGATGGAGTGCTACCGCAGGTACCCGCACCGCGTCCGTGGACTCCTCCTCGCCGACACCTTCCCCGCCGCCGAGACGCCCGAGGGCCGGCGCGACCGGAACGCCATGGCCGACCGGCTGCTGCGCGAGGGCATGACGGGGTACGCCGACGAGGTGCTGTTCAAGATGGTCGCGCCGTACGCGGACCCGGAGGTCGCGGCCCATGTGCGCCGCATGATGACGGCGACCGACCCCGCGGGCGCGGCGGCGGCCCTGCGCGGCCGCGCCGAGCGCCCCGACTACCGGGAGCTGCTCACCCGGGTCACCGTGCCGGCCCTGGTCGTCGTGGGCGCCGACGACGAGTACACCCCCGTCTCCGACGCCAAGGCCATGCACGCCGCCCTCCCCGACTCCACCCTCCATGTCGTCGACGGCGCCGCCCACCTGCCGAACCTGGAGCGCCCGGACGAGTTCAACAAGGCGCTGGCCGCTTTCCTGACTACTCTGGAATGAGTGGTTTTCACCCGTTTGGCCCACATCACATGCGGCGCTCCCCCCGGGGCGCGACCATTCGGGTGAGCTGTCCATCTGTCGGAGGAGGCCCTCATGGCCCAGCACAGCACGGCACCGCGCTCGAACACCACGTCCCAGGAGACACCGACGCGGCACGGCGAGACCCGCTCCGAGTGGGCCCACGGCGGGATGGTCTTCGCCGGTGTCCTGATGATGGTCATCGGCGTCATGAGCATCCTCAACGGCATCGCGGGGATCGCCACGGACGACGTGTACGCCAGCATCGGGAACTACGCCTTCGAGTTCAGCCTCACCACATGGGGCTGGATCCACCTGGTGATCGGCCTCGCCGTCCTGGGCACCGGCTACGCCGTCATCCAGGGCCACACCTGGGCCCGCGCGGTGGGCATCGCCCTGACGTCCCTGTTCGCCATCGAGTACTTCATGTTCCTGCCGTACGCCCCCGTCTGGTCCGTCATCTGCATCGGCATCGCGGTGTTCGTGATGTGGTCCCTGGCCACAGCCCCGAACTCCCGCGCCGACATGTGACCCCACCCGGGACGGACCGCGGGTCCGGTGGGGCTTCTCGCGCAGTTCCCCCACGCACGGAAAAGCACGGGCTGCACCCGTGCTTTTCCGTGCGCACAGGGCTTGGCCTTCAAGCGGCGCCGAGTCCGGTCCTCCAGGCCCGCAGGGCCTGGTCTTTCAGGCGCACGGGGAACCGCGCGAGAAGCCCCACCACCCGCACCCACCACGCAACCTTCTCCACGTCCCACCCGTCCTTAAGAGGACCCCGCAACAAGAACGAGAGGCACCGGCCCGTGGAGAGCGCGACCATCGAGCGGCCGGACCCCGCGCCGGACCCGGCGCCGGAAGCCACACCCGCCCCGCCCCCGCGCAAGCGGCACCGCGGCAAGGCCGGCCTAGCCGCCCTGCTCCTCCTCGGCGTCAGCCTCGTCGTCGTCTCCCGCACCGTCGACGTGGACGCCTTCACCCCGGTCCCCCAGCTCCTCGCGTTCCTGCCGTGGCTCCTCGCCCCCACCGCCCTCGCCCTGCTCCTCTCGCTCGTCGCCCGCTGGTGGACCGGCCTGACCTGGGGCGTCATCGTCCTCGCCGCCCTCGCCTGGTACATCGAGCCGTACGCGAAGGCGACCGAGCCCACCGGCCCGGTGCTCGCCGAGGTACGCGTGATGACGTCGAACGTGCAGTTCGGCCGGGGCACCGACGCCCTGGTCAAGGCCGTACGCCGCGACCGCCCCGACATCGTCTTCGTCGAGGAGTGCGAACTCACCTGCTCGGCCACCCTCCGCGACACCTTCGGCTACCTCGACGACCGGAACGGCGGCACCGGCGGGGCGAAGAAGAAGCCCGTCGAGTACCCGCACCGCCAGTCCATCGAGGGCTACGGCTCCACCGGCTCCGTCATCCTCAGCCGCTACCCCCTGACGTCCGCCGCCCCGGTCCCCGGCTCGATGGGCATGCCCGGCGCGATCGCCGACATCAAGGGCCGGCCCGTACGGCTGCAGCTGGCGCACCCCATGCCGCCGCTGCCGGGAGCGCTGGACACCTGGCGCCGGGAGCTGGACGCGCTGCGGGCCTACGCGGCGAAGGACACCCGGACGCCGACCATCCTGGCCGGCGACTTCAACGCCTCCCAGGACCACGCGGCCTTCCGCGCCATCCTCGACACCGGCCTGAGCGACGCGGCCCGCCTGACCGGACAGGACCGCAGGCCGACCTGGCCGGCCCGGACGACCCCGAGGTTCGGCTCCCAGATCGACCACGTCCTGGTCTCCCGCGAGGACTTCTCCGCACGCGAGATCCGCTTCCTCACGCTGTCCGGCACCGACCACGACGCCGTCACCGTGGACCTCGCCCTGCACCGGCGCGGGTGAGCCAAAGGGCCACAAACGCCCCCCGGAACCCCCGGAATCGCCCCGTCATAATGGGCGCATGTCCCGCACGTTCCCCATCGGCCTCGCCCCGCCCGACTGGCTCGTGCGGAACCTCCAGCCGCAGCCGACCCCGGTCAACCGGCCGGCCGTCGCCCGCGCGGCGATCGCGCTGACGCTGCCGCTGGCGCTCGGCCTCGCCGCCGGCCGGCCCGAGTACGGCGCGCTCGCCTCCATGGGCGCCCTGTCGGGGGTCATCAGCGACACGGCGGCGGCGTACCGGATGCGGCTGATCAACATCGCGATCCCGCAGCTTTTCGCCGCCGTCGGCATCACGCTCGGCTCGCTGGTGTACGGGCAGGGCTGGGTCACCGTCGGAGCCCTCACCCTGGCCGCGCTCGTCTCCGGGATGATCTCGTCGATCGGCGCCGTGGCCTCCGTGTCGGGGCTGCTCCTGCTCCTCAACTCGGTGGTGGGCGCGGGCCTGCCCATGCCCGGGCAGTGGTGGCTCGCCCCGGTCCTGATGACCGGCGGCGGCCTGCTGGTCCTCGCCCTGGCCCTGCTCGCCTGGCCCCTCAGGGCGGGAGTTCCGGAACGGGACTCCGTCGCGGACACCTTCCGCAAGGTCGCCGACCTGCTCGCGACCACGACCACGGACGATCCCGCCGGCCACGCGGACGCCTACGACGCGGCCCGGCACATCGTCACCCAGTCCCTCAACCAGTCCTACGACCTGGTCCTCGCCCGCCGCGCCCGCCACCACGGCCGCAGCCCCGAACTGGTGCGGCTGCTGGCCCAGCTGAACGCCATCACCCCGCTGGTGGAGGCCGCCCCCGCGGTCCGGCTGTCCGGCAGACCGCTGCCCGCCGAGATCCCGGTGGCCGTACGGCATCTCGCGGAGGCCGTCGAGACGGGGTACTCGGGGCCGCTGGGCCTGCGGCTGCCGGAGCCCCGGAGCGAGATCGGGCGGGCGGTCGACCAGGCGCTGCGGCACGCCGCCGACGTCGTCACCGAGAAGTCGCCGGACGCGCTGCGGAAGGCCGGCGACCGGTCCGGGGGCCCCGCCCCGCTGGGCGTGCGCGCCGCCCGGGTCGCCCGCAACGTCGCCCTCTCCGGCGCCTCCTGGCGCTACGGCCTGCGGCTCGCCCTGTGCATCGGCATCGCGCAGGCCCTGGTGTCGCTCGTGCCCGTGCCGCGCTCGTACTGGGTGGCGCTGACCATCACGTTCGTCCTGAAGCCGGACTTCGGATCGGTGTTCTCGCGGGCGCTGCTGCGGGCGCTCGGCACGGTCGTGGGGCTCGTGGTCGCGGCCGGGATCCTCGCGGAGGTGCCGCGCGGCTGGTGGGACGTGCCCGTGATGCTGCTGCTCGCGCCGCTCATCCCGGTGTTCACCCCCCGGGGCTACGGCTATCAGACGGCCGCCATCACCCCCGTGATCCTGCTCCTGTCCGACATCCTCAACCATCAGGGAACCGGCCTGCTGGTGCCGCGTCTCGTCGACTCCCTCATGGGCTGCGCGATCGCCCTGCTCGCCGGCTATCTGCTCTGGCCGGAGAGCTGGCACGCCCGGGTCGGCGCCCGGCTCGCGGACGCCGTCGCCGACACGGCCGCCTACGTCGAGCAGACCTTCGGCCGGGGCGCGGCCGCCCCCGCCGACCGGATCCGGATGCGCCGCCGTCTCTACCGGGACCTGTCCGCCGTCCGTACGGAGTTCCAGCGGGCCCTGACCGAACCGCCGCCCATCGGCCGACGGGCCGCCGCCTGGTGGCCGCTGGTCGTGGCGGTCGAACGGATCGCCGACGCGACGACGGCCGCGCGGGTCAGGATCAAGCAGGGCGCGGAGCCGCCGTCCACCGCCGAGGTCGACCAGGTCGCGCTGCAGCTGCGGGAGCTGTCGGACGGGCTGCGCAGGACGGAGAACCTCTACGAGGTGCGCTCCGACCTCAGCGGACCGCCCGGGAGCGTGCTGGAGCCGCTGCGCCAGGAGGTGGCGGCGGCGCGGGCGATCACCACGCCCCGGTGACCCCCGGATCTCCCGCCTCCCCGGGTCAACCCGGCGCAGGGCGCCGAATCGTTACGTCAGCCCCGCACGGGTGACGGAGGGCGAATTCGCAGCCGAAAAGCAGACATGATCAATCCTGTTCAACCGCCCTACCTATAAGGGGATTTTTCATGCGTCGCACCGCGACCGTCCTGCTCGGAACCCTCGCCCTCGCCGGCGCCGCGGCCCCCGCCGCCGTGGCGATCCCGGACCCGGTCACCACCGTTACCTGTGTCGCCGAGACCCCGGCCGGCGTGACGGAGCTGGTCGATCCGGCCGCCGTACTCGCCGACCCGGCCGCCCTCGTCGACCCGGCGGGCCTCCCGGGCGTCAGCTGCCTGGCCCCCTGAACCGCGCGGCAGCCCGACGACGTGCGGGCCGTCCTCCCCGACAGGAGGGCGGCCCGCATTCGCATGTGTGCGTAAGGGATCAGACGCCGATGTCGCTGCCGTCCGCGCGCCACACCGCGACGACCGCCGGGCGGACGTAGGTGCCGGGCCCGTCGGGCCAGGTGCTCTTCGGCTTCTCGACGGTGGCTCCGTCGATCTCGCCCGGGTGCTGGACGGCGACCAGGACGCGGCGGTCCTGGATGATCGGGCCGCAGGTCTCGGCGCCGCTCGGAACCGTGAGGAACTGCTTCAGCTCACCGCGCCGCTTGCCGCGGGTGGCCACACCGAACAGACCGTCGTGCGACCCGAGCTGCGAGCCGTCGGTGGAGATCCACAGGTTGCCGTGCGGGTCGAAGGCGACGTTGTCCGGGCAGGATATCGGGCTGACGTGCTCCTTCGGGAAGCCGGCGAAGTAGGTCGCCGGGTCCTCGGGGTCGCCCGCGACGAGGAACAGCAGCCAGCCGAACTTCGTGCTCTCCGGCCGGTTGCGGTGCTCGGTGAGTTCGAGGACCTGGCCGTGCTTGTTGGCGCTGCGCGGGTTGGCCTCGTCCGCCTTGGCGTTGGAGCCGACACCGCGGTTGGTGTTGTTGGTGAGGGCGACGTAGACCTTGCCGGTGACAGGGTTGGGCTCGATGTCCTCGGGACGGTCCATCTTCGTGGCGCCGACCTTGTCACCCGCGAGCCGGGTGAAGACGAAGACCTCGTCGGCGGTCATCCCGTCCACGTGCGAGACGGCGCCCTCGGCGGTGGCGGTGGCCAGCGGGATCCACTCGCCGGCGCCGTCGAACTCACCGTCCGCAGGCAGCTTGCCCGTGCCGTCGATCTCGATCGCCGGGGAGTCGCCGGTCAGCTTGGCGACATAGAGCGTGCCCTCGTCCAGCAGGGAGAGGTTGTGCTCGCGGACGGAACGGCTCGACCCCTTCTTCATCCGCTTGCTGCCGACGAACTTGTAGAAGTAGTCGAAGCGCTCGTCGTCGCCGGAGTACACGACCGGACGCCCGTCCGAGGTCAGCCGGATGGTGGCGGCCTCGTGCTTGAAGCGCCCGAGCGCGGTGTGCTTGCGCGGGGTGGAGGACGGGTCGTACGGGTCGAACTCGACGACGTACCCGAAGCGGTGCACCTCGTTCGGCTCCTGGGCGACGTCGAACCGCTTGTCGAACCGCTCCCACTTGCGCTCGCTGGCGCCGGTGCCGATGCCGTACCGCTTGTCGGTCGTACGGCTGCTGTTGGCGAAGTACTGGTTGAAGTTCTCCTCGCCGTGCAGCGTGGTGCCCCAGGGGGTGGTGCCGCCGGAGCAGTTGTTGAGCGTGCCGAGGACCTTGGTGCCGGTCGGGTCGGCGGAGGTCTTCAGCAGGGCGGACCCGGCGGCGGGGCCGGTCAGCCGGAACTCGGTGGTGGCGGTGACGCGCCGGTTGAGCTGGTGCCGGGGCACGGCGGTGAGCCGGCCGGTGCGCCGGTCCTCCTCGACCACGACGGCGGACAGACCGTGGGCCGCCCAGGCGACCTCGACCTGGTTCCGGGTCGGGTTGGCGGCGTCGTAGCCGCGGAACATCAGGATCTCGTCGGTGTACTCGTGGTTCGCGACGAGCAGCTTGCGGTCACGCTCGCCCTGGAGCGGGAGCAGCGCGAGGAAGTCGTTGTTGTAGCCGAACTGCCCGGCCTGGGCCTTGGCCGTCTGGTTCTCGGGGTCGAAGGCGGGAGCGCCGCGCAGGATCGGCTCGCCCCAGCGGATGACGACGTTCTGCCTGTACCCCTCGGGGACGGTCACGGTGTCGGCGGTGTTCGGCTCGACGGCGGTGAACCGCAGGCCGCGGGCGGCCCTGTTCTTGCTCTGGGCCGCCGCGGTCCTGGCGGACTCGGCGGACTCCGCCGTCGTGGCCGCGGCGGCCGGCGCGGCGGAACCCAGCGTGACGGCCGTACCGGCCGCGCCGGCGACGGAGACGACGGCGGCGGCCCTCATCACCGAGCGGCGGCTGAGGGCGCTCGCGATGACGTCACCGACGTAGGCATTGGCACTGGTGTTCGGTACCTCGTGGAAGCAGGCGTCCCCACAGCGGAACCGGCAGGTCAGGGCGGAACGGCCGCCGGGATGCGAGCCGATCATGGGCAGCAGCTTGCGCACAGCGCGCTCCTCGATGCTCTTTGTACATTCCTGGTGTGAGCGCGACGCTAGGGGGGCGTGCGTGCGAGCGCGGGGACGCGAGGTGAACAAGGGGTGAACCTGCGGCGGTTCAGGCGGTGTTGACAGCGCGGGGTGGCGGAGATAGTGAAAGCCCCCGCCCCACCCCAAGATCACCACGCCTGGCCGCTAACCTTACGTGTCCGTCCTGGCCAGGGATTGACGGCTTCAACTCACCCGAAGGGTTGCGCACATGGGCATTCTCTCTCTCCTGCGGAATGCGTTCAGCCGCTCACGCAAGGGGCGCGACACGGTTCCTTCGCAGGAGGCGGAGCGGGATTCCGTCCCGGAGGACACCTCCGCGGCGGCGGCCGAGGGGGCCGCGACGCAGCCGGCCGCCGAGCCGAGGGTCCCGGCCCCGGCGACCGAGCCCGCGACCTCTTCCGTGGTCGACGACCTCGTCTCCGCGGCCTTCGACAACGTGACGGTCCCGAAGCCGCGGGACAGCGAGCCGGCCGAGAGAACGCCGGAGCCGGAGACGCCTGCCGCGGTTGCGGAGACGGACGCCGCGGTTGAGGCCACGCCGAAGGCCGAGGCGACGGCGACGACGTCGGTGGCCGAGACCGCGCCGGTCGTGGAGGCCGAGCCCGCCCCTGCCGCCGAGGCCGCCCCTGCCGCCGAGGCCGCCGCTGGCGCCGAGGCCGAGGTGGAGGCTGCAGCCGACAAGGCCGAGCCGAAGCCGGTTGCCGCCGCCGAGCCGGAGATCGTCGAGCCCGAGCCCGAGCCCGAACCCGAGCCGGTCGCCGAAGCCGCCCCTGCCGCCGAGCCTGAGTCCGAGCGTGAGGTGTCGGCTGAGGCCGACGACGTGAAGAGCGCCGCCGACGAGGAGCCCGCCGAGCCGGTCGCCGAAGCCGCGTCCGAGCCGGTCACCGAAGTGGTGCCCGAGCCGGTCGCCGAGGCCGAGCCCGCGGCGGTGGACACCGCCCCGGAGGCGAAGGCGGACGCCGAGCCCGTGGCCCCGACCTCCGAGGTGGAGCCCGAGGCCGCTGCGGATGTCGAGCCGGTGGCGGCGGAGGAAGCCGAGCCGGAGCCCGCCGCCGAGGCCGAGCCCACTGCCGCCGAGGCAGCTGTCGATGAGCCCGCCGTGGAGGCGGCGCCCGCGTCCGTCACCGAGTCCGAGGACGAGGCGCCGGCCGAGCCGGAGCCGTCGACCTCTGCGGCCGAAGAGGCCGAAGAAGCCGCCGAAGAAGCAGCCGCCGAAGAGCCGAAGGCTGCCGCCGAGGCCGCGCCGGAGCCCGAGAGCGCCCCTGAGCCCGAGGTCTCCCCGGAACCGGTGGCTGCCACCGAGCCGGAAGCCACCCCGGAACCGGCCGTCGCCCCCGAGCCGGAAGCCGCTTCCGAACCGGCCGTGACCCCCGAACCCGAAGCATCCACCCCGGAGCCGCAGGCCACCGCCGAACCGGTCGCCGCCGAACCGGTCGCCGCCGAACCGGTCGTCACCCCCGAGCCCGAGGCCGCCGAACCGGTCGCCGCCGGACCTTCCGAAGCCGCGGATCTCGTCGTCGTGGCCGATGAAGCCGCCCACGACCCCGCGGTCGCCGACGGCGAGGTCGCCCCGCAGGTGGCGCCCGCGGCCGACGACGAAAGCCGCACGAGTGGTGCGGGTGGGAGAACGGACGAGGCCGAAGGCGAAGCCGAGGCCGTGTCGACGGCCACCCCGGGCGGAGCCGACCCCGTGCCGGCCGGGCTGCGCACCGCGTACGACGCCGCCGGGGTCGTACTCGCCAAGCGGGACCTCACCGACGTCCGCGCCAAGGTGTACCTCGTGCTGGACCGGTCCGCGTCGATGCGCGGCTACTACAAGGACGGCTCCGCCCAGGCCCTCGGCGAGCAGACCCTCGCCCTCGCCGCCCACCTCGACCCCGAGAAGACCACGGTCCCGGTCGTCTTCTTCTCCACGGAGCTGGACGGCACCGGCGAGCTGACCCTCGACGCGTTCGAGAACAAGGTCGACGACCTGCACGCCGGCCTCGGCCGCATGGGCCGTACCAGCTACCACGTGGCCGTCGAGGAGGTCCTCGCCCAGCACAGCAAGGCGGCGGCCGGCACCCCCGCCCTCGTCGTCTTCCAGACCGACGGCGCCCCGGACGCCAAGACCCCGGCGAACCAGGCGCTCGCGGACGCGGCCGAGAACCACCCCGGCGTCCACTTCGCGTTCGTCGCGTTCGGCGACCCGGAGAACAAGGCCTTCGACTACCTCCGCAAGCTGAAGACGGCCACGACGTCCCACTTCCTGGCCGGCGAGAGCCCGCGCGAACTGACGGACGCCGAGGTCTACGAGGGCATCCTGGCCACCTGGCGCCCGTAGCACCACGCCCGCACCACCCCGTGCCGCCCGCTTCCCACCCGTCAAAACGGGAGGCGGGCGGCACACCCATGTCGGCTAGGATTTCAAGACTCACGAAAACGACCGACCTGGGAGCATCCCCCGATGGCTCGACACCTCATCACCAGCGCCCTTCCGTACATCAACGGGATCAAGCACCTGGGCAACATGGTGGGGTCCATGCTCCCGGCGGACGTGTACTCCCGGTACCTCCGCCAGCGCGGCCACGACGTCCTGTACATCTGCGCGACGGACGAGCACGGCACCCCCGCCGAGCTGGCCGCGAAGGAGCGGGGCCTCCCGGTCGACGAGTTCTGCGCCCAGGCGCACGACGCGCAGAAGGCCGTCTACGACGGCTTCGCGCTCGCCTTCGACTACTTCGGCCGGAGTTCCTCCCCGCAGAACGTCGAGATCACCCAGCACTTCGCCCGCCGCCTGAAGGAGAACGGGTTCATCGAGGAGCGGGCCATCCGCCAGGTGTACTCGCCCGCCGACGGCCGCTTCCTCCCGGACCGCTACGTCGAGGGCACCTGCCCGCACTGCGGCTACGACAAGGCCCGCGGCGACCAGTGCGAGAACTGCACCCGCGTCCTGGACCCGACCGACCTGATCGACCCGCGCAGCGCCATCTCCGGCTCCACCGACCTGGAGGTCCGCGAGACCAAGCACCTCTTCCTCCTGCAGTCCAAGCTGCAGCACGAGGTCGAGACCTGGGTGGCGGCCCACGAGGAGGAGTGGCCGCACCTGTCGTCCTCCATCGCCCGCAAGTGGCTGAACGAGGGCCTGCACGACCGCGCCATCACCCGTGACCTGGACTGGGGCGTCCCGGTGCCGGCCGACACCTGGCCGGAGCTGGCGGCGGAGGGCAAGGTCTTCTACGTCTGGTTCGACGCCCCGATCGAGTACATCGGCGCGACGAAGGAGTGGTCGGACGCCGCCCCGGACGGCGAGAACCGCGACTGGAAGTCCTGGTGGTACGAGGCCGACGGCGGCGACCACCCCGTCCGGTACACGCAGTTCATGGCGAAGGACAACGTCCCGTTCCACACGGTGATGTTCCCGGCCACCGAGCTGGGCATCCGCGAGCCGTGGAAGAAGGTCGACTACGTCAAGGCCTTCAACTGGCTGACGTACTACGGCGGCAAGTTCTCCACCTCGCAGAAGCGCGGCGTCTTCACCGACCAGGCGCTGGAGATCCTCCCGGCCGACTACTGGCGCTACTTCCTCATCGCCAACGCCCCCGAGTCGGACGACTCCTCCTTCACCTGGGAGCACTTCACCGCCACGGTCAACAAGGACCTCGCCGACACCCTCGGCAACTTCGTCAACCGTGTCCTGTCCTTCTCCCGCAAGCGCTTCGGCGACGAGGTGCCCGCGGGCGCGGCGGCCGGCGAGCCGGAGGCGAAGCTCGGCGAGGAGATCGCCCGTCTGCTCGCCGAGTACGAGGCGCAGATGGAGGCCCTGCAGTTCCGCAAGGCGGCGGCCGCGCTGCGTGCCCTGTGGTCGGCGGGCAACTCCTACCTGGAGGAGAAGGCCCCCTGGCTGGAGATCAAGACCGACCAGGACGCCGCGGCCCTCACCCTGCGCACCGCCATGAACCTCATCCACCTCTACTCGGTGGTCTCCGAACCCTTCATCCCGGCGTCCTCGGCCGCCATGCGCGCCGCCTTCGCCCTGAAGGACGACACGGCGGCCTGGGTGACGGCGGAGGAGGCCAAGGCCCTCGACCTCGTCCCCGCCGGTACGCCCTTCACCGTCCCCCCGGTCCTCTTCGCGAAGCTCACCGACGAGGACCTGGAGACGTACAAGGAGCGCTTCGGCGGCGCCCCCGTGTGACTCCCGCGCCGGCAGGTGCGGAGGCAACCCGTACGTCCGGGTGCGCGTCTCCCCGTGCATGGCACTGTTCGGAAACGCGCACACCGTGGACACCGGCAAGGCCCAGCAGGACTACGCGAGGCTGCTGGGCCGTGGGGAGCAGGTGCACGCCGCGTTCCTGCTGATCCGCGACACCATGCTGTTCACCGACCGTCGGCTCATCCTGATCGACAAGCAGGGCATCACCGGCAAGAAGGTGGAGTACCACTCCGTCCCGTACCGCAGCATCACGCACTTCGCGGTCGAGACGGCCGGGCACTTCGACCTCGACGCCGAGCTGAAGATCTGGCTGTCCGGCACTCATGAACCGATCGAGAAGACGTTCACCAAGGGGGTGGACATCTACGAGGTCCAGGCGATCCTCACGCAGTTCGTGGCCCGCTAGCCGTCCCTGACGTGGCGCCCACGGGGCCCGGGGGGGCGTGCTCGCCCCTCGGGCCCCTCTGCGCGTGTCCCGGACCCCTTCCTGATCGGGTCCGGGACACCTTCCTGGCCTCGGGTGGCGCCCCCAGCCAGGAGTCTTTCGGGTCCGGACTAGGACAGAACGCCGGCGCCCGTGGCCGATGTGGCCGTACCCGTCAGGTCGGTCAGCAGGTCCGTGACCGTGGTCTGGAGGCCGGCGGTGAGGGCCGGGGTCCAGTTGACCGTGGTCCTGAGCTTCTTCGACGAGTTCGCGGTGTTGTACGCGGCGACGAGGTCGGTGGCCTTGCCGTTGACGGTGTTGCCGGTGCCGGCGACCGAACCCGTGCCGTCGCCGCTCAGCAGCTTGGCGACCTTCGCGTCGGCGGGGATCCTCCACACGTTGCGCTCGGCGACGACCTGGGCCTCGGCACGGGAGTCGAGGCTGTACTTGGGGGCGTAGCCGTTGACCGTGGTGGTGTCGTACACGTTGTTGTAGAGGTGGATCCGGCCGATGCGGGCCAGGGGCGCCCGCTGCACGATGCCCTTCCACACGTTGTGGTGGATCGTCACGCGCAGCTTGCCGGTGGAGTCGGTGTCGCTGGAGCCGATCAGCATCGTCTTGTCGTGGTTGAGGAACTGGTTGCGCTCGACGGTCACCAGGTCCGAGCCGTTGGTGATGTCCAACGCACCGTCATGGACCTGGTACTTGCGGCCGTAGTACGTCGCCTCCGTCTTGTCGAAGGTCGGCGCGTCCGTGAACGTGTTGTGGTCCGCCCAGACGTTGGTCGCGCCGCGCAGGGTGACCGAGTCGTAGTTGGAGTTCCACTCGCCCGACGAGCCGTCGGTCGGGTCCCAGGCCGGGAAGCAGTCCTGGGTGTCCGCGAAGGTGAGGTTGCGGATGATGACGTTCTTGACGTTCTGGACCGTCAGACTGCCGCCGAGGATGCCCGCCTTGGTGCCGGGGACGCCCACGAGGGTGGTGTTCGCGGGCACCTTGAAGACGATGTTCTTCTTCTGCTTGGTCGCGGCGGCCGTACGCGCGGTCTCCTGCGCGCCCTTCGGCGCCTTCTTGCCGTAGGCCGACGGGTCGAACGCCTTCAGGTAGGCGGAGAGCGAGTAGCCCGTGCCGGAGGCGTAGTCCGCGCAGGTCACCTTCTTGCCGGAGTCACTGGTGTTGGCGTCGATCGTGCCCTTGATCTTGATGATCCGGGGGGTGGTGTCGGTCCCGGAGCCCAGCGCCTTCACCAGTTCCGCCCGCGTGGACACCGTGAAGGTGTGCGCCGCGTCCGCCTTCGCACCGCCGGTCGTACCCGCGCCGGACGCCGCCCAGCCGTCCTTGGCGGGCAGCACCTGGTGGTACAGGTCGGTGGGGCCGGCGCTGGCGTTCATCACGAGGACGCCGGCGCCGACCGCGGCGGCCACGGCGGCGGCGGAGACCACGAGGGTCCGGCGCCTGCGGAGGGACCGGCGGTGGGACGGGCGCAGGGAGGCAGAGGCCACGGATGAGTCCTTACGTAACGTACGTGGTTCGGGGGAACACGTGGTTCGCGTGGAGCCCCCGAGAAGGGGGTTCCGACTCATGGGTGGTCACGGCCCGCGGATAGGTTGCCGCCGAACTGAACTTTCCCGATGGCCACTTGAGGGCGGTCCCCGCGGTACGAGCGAGTGCCGGTCACCGAGCACCGGCAGGCGAGCGCCGGTCACTTGATGTGGTCCAGCACCTCCCGGAACTCCTTCGTCGGCGAGAACTCCACCAGTTCGACGTCCTCCAGGGCCTCCGGCGAGTGTCCGGGGGACCAGTAGTAGGCCTGTCCCGCCTCGTAGAAGTCCTCGCCCTCCTTGGTGCGCATCCGCAACCGGCCACGGACGACGAAGCCCCAGTGAGGGCACTGGCACAGGTCGTCGGGGAGGCCCTTGAGGGCCGGGGTCATGTCGATGCCCTGAGGGAGCTTGAGGAACGCGACGCTCATGCCGCCGCCCAGCTCCTGGATACGCACTTCGAGGCCGTCGCCCTCGATCTCGACCGGGGCTTGTGCCCGCGTGACTGCCGTCATGATTCCTCCACGGCCGGTCCATGGCCGGCCAACGGCCGATCCCCGTCCGCGGCCGGCCAACGACCGATCCCCGTCCGTGGTCGACCTACGGCCGATCCATGGCCGATCCACCGCGGGGCCTCGGGAATCTTCGTACGAGGATCCGCTCTCTCGGGAGCCCCGCCACTTCCAGTCTGCGGCCGTCCCGCACACCTCTCGAATCGGGGTGACATGCGTCACGACCGAATTGCGCCCCGATGGAATCGAACGCCCCGCTTTTCCAGGGCGACAACCGCGCTCTTCCTTGTATCTATCGGCTATTTCGGTCACAGGGTGCTGAATCGAACCGGTGGCCGAGATCTGCGGCGCGGACTCCGGCCGTCGGTGCCGACCGGCCTTCTACCTGGTCCCGGGCGGGTGTTGGCGCCGGGGCGCGTGCGCCGAGAGCACGCTTCACCGGCACCGGGACGCCTGCGAAGCGTCACCGGACCCTCACCTTCGGTAGCACACACGTTCGTTGCCCGGTGCACTCGACGCTCCCCATAATGACCGGGCTCGCCAGGGCCACGGCCACGGCCGCCGAGGTCGCGACGCCGTCGGACCGAAGTCGGACCAGTCTGTGAGGCCATGCATGAGCAGTCACCGCCGCAAGAAGGGCGCCCCGAAGACCTCGAAGGCCCGGAACGCCTCGAAGGCGAGGCGCCCGGGTGGGAGACGCCGCAGGGCCGTCATCGCCGCGGCGGTCGTGGTGGCCGTGGGCGCCGTGGGCGCCACCACCCTCGTCGCGAGCGGTGACGGGCCCGGCGGCTGGCGCGACACGGCCGCCTCCTGGTGGGGCGGGCAGAAGCCGGACCCCGCGCCCGACCCCACACCGTCGAGCACGCCCTCCGAGCAGGAGCGGACCTCCGTCGCGGACGCCCCGGCCTCCCCCACCCCGTCCCGCACCCCGAGCAAGCGCCGCTCCAGCCCCACGCCGAGCGCGTCCCCCTCGAAGAAGGCCGACCGGCCCGCCGAGAAGCCGACGGCGGACACCGCCGACGAGCCGACCAGGCCCGCGAACACCCCGACCCCCGCGAAGGCCAGGAGCACTCCCGCCCCCGCCCGGACCAACGCGGACTCCGGTCCCACGAGCCGCGTCCTGGAACTGGTCAACGCCGAGCGCGCGAAGGCGGGTTGCTCTCCGGTGACCGTGGACGCGAAGCTCACCAAGGCCGCGCAGAACCACAGCCAGGACATGGCCGACCACACGAACATGTCCCACACCGGTTCCGACGGCTCCTCCATGACCGACCGCCTCGGCCGTGTCGGGTACGCGTACCGCTCGGCGGGCGAGAACGTCGCCGCCGGGTACGGCACCGCCGACAGCGTCATGGACGGCTGGATGAACAGCCCCGGCCACAAGGCCAACATCCTCAACTGCGGCTTCAAGGAGATAGGCATCGGCCTGGCGGGCCCGGGCAACTACTGGACCCAGAACTTCGGCACTCCCGCGTGACGACGCCCCGCCGGGCTGAACACATGACGGCGTGAACGTTTCGTCGCTACTCGAAAGAGTGATCCACTCCCAAGTCACCCCAGACCGCACCTGAACGCTCCATAGCCTCCCCTCATGGTCACATCAGCCCATGAGGGACTGCATCGCATCTTCCAGGAGAGGCCGGAGATCCTCGCACCCGTCTTCCAGGTGCTCGGCCTCCCCTTTCCCGAGAAGGCGACCGTGGACGCGCTCACCACCGACGTGACGGAGACCAAGCCTCTGGAACGGCGCGTGGACACCGTGCTGCGCATCGGCCCGTCCGACGGGGAGGACTTCATGCTCGCCGTCGAGGTTCAGGGCGAGCGGAAGCCCGGCAAGGAGATGAGCTGGCCGTACTACGTCTCCTACATCCAGTCCAAGTACCGGCTGCCCGTGCTCCTGCTCGTCGTCTGCCAGGACCGGCGCACCGCCGCGTGGGCGTCCGGACCCTTCGACTGCGGCGCACAGGGCTGGATCACACAGCGCACCCACCCCATGGTGGTCGGACCGGACAACCTTCCGGTGATCACTGAGGCGAGGACCGCGGCGAACAACCTCGCCATGGCCGCCTTCTCCGCTCTGACGCACGCCCGAAGCACCCAGATCAACGACATACTGGACGCGATGGGCCGCGCCTTGCAGGCGACGGACGGGAAGGCAGTCGACTATTTCTACGAGTTCCTGGAAATCAACCTGCGGGGTACCCCCGCCGGAGAAAAGTGGAGGGACATCATGAGCTTCGTCAGCTACTTTCCCGGTCGTGGAACGGTCCGCGAGACGGCTTACCTGGAGGGCGAGGCCAAGGGCGAGGCCAAGGGGGTCCTGCGCGTTCTGGAGGTACGCGGCATTCCCGTCACCGAGGACGTCCGTGAACGCATCACCACATGCACCGACCTCACCCTCGTCAGTGCCTGGCTCGACCGGGCGGGTACGGTCGAGCGCGCTGAGGACTTGTTCCCCGACCGTGCCGCGGAGACCTCGGGCGAACGATGAACCGGCGCCGACGAGAGCGCCCCGTGTGAAGCCGCCCCGGCCCGCACGGACTGCCGGGGCTTCCCGCTAGCCTCGGCCGCCTCCCTCGCCGGGTCCCCCGAAGCCGCCCTCGGGTGCCTCGCCCGCCGTGACCGTGGCGACCTTCTTCGCCGAGCCGAGCCGAGCCGAGCCGAGCCTGCCGGAGCCGGCGAGGCCACCGGTGTCGGTGCCGGAGGCCGTGCCGCCGGGATGGACGGTGCACTCCTCGCCGGTCTTGATGCCGGCGCCGGAGCAGACGACGTTCTGGATGGTCTTCGAGATGACGTACGACGCCACGACCTTCCCGTCCGCGTCGACGATGTGCAGGTCGTGCCCGCCTCGACCGACGCGTCCAGGGCCGCCGACAGCCAGCCCTGGTCCGACTCCTCGTCCGGGGTGACGACCATGCCCGCGCTGCCGGAGGCGAGGAGCGTGCCCCCGTCGACGGTGAAGCTGCCGTTGACGTCGAGCGCTCCGTTGCCGCCCGCCTCGGGGCCGTTGACGACGATCGTGCCGCCGGTGATCTCGGCGGTGCCGTTGGAGTCGAAGCCGTCGCCCTGGGGGTCGAGGATCAGGGTGCCGCCGGTGATCTCGGCGGAGTAGTCGCCGACGCTCTCGCCGCCACCGCCACCGCCACCGCCACCGCCACCGACTGGACCGCCGCCCCGGCCGCCGTGCGCGTCGTCCCCTGAAGTCGCCTCGCTGCCCGACGCGTTGACGCCGTCGTCGGCGGAGGCGACGTGCGAGGTGCCGCCCCGGACCAGGATGTCCCTGCCCTCCAGGCCCTCCTCGGAGCCGGTGATGTCCTGGTGCCGCGCGGGCCCCGCGTCTCGACCTCCAGGAAATGCTGTCCGGAGGCCAGGTACGTCCGGATCCGCAGCTTGAAGCGGCGCCGACGGCGGCGGACCACATCCACTCGAACAGCCGGTACGGCGAGAACCTGGCGAAGGGGTCGAACCCGCGCTACTCCCTCGCGGACGCGGCCCGCCTCTGGCTGGACGAGCGGGACGACTACGACAGCCCCTCCAACGCCTGCGTGAACGACCGGGAGTGCCTGCACTACACCCAGTTGGTCCGGCGCACCTCGACACGGGTCGGCGCGGCCAGGGCCAGGTGCGGGAACGGCTGGACCTTCGTGGTGGCCAACTTCGACCCGCCGGGGAACTGGCTGGGCCGCCGGCCGTACTGAGCCGTACCGACCGGCCCGGCCGGCGGGGCCGTGATAATTCCTGCATGGCCCCACCCCGGCACCGCAGAGCCCCGGCACCGCAGAGTCCCGCCGTCTTCGGGACACGCCCGTGAACGGCGTCCCCGACGGGCTCCGCCACCTCCTGGACGACGTGCTGGAGATCGGTGCCCCGTACGCCCTCGCCCTCACCGGCGATCACGCGGCGCAGGCGCACGGGCTCGTCGAGGCGCGGCCGCCCGGCCGGGACCTGGAGGTGGCGACGGAGCACGCGGCCCCGATGGCGGAGATCGCCGCGGCGGTCCGGGCGGGCCTGACGGAACGCGGCTGGGCGGCGCACGCGGTGGAGACGGCCCCGCTCTCCGCCCGCCTCCTCGTCGCCGATCCCACCACGGCGGAGGAACGCACCCTCGACCTGCTGAAGGAAACCCTCTGGCACCCGCCGGTCCGCACGGCGTGGGGCCCGACGCTCTCCCTGGAGGACGTGGTCGGCGCCAAGGTCCGGGCCGTGGCCGACCGGGGCGCCGCCCGCGATCTGATCGCCGTGCACGCGGCCACCGCGCACCGGACCGTCACCGAGCTGGAGGAACTGGCCCGGCGCCACACCTCCGCCACGTCCAGCACCTTCGACCTCACCGACCTCCAGTCCCGCCTGGAGGGCACCGAGTGGCTCGACGACCGGGAATTCGCTCGCCACGGTCTGGACGCCGAGGCCGTCCTGGGTCTCCGCCGCTGGGCCCAGACCTGGGCCGACGACATCGCCGAACGCCTCCTGGAAGAGGAGGCCCTGGCATCCCCACCGGAGGAGGAGCCCGAGTGAGCGGACGACGCCACGTCGCCCGAGGCGGTCCGGTCCGGCGGCCGTCCGGAGGGTCACGGGGCGGCGATGACCGACCTGTTCGCGGGAGCCGGTGCCTGGCCCGTCTCCATGCCCAGCGCCGCACGGGCCGCCGACACATGACGCAGCCCGTCGAGCGCCGTGCGCGAGACCCGCGCGTACTCGTCGGGCGTGCGGGCCCGGGCGAGCTGGGCGCGGGCGGTGCGCAGGCGTTCGGTGGCGTCGGTCAGGGACTCGGCCGCGGCCCCGCCCGCCCCGGCCTGGGCGCGTACGTCGATGCCGGCCAGGCTGCCGCCCAGCCGTACGACCCAGCGGTTGGCGTCGGCCTCCGCGTCCAGGCCGGACGCCGGGCGGGGGTCGTCGACGGACCGCCGCCGGGCGACGATCGCGACCACCGCCCCCACGACCAGCAACACCGCCACCAGCACGACCGGTTTCATGGCCTCCTCCAGCTCCCACGTCTCGTCCCGTACGCCCCCCGCGTTCCCTACAGCCGGTACGTCCCTTAAGTGGGTGTACGGGGTGTACGGGTTCCCTCACCCTGTACGTCCCATCACACCCCCTCCCGCTGTGCTCATCCGTCGGGAAACCTGTGCGTCATCTGATGACCTCCCCAGCGGGTACCCGGCCCGGCGCGGGCGCACGCCGAGGGCCCGGAACCCACAGGAGGGTTCCGGGCCCGGGCCGTACGCCGGCCGGGTCAGCTCGCCGAGGCGGCCTCCGACGCCGTTTCCGAGGCGCCGGGCTGGACGGAGTCGCCCGTGCCGGTGTTCGCGGCCTCGGGGTCGACACCGACCGTGATGGAGCCGACGACACCGCGGGCGATGTCGTTCTTCTTCCGGTACTTCAGCGTGAGCAGACCGCCCTGGACGCCGCTGCCGTCGTAGATCGTGTCGTCGTCGAGGGTCGTGCGCTCGGTCGTGGACATCGAGTACGGCTCGACCTCGGCGGAGGCGAGCACGGCCGCCTCGGCGAAGAAGAACTGGCCGGTGTGGCAGGTGGTGCCGCCCTCGTAACCGGCGTCCGTCCACTCGCCGTCGACGTGCACCTTCGTGTGGATGTGCACACAGCGGCCCCGGTACCAGCCCGGGAAGATCGTCTCGAAGGTGACGAGGCCCTGTCTGTCGGTCTTCCAGGTGCCGCGCAGATAGCGGGTGTCACTGGTGGGTTCCTCGTGACCGCCACCGCCGCTTCCGCCGCCACCGGCCGGCGGCTCACCCGTCGGCACGTCCGTGGGGGTGCCCGAGGGGGCGTCGGTCGGCGGGGTGCCACCGCCCTCGGAGAAGCTCTCATAGCCCGAGTAGAGACCGAGCGCGTCACAGTGCCAGATGTCGAAGGCCGCGTTGCGGACCGGCCTGCAGGTCTCGGCGTCGATCACCTTGAGCCGGAGGGTGAGGGGGATACCCTCCTTGTCCTCGGTGATGTCACGGCGGAGCTTGTCCGCGTCGATGTAGTACGGGCCTTCGGTGGTCTCCGAGGTGAGCTGGTAGCACTCCTCGCCGGCGCTCGCGCTCGCGGTGGCGAGGGGCTTCTTGCCTGCCCCGCCGTTCGTGCCCGCGCTCGCGGTCGCGACGACCGCTCCGCCCACGCCCACGGCGGCCACGGCGCCCGCGCCCGCCACGACGACCCTGCGGCGCGTCAGGTCCCGCTTGTGCTTCCGCCCTTGTGCCTTCTCGTTTCCGGTCTGGTTTCCCGTCAGGGCCAGGAAAGCAGGGAGGCAGGGTGTCAACGCCTTGGGAATGGCCTGTGGTTCACCTCGCATTCCCGTGCGGATTCCACTTCGGAAAGAGAAGAGGCTCGAAATCGCCATCTCTTTCCGGCCGCTTCCCTCCGTTTTCCGGCGAGGAATCCGGTCGGCTCGCCTGCCGCGTACTCCGTGGTCCCGGCGGGCGACACCGAACCCGACGCCGAGGTAAAGGCGAAGGTCAAGGCCAGCACCGAGGCCGAGGCGGCAGCGGATGGCCGCCGGTCCGACCGGGCGGCGCGTCGCACCGGACAGTTCCACCGGTTTTTCCCCGCGCGCATGCGAAAGGGGCCGGAAATCGACGAACGATTTCCGGCCCCTGCACGGAAAGCCTGGTGAAAAGGCAGGCCCTACTTCGGCTGGGGCTTGCGCACCGACAGGTGCAGCTCGCGCAGCCGCGCTTCCTCCAGCTCCGTCGGCGCGCCCATCATCAGGTCCTGGGCGTTGCCGTTGAGCGGGAAGGCGATGGTCTCGCGGATGTTGGGCTCGTCCGCGAGGAGCATGACGATGCGGTCGACGCCGGGCGCGATGCCACCGTGCGGCGGGGCGCCGAAGCGGAACGCGCGCAGCATGCCCGCGAACTGCTCCTCGACGGTCTCACGGTCGTAGCCCGCGATCTCGAAGGCCTTCAGCATGATGTCGGGCTCGTGGTTCCGGATCGCGCCGGAGGACAGCTCGACGCCGTTGCAGACGATGTCGTACTGCCAGCCAAGGATGTCCAGCGGGTCCTGGGTCTCCAGGGCCTCCAGACCGCCCTGCGGCATCGAGAACGGGTTGTGCGAGAAGTCGATCTTCCCGGTCTCCTCGTCCTTCTCGTACATCGGGAAGTCGACGATCCAGCAGAATCGGAAGACGCCCTCCTCGAAGTGCCCGGCGCGCTTGGCGGCCTCGACCCGCACCGCGCCCATGATCTTCGAGACTTCCTCGAACTCGCCCGCGCCGAAGAACACGGCGTGACCGGCGGCCAGGGAGAGCCGCTTGGTCAGCTCGGCGACGTTGTCCTCGGTGAGGAACTTGGCGATCGGGCCGGACAGCGAACCGTCCTCGGCGACCCGGACCCAGGCCAGACCCTTGGCACCCTGCTCGATCGCGTACTCGCCGAGCTGGTCGAAGAACTTGCGGGGCTGGGCGGAGACGTCCGGCACGGCGAGCGCGCGCACGTGCTTGCCGGCGAACGCCTTGAACTCCGAGCCCTCGAAGACGTCGGTGATGTCCACCAGTTCCAGCTGGGCCCGCAGGTCCGGCTTGTCGGAGCCGTACTTCAGCATCGCCTCGCGGAACGGGATGCGCGGGAAGGGCGAGGTGACGTGCCGGCCGTTGCCGAACTCCTCGAACAGCTCGGTCATGAGCTTCTCGATGGGCTGGAACACGTCCTCCTGCTCGACGAAGGACATCTCCACGTCGAGCTGGTAGAACTCGCCCGGCGAACGGTCCGCGCGCGCGTCCTCGTCACGGAAGCAGGGCGCGATCTGGAAGTACCGGTCGAAGCCCGAGATCATCAGCAGCTGCTTGAACTGCTGCGGGGCCTGGGGGAGGGCGTAGAACCTGCCCGGGTTGAGGCGCGACGGCACGACGAAGTCGCGGGCGCCCTCGGGGGAGGTGGCGGACAGGATCGGCGTCGCCATCTCGTTGAAGCCGAGGGCCGTCATCTTGTGACGGATGGCGCTGATCACGGCCGTACGCAGCATGATGTTGCGGTGCATGCGCTCGCGGCGCAGGTCGAGGAAGCGGTACTCCAGGCGCCGCTCCTCGTTGACCCCGTCCTCGGCGTTGATCGTGAAGGGGAGCGGGGCGGCCGCGCCGAGCAGCTCGACCTCGCCGACCTCGACCTCGATCTCGCCGGTGGGCAGGTCCGGGTTGACGTTCTCGGAGCCGCGCGAGACGACCTTGCCGTCGACGCGGACGGTCGACTCCTTGGAGATCTTGTCCAGCGCCTCGTAGGCCGGAGTGCCCGGACGGGCCACCAACTGCGTGATGCCGTAGTGATCGCGGAGATCGATGAAGAGGATGCCGCCCAGGTCGCGCCGATTGTGCAGCCAGCCGCTCAGCCGGACGTCGGTGCCGACGTCAGAGGCGCGGAGCTCGCCGCAGGTGTGGGACCTGTACCGATGCATCGTCGTTCATCCAGCCTTCGCTGATCGGGGATCTGGCGGGTGTCTCACGGCCGGTGTCTCACGGCCGATGTTTCACGTGAAACAAACCCAAGGGTACCGGGCACCCCGAGATCACCTCCCCACCATTTACCGCTGACGGACGGGAGCCTCTCGCACGAGGGGCTCAACCCTGACCGGATACGCACGGTCATAGCCATGGGCAGGACCGCAAGCGGTTACTGTCGCTAGCGTCGATTGCCGTCACCTCCGTCGCCGCCGGTCGTGGTCACTTGTCATGCCTCCGGTCCCGATCGGTACCCGTACAGCGCCGGTGGCACGGTCCGATCAGCTGTTCTTAGAGTGGGTCAATGCGCACTGGTGAGCCCCCGCCCACTGTGGGGGACGTCCTGTCCGCCCTCGCGACGGGACTGTGGACCTGGGACAGCGCTGCCGAAACCGTCACGTTGGACGCCGAGGCCGCCCGGCTCCTGGGGCTGGCCGCGGAGCCGACGACCCTCACCCAGGCCGGGGCGCGATCACGTCTGCACCCCGTCGACTGGAACGAGATCGTGTCGGTCGTGCAGCTCGCCGTCGCCGAGGGCACCCTCGCCGAGGTACGGATCCGGATCATGGACGAACGCGGCCGGGTGCTCCGCACGGTCCGCAGCCGCTCCAAGCCGACCTTCGACCCGGTGCGCAGGTCCTTCGAGCTGATCGGCACCATCCAGGAGGTCACCGAACCCTCGCCGGCGACCGCCGTCCGCGCGCCGTCCGTCACCGGCGACTGGCGGCGCTCGCGCGAGGCCTTCCTGCTGGACGCCGGGCGCGCGCTGGCCGAGGCGCGGTCCACGCACGAGGTGCTGCGGGTCGCGGCGGGCCTGGCGATGCCGGGATTCTCCCCGGACGGGCTCGCCGTCTTCGGAGTGGAGGCCGACCGTCTCACCGTCATCGGCCACCACGGTCACAGCCAGGGCGCCGAGGGCCCCTTCACCCATATGCCGCTGGAGACGGACTACCCGGCCGCCGAGGTGGCCCGCACCGGCCGCGCCGTCTATCTCTCCTCCCCCGAGGACTACAAGGCGCGCTACCCCACGGCCTGGCCGCTCGCCGAACAGTTCGCCCGGCAGTCGTGGGCGTTCCTGCCGCTGACCGTCGCCGGGCGCACGATGGGCGCGTGGATGGCGGGCTTCACCCACCCCGTCACCTTCACCCCCGACGAACGATCGGTGCTGACCACCGTCGCCCGCATGCTCGCCCAGGCGCTCTCCCGCGCCGGGGCCGCCGAGACCGAACGCGAGCTGACCGACGGCCTCCAGCGGACGATGCTCCCGACGCTGGGCCCGGAGATACCGGGCATGAGCGTCGCCGCGCGGTACGTCCCGACCGGCGGCGGGCTCCAGGTCGGCGGCGACTGGTACGACATGATCGCCCTGCCGAGCGGCCGCTTCGCCCTGGTCATCGGCGACGTCCAGGGCCATGACGTACGCGCCGCCGGGCTCATGGGCCAGCTCCGTATCGCCCTGCGCGCCTACGCCTCCGAGGGACACCCCCCGGACGCCGTCCTCTCCCGCGCTTCCCGCTTCCTGCACGGCGTCACCAACGACTCCGCCGCCCACTTCGCCGACCTGCGCTTCGCGACCTGCCTCTACGTCGAGGTCGACCCGGCGTCCTGCGTGCTCGACATCGCCCGCGCCGGGCACCCCGACCCGGTGGTCCGCATGGCCGACGGCACGGTCCTGGTCCGCCCGACCCCGGGCGGCCTCCCCCTCGGCATCGACCCCGACGCCGACTACCCCACGACCCGGCTCGTCCTCGAACCCGGCGAGACCATGCTCCTGTGCACCGACGGCCTCATCGAGACGGGCGGCCACGACCTCGACACGGGCTGGCGCCGTATCCGCACCATCCTGGAATCCTTCGACCCTGCCCCGCCCGGGGACGGAACCGCCGAGGAGCCGCAGGGCGAGGGGGCGAAGACCGCCGTCCTAGCCACCACCGGCCCGGGGCCGGCCGGTCTGGCGCCGGGCCGGCTGGAGGCACTGGCGGACGCACTGGTGCAAGGCGTGCACGGCCCCTCCTCGCACCACACGCCCGGCCCGCTCGCCGACCGGCGGGAGGACGATATAGCGATGCTGCTGCTGTACCGCAAGAGCGAGGGGCACGACCGCGACGACGACGCCGTACGCCCGCCCGTACGACGCACCGCACTCACCGTCGCCCAGGCGGAGCCCGAACGCATCGCCGGCGCCCGCCAGCAGGTACGCGAACTGCTCCACGACTGGAACTGCCGCGACCAGGTCGACTCCGCGGTCCTCCTCGTCTCCGAGACGCTCACCAACGTCCTCGTCCACACGGACGCCGACGCCCTCCTCGTCGCCGAGGTGACCGGCGACGGCGGCAAGCGCCGGATACGCGTCGAGGTCACCGACACCAGCGACGCCCTCCCCCACAAACGCCACCCCGGCGAACTCGCCTCCTCCGGCCGCGGCCTCGTCCTCATGGACCTGCTCGCGGACGCCTGGGGCGTGGACCCCCGCGGCGACGGCAAGAGCACCTGGTTCGAACTACACGAAACGACACCACCGGACTAGCGCCGCACGTGACCGGGCAGACGCCCCGGACGCGATCGGCGACACCGGCGACACCTCGTACCGAAGCCCCTTTCGCCACAGAATCGATGCATCTGTACCCGATTTGGGTGAACATCCTTGCTACGGACACCCGTCACACCCCCCGCTGCCTAGCTTCCGGTGCGGAGGAGATGCTCGATGGACGAGCAGAACAACACACCGCCGGACGATCCGGCGGCGCAGCACCAGGACGCGATCGACATCAACGACTTCGTGTTCGCGGCGACGGGGGGCACGGCTCCGCAGGCTTACCACCCCGGGCGGCGAGCACTGGTTCGTGGCAGCGGATCTGGCCACGGATCTTGGCTGCACGAACACCCGCCAGGCACTCATCGCACATGTTGCAGCGGACGGTCAATCAATCCTGGGCGATCTTGCACGAAGCGTCTACGGAACAGACGCTTCGTGCAAGATCGCAGGTCACGGACTCAAGAAGTCGATGAAGATGGTGAACCTCAAGGGGCTGGTCAGCCTTGTCAACGGGTGCCACAAACCCGAGTGCGCACCGTTCAAGAACTGGGTCTGCGAGGTCATCGCCACCATCCAGCGCGACGGCTCCTACGCCCTGAAGCCCGCCCCCGTACAACCCGCCCCCACCGGCGGCACGGCCTACGCGATGCCCCAGCAGGTGGCGGACGCCATCGTCCGGCTCGAAGAACGGAACATCCGGGCGGACGAGATGCTGATGGCGTTCCAGGAGGAGGGGAACGTTCTGCTCCGCCAGATCAACCGCAGCCAGAGCGTCATGGCGGACGCGCTGCAGGACATCGCCGTCTCCCTCAGGCACCTCGGCAACCGTCCTCACCCCCACCTGTCCGAGGAGCCGGAACCGGAGTCGACCCCGCAGGACCTCCTCGCCGCCTGGAAGGCGAAGAACCTCATGGTCACCGAGGACATCCACGCGGTGGCGGCCTACCTCGCCCCGGCGCTGGTACGCGGTGAGGCGCGCTACCGCCTGGAGGAGATCTCCTCCCGTACCGGGCTGTCCCAGGAACGGGTCAACGACTGTCTCAGGATGCTCGTCAAGCGGGGATGCGTCCGGCAGACGGGCTGCACTCCGGGCGGTGCGCCGGTCTACGTCCTGGCGTGAGCCATGACGCCGTGACGCCGTGACAGAGCCCTCATGAGGCAGGCCCGAAGCCGCAATACGAAGTTGCGGCTTCGGGCCTGGCCTCACGGTATCGGTTCTCACCCGCCCGCCGCCGCCGAACGCGTCACCCACCCCCGGCCCCACGCGGTCGCGGCCCCCGACCGCTGCGCATGTCCCCGCTCAGGCCCGCTCGTACACCAGCAGTCGCCGGCCGTGGGAACGCTCGTCCGCCACCACGGTGAAGTACCGCTCCAGTACGGCGGCTTTCGTCCTGTCCCGTCGCGACGTCGGTGGTTTCGCCACGTCGGGCGCGTCGGTGACCAGCAGGATCCGCCGCTCCGCGAGCATCGCGGCCCGTATCCGGGCCGGGTCCGCCTCCACCCCCTTCAGCGTCCCGGACCTCGCGGGGCTCCGGGCCAGCGCGATGTCCCGTACCCCCGCGAAGTCGTCGGGGGAGACCAGCGCGGTGTCGCGTCGGGCCGACGGCGCGAAGATCACCGCGTCACCGGGCCGCTTCAGGCGTCGTACGTCCTCGGCGGTCGCGAGGACGTCGTCGACGCGGCTGGCGGGGGACCGCTTGGCGATCGACTGCGGCAGCAGCGCCACCATCGCGACGGCGACGACCACCGGGACGAGCCATGACGCCGCCTGCGGGAACCGTGGCGGGACGGCCTGGACCGCCGCACCGAGAGCCGCCCCGATCAGGAGCGCCAGACCCAGCATGCCGGACAGGACATAGCGTTCCAGGAACAGGGGCCGGATCAGGGAGAGGCCGAGCAGGCCGAGCTGCGGCACCGCCAGCAGCGGCAGCGCGACGGCCGCGACCGACAGCCGTCCCGCCCGCGGCCGGTCCAGCAGGGCCCCGAGACCCCCGATCGTCAGCAGGACCGCGGGCCCGATCATCATGTGCCAGGTCAGCGGCGGTATCCAGGAGACCTGACCGGACTGCCCGCGGCTGAAAAGGATCAACGGCAGGACACCCGCCGTCGCGACCACCGAGGCCGCCGCCCAACGCGCCCAGATCGGCCGCGCCGCCCGCGTCCACACCAGGGTCGCCGCGTGCGCGGGCACGATCAGCAGCGACAGCCAGTTCAGCAGCCCGCACACCAGGACCGCGGCACCGTACGCCGCCCAGAGGGCCGCCCCGCGCGCCCCACGGCCGTCCCGCTCCCGGTGGAGCACGGTCACCAGCAGCAGCGTCGAGAGTCCCGCGCCGGCCGTGACGATCGCGTACGGACGGCCCTCCTGGAGATGGAACTGCACCGCCGGCAGCAGCGCGAACGCCAGCCCGCCGCCCAGGCCCGCCCAGACCCCGGCCAGCCGGCGGCCGATGACCGTCACACAGGCGGCCGCCACCGCCATGGCCAGCACCGAGGGCAGCCGCAGAGTCGTCGTACCGGGGCCGAAGCACGCGAAGAGACCGTGCATCAGCAGGTAGTAGAGCCCATGGACGACGTCGACCTGCCCCAGCATGTGCCAGATGTCCGGGGCCGACCGTCGTGCCACCTGCCAGGTCGCGGCCTCGTCCCGCCACACCGTGTGCTGCCGGGACAGCCCCCACAGACCGAGGGCCAGGGTCCACACCACCGGGACCGACCAGAGCGGCAGACGCCGCACCAGGGCCAGGGCCGGGGTCGCCGCCGCCGAGCAGACGGTCGGGACAGCCGCGACGGCCGCGCGGCATCGTACGAGCAGCGGAGCGTCAGTGGTCAAGCGACCGGAGGACGCAGTGCGTCCCGGCGGCGAACTCCCCAGTCGTCGAGCACTCTGTCCATGATCTCTCCCCGTTCCCCTGTCCTTACGGCGAGGGCAGCGGGCACACCTGTCGACGCCCCGGCCACAGGCCGGGGCGGACAGGCGTGCTGATCTCCCCCTGAGTGCCACCCGTCCCGGAGGTCAGCCGACCGGGTGGACATGCCAAAACCTACGCAGGGAGAGGAAGACTGATCCAGCTGTTGTCCGGGTGGGCATGATCACCCGGAACACAGTGAACCGAAAGACGGAAAGCTCCGTCCACGCGCGGACGGAGCCTTCCCACCAAGCAACCGAGCACCTGAGAACCTGAGCCACTGACCGCCTGAGCACCCGACCCGCTGAGCACCCGAGCCCCTCGGCCAACGAGCACCCAAGCACCCAAGCACCCAAGCACCCGAGCTGCCGAACTCCTCGGATCCACCGCGCAGCCGCAGCGCTCCGGCGGGACCTACAGCCCTTCGGGGGTCATCCCGTGAACCGCCGGGATCGTCCCCAGCCGGCCCTTCTGGAAGTCCTCGACCGCCTGCTGCAGTTCGTCGCGGGTGTTCATGACGAACGGGCCGTAGTGGGCCATGGGCTCACGGATCGGCTGTCCGCCGAGGAGAACGATCTCCAGGTCGGGAGTGTGCGAGTCCTGCTGCTCGTCCGCGCGGAAGGTGATCGAGGAGCCCGCCCCGAACACGGCCGTCTGGCCGAGGTGGATCGGACGCCGGTCCGCACCGACGCTGCCCCGCCCGGCGAGGACGTACGCGAGGGCGTTGAAGTCCTCCCGCCACGGCAGGGTGATCTCCGCGCCCGGCGCGACCGTCGCGTGGAGCAGGGTGATCGGGGTGTGGGTGATGCCCGGCCCCTCGTGACCGTCCAGCTCACCGGCGATGACACGCAGGAGCGCGCCGCCGTCCGGAGTGGTGAGCAGCTGGACCTGGCCGCCGCGGATGTCCTGGTACCTCGGGGCCATCATCTTGTCCTTGGCCGGGAGGTTCACCCACAGCTGGATGCCGTGGAAGAGGCCACCGGACATGACGAGGGACTCCGGCGGCGCCTCGATGTGGAGGAGGCCCGAGCCGGCCGTCATCCACTGGGTGTCGCCGTTGGTGATGGTGCCGCCACCGCCCTGGCTGTCCTGGTGGTCGAAGATCCCGTCGATGATGTAGGTGACGGTCTCGAAGCCGCGGTGGGGGTGCCAGGGGGTGCCCTTCGGCTCGCCCGGCGCGTAGTCCACCTCACCCATCTGGTCCATCATGATGAACGGGTCGAGGTGGCGGTAGTTGATCCCGGCGAACGCACGGCGGACCGGGAAACCCTCGCCCTCGAATCCACTGGGCGCGGTCGTCACGGTGAGCACCGGCCGGGCCACCGCGTCGGTCGGCGCGGCGACACGGGGCAGGGTCAGCGGGTTCTCGACGGTCACTGCGGGCATGTCGGTACCTCCTTGTGCGCTCAGTTTAGTTGACGATTGAACTTCCTGCTACCCCCAACAGCACACGGCCCGCATCCCATTCCCTCGCGGTCAGGGCAGCAGAACGCCGCCGGCCACGGAGGACCAGCGGCGAGATCAATCTCGGTCACCGGCCAACAGCAGGGGACCGAAAGGCCCGGAAGAAACGGTGCAGCACACCCCACGGGCCAGCGGCGACCGACCCAGGGGGCGCGGGGAACTGCGCGAGCGACCACGGACCACCCGCACCCCGCAACGAACCTCAACCCACCACCCCGCCCCGGACCCGGCCCGACCGGCGGAGCTACCCGCCCGCGAAGCAATGGCGTCTAGCCATACATCCGCCGCATCGCGAACTCCACCATCTGCTCCACGGCCTTCGCGTCGAACACCATCCGGTGCTCCCCCTCCATGTCGAGGACGAAGCCGTACCCGGTCGGCAGCAGGTCGATCACCTCCGCACCGGTGATCACGAAGTACTTGGACTCCTTGCCGGCGTACCGGCGCAGCTCCTTGAGCGAGGTGAACATGGGGATCACCGGCTGCTGGGTGTTGTGCAGCGCGAGGAACCCGGGGTTGTCGCCGCGCGGGCAGTACACCTTGGAGGTCGCGAAGACCTGCTGGAAGTCCTCCGCGGCCAGCTGGCCGGTGGTGAAGGCGCGGACGGCGTCCGCGAGGGAGGGCGGGGACGGCTCCGGGTACAGCGGTGGCTGCTGCCCGTATCCGCCCCCCATCTGGCCGCCGGGCATCTGCCCGGGCATCTGCTGCTGCGGCGGCGGGGCGTACTGCTGCTGAGGGCCGGCGCTCTGGTCGTAGCCGTACATGCGGCAAAGCGTAACGAGTCACAGATGGACGGCTCGGGGTTGCTTCTTATTACCGATGGGTAGCATCATCGACAGAGAAGCTACTCGTTGGTATGTGAACTAGCGCGAGGATCCAGTGCCTCGCCGATCTCTCTTACGGAGCCGTCGCCATGGGGCACTACAAGTCGAATCTCCGCGACATCGAGTTCAACCTCTTCGAGGTGCTCGGGCGCGACAAGCTGTACGGCACCGGCCCGTTCGCGGAGATGGACACGGACACCGCGAAGAGCATCCTGGAGGAGCTGACCCGGCTCGCGGAGAACGAGCTGGCGGAGTCCTTCACGGACGCCGACCGCAACCCTCCGGTCTTCGACCCGGAGACGAACACCGCGCCGGTACCGGCCTCCTTCAAGAAGAGCTACAAGGCCTTCATGGACTCCGAGTACTGGCGGCTCGGCCTGCCCGAGGAGATCGGCGGCACCACCTCGCCCCGCTCCCTGATCTGGGCCTTCGCCGAGCTGATCCTGGGCGCCAACCCGGCCGTCTGGATGTACTCCTCGGGCCCCGCGTTCGCCGGCATCCTCTTCGAGGAGGGCAACGAGGTCCAGAAGCACATCGCCCAGGTCGCCGTGGAGAAGCGGTGGGGCTCCACGATGGTCCTCACCGAGCCCGACGCGGGCTCCGACGTCGGCGCAGGCCGCACCAAGGCGGTCCAGCAGGAGGACGGCTCCTGGCACATCGAGGGCGTGAAGCGCTTCATCACCTCCGGTGAGCACGACATGGAGGAGAACATCCTCCACTACGTCCTCGCCCGCCCCGAGGGCCACGGCCCCGGCACCAAGGGCCTGTCCCTCTTCCTCGTCCCGAAGTACCTCTTCGACTTCGAGACCGGCGAGCTGGGCGAGCGCAACGGCGTCTACGCCACCAACGTCGAGCACAAGATGGGCCTGAAGGCCTCCAACACCTGCGAGATGACCTTCGGCGACCGTCACCCGGCCAAGGGCTGGCTGATCGGCGACAAGCACGACGGCATCCGCCAGATGTTCCGCATCATCGAGTTCGCCCGCATGATGGTCGGCACGAAGGCGATCTCCACGCTGTCGACGGGCTACCTCAACGCGCTGGAGTACGCCAAGGAGCGCGTCCAGGGCACCGACCTGGCGAACTTCATGGACAAGACCGCGCCCAAGGTCACCATCACCCACCACCCCGACGTCCGCCGCTCGCTGATGACGCAGAAGGCGTACGCGGAGGGTATGCGCGCCCTCGTCCTCTACACGGCCTCCATCCAGGACGAGATCCAGGTCAAGGAGGCTGCGGGCGAGGACGCCTCCGCCCTGGAGGCCCTGAACGACCTGCTCCTGCCCATCGTCAAGGGCTACGGCTCCGAGAAGGGCTACGAGCAGCTCGCCCAGTCCCTGCAGACCTTCGGCGGCTCCGGCTTCCTGCAGGAGTACCCGATCGAGCAGTACATCCGCGACGCCAAGATCGACACCCTGTACGAGGGCACCACCGCGATCCAGGGGCAGGACTTCTTCTTCCGGAAGATCGTCCGCAACCAGGGCGCGGCGCTGAACACCCTCGCCGAGGAGATCAAGAAGTTCCTGGCGCTCGGCGAGGGCGGCGAGCAGCTGGACGGTGCCCGTGAGCACCTCGCCAAGGCCGCCGTCGAGCTGGAGGCCATCGTCGGCCTCCTCCTCACCGACCTCGCGGCCACCGAGCAGGACGTCAAGAACATCTACAAGGTGGGCCTCAACACCACCCGCCTGCTCATGGCCTCCGGTGACGTGGTCGTCGGCTACCTGCTGCTCAAGGGTGCCGCCGTCGCCGCCGAGAAGCTCCCGACCGCCTCCGCCAGGGACAAGGCCTTCTACACCGGCAAGATCGCGGCGGCGAAGTTCTTCGCGGCCAACGTCCTGCCGGGCGTCACCCTCGCCCGCAAGATCTCCGAGGGTGTCGAGCTGGACCTGATGGAGCTGGACGAGTCGGCGTTCTAGCGGGCTCCGGCCGGGCGCGTCCCGGCCGCGTCCGCCGCCGCGTCCCGGTCGTGGCGCCGGACGGACCCTGCCCGTCCGGCCGGCGCCCCCTCCTCCGCACGCTCACCACGAGGGCCCGCTCCCATCCCCCGGGAGCGGGCCCTCGTACGTCGTTAAGGTGAACCCCATGCGCACACCCCCACGCTTCGATCGCGGCCACACCGACGACCTGATGACCTTCCTTGCGGGCAGCCCGACCCCGTACCACGCGGTGGCGAGCGCCGCGGAGCGGCTGGAGAAGGCCGGCTTCCGGCAGGTCGCGGAGACGGACGCGTGGGACGGCTCGCTGGGCGGCCGGTACGTGGTGCGCGGCGGCGCGATCATCGCCTGGTACGTGCCGGAGGGCGCCGCCCCCCACACCCCGTTCCGCATCATCGGCGCCCACACCGACTCCCCCAACCTGCGGGTCAAGCCCCGCCCCGACAGCGGCGGGCACGGCTGGCGCCAGATCGCCGTGGAGATCTACGGCGGCCCGCTGCTCAACTCCTGGCTCGACCGCGACCTCGGCCTCGCGGGCCGGCTCTCCCTGCGCGACGGCACCACCCGCCTCGTCAACGTCGACAGACCGCTCCTGCGCGTCCCCCAGCTCGCCATCCACCTCGACCGCAACGTCACCTCCGACGGCCTGAAGCTCGACAAGCAGCGTCATCTCCAGCCCGTCTGGGGCCTCGGCGACGACGTCCGCGACGGCGACCTGATCGCCTTCCTGGAGGAGGAGTCCGGCATCCCCGCCGGCGAGGTCACCGGCTGGGACCTGATGACCCACTCCGTCGAGCCCCCCGCGTACCTGGGCCGTGACGACGACCTGCTCGCCGGTCCCCGTATGGACAACCTCCTCTCCGTGCACGCCGGTACGGCCGCCCTCGCGTCGGTCGCCGGTTCCGGTGACGGCCTGCCGTACATCCCCGTCCTCGCCGCCTTCGACCACGAGGAGAACGGCTCCCAGTCCGACACCGGCGCGGACGGCCCGCTGCTCGGCGGGGTGCTGGAGCGCTCGGTCTTCGCCCGCGGCGGCTCCTACGAGGACCGGGCGCGCGCCTTCGCCGGCACGGTCTGTCTCTCCTCCGACACCGGGCACGCCGTCCATCCCAACTACGCGGAGCGCCACGACCCGACGCACCACCCCCGCGCGGACGCCGGCCCGATCCTGAAGGTCAACGTCAACAACCGTTACGCCACGGACGGTTCGGGCCGTGCCGTCTTCGCCGCCGCCTGCGAGAAGGCCGGCGTGCCGTTCCAGACGTTCGTCTCCAACAACTCCATGCCCTGCGGCACCACCATCGGCCCCATCACGGCCGCCCGGCACGGCATCCGCACCGTCGACATCGGCGTCGCCATCCTCTCGATGCACAGCGTCCGCGAACTGTGCGGCGCGAAGGACCCGTACCTGCTGGCGAACGCGCTGGCGGCCTTCCTGGAGGGCTGACCCCGGGTCAGTCCCCCGACCGCTGTTACTGAGCGGCCTGTCCGGGTACCCGATGTCAACCGGTAGGACCGAACGACCGGAACGACCGGCCGACCCAACCGGACACTGGAGGGAACACTCATGGGCCTGGGCGGGTGCATCATTCTGATCGCCGTGGGGGCCATCCTCACGTTCGCCACCGACTGGGACATGCAGGGGGTCAACCTCGACCTGGTCGGTGTCATCTTCATGATCGTCGGGCTGATCGGTGTCGCCACCTTCAGCAGCATCGCCAGGCGTCGGCGGGTGGTGGTACCGCCCACGACCCCGGTGATCGAGGACGACCGGCAGCAGCGGGGCGGGTACCAGGGCTACTGACCTCGCGGGTGGCGGCGGTACCGGGACCGGGACACCGGTCACCGGCTCGCCACCTTCGGCCTACCGCCGATGTTTCGGAGCCGGCCGCGGGGAACGCCTGAAGGCATGAGATTCCTCGTACGCGACCGGCTCCTCGGCATCGGTGACGACTACTGGATCGAGGACGAGCACGGCCGGAAGGCCTTTCTCGTCGACGGCAAGGCCATGCGGCTGCGGGACACCTTCGAGCTGAAGGACACCCAGGGGCGGGTGCTGATCGACATCCGCCGCAAGATGTTCGCCCTGCGCGACACCATGGTCGTCGAACGGGACGGCGAGCCCCTCGCCACGGTCCGCCGCAAACGCCTGTCCCTGCTGCGCAACCACTACCGGGTCTCCCTGGCGGACGGCACCGAACTCGACGTCAGCGGCAAGATCCTCGACCGTGAGTTCGTGGTCGAGTACGACGGCGAACTCCTCGCGCACATCTCCCGCAGATGGCTGCGGGTCCGCGAGACCTACGGCCTCGACGTCGTACGCGACGACGCGGACCCCGCGCTGCTCATCGCCGTCACGGTGTGCGTGATCAACCTGGCCGAGCGGGAGAGGGACGACGACTGACGCCCCCGGCGGAGAGGGCGGGCGGCGGCTCAGGGGGAGCGCGGGCCGGCGAGGGTCAGCGGCGCGGTGGCTCCAGCCCCAGCAGTCTGTCCTTCAGGGCCGGGAACTGCTCACGTGTGGCGGCCACCTTCGCCGGGTCGAACTCCACCGTGAGGACTTCCTCGTCGGTCCCAGCCTCCGCCAGCACCTCGCCCCAGGGGTCGACCACGACGGAGTGGCCCGCCTGGGCGACTCCCGCGTGCGTACCCGCCGTTCCGCAGGCGAGGACGTACGCCTGGTTCTCCACGGCCCGCGCCCGCGCCAGCAGGGTCCAGTGCGCGCGCCGCCGCTCCGGCCAGCCCGCCGACAGCACGAAGGTCTCGGCGCCCGCGTCGACGAGCCCGCGGAACAGCTCGGGGAAGCGGAGGTCGTAGCAGGTGGCGATCCCGAGGGTCGTGTCGGGCAGGCGGAGCGTCACCAGCTCCGAGCCCGCGCCCATCAGCACGGCCTCCCCCTGGTCGAAGCCGAAGCGGTGGATCTTGCGGTAGACGGCGGCGAGATCTCCGGACGGTGAGAAGACCAGGGAGGTGTTGTAGAGAGGCCCGTCGGGGTCACGCTCCGGGATCGAGCCCGCGTGCAGCCATACGCCCGCGTCGCTCGCCGCCTTGGCCATCGCCTCGTACGTCGGCCCCTCCAGCGGCTCGGCCGCCGTGGTGAAGGATTCGAACGCGAAGGCGCCGGTGGTCCACAGCTCCGGCAGGACGACGAGATCGGCACCGGCCTGGTCCCGCACCAGCGAGGCCACACGCCGCCTGCGCGAATCGGCCGATTCATCCTCTTCTACGCCGATCTGGATGAGCGAGGCGCGCACACTACCACCGTCCTGGCATTCGAGCCGTCCACACCGGCCTACGATCGTCACACCAAAGCACTGCCGGGGTGCCTCACAGCAGCGTAACTTAACGTTCCAGAACACCCACTGACAGCCGCCGAAGCCCACTCACCGCCGTCAACGCCGACGCCCCCACCGAAACCGCCACCCACATACCCATACGCACCGACCGTACTGACAGGTACCGACCGCCCGAGGGGTCCCGTTTCCGTGAGTCTGCATCCCACTCTTCAGCCCTACGCCGACGCCTGGACCCACTCCGTGGACGCGATATCCGAGCTGGTGACACCGCTCGTGGAGGGCGAGTGGAACCGGCGGACGCCGTGCCCCGCCTGGTCGGTGCGCGATGTGGTCTCGCATGTCATCGGCCTGGACTGCGAGATGCTCGGCGACCCGCGGCCGATCCACACCCTCCCGCGCGACCTGTACCACGTACGGACCGAGCACCAGCGGTACATGGAGATGCAGGTCGACGCCCGCCGCCACCACACCGCGCCGGAGATGACCTCCGAGCTGGAGTACACGATCATCCGGCGCAACCGCCAGCTGCGGAACGAGTCCCGGGACCCGGGCCACAAGGTCCGTGGCCCGCTCAGCACGGAAGTGACCCTCGAACAGGCCATGCGCAACCGCGCGTTCGACGTCTGGGTCCACGAACAGGACCTGCGCGCCGCGCTGGGGCAGCCGGGGAACCTGGACTCGCCGGGCGCGTACGTCGTCCGTGACGAGCTGCTCTCCGTCCTGCCGAAGGTCGTCGCCGAGGACGCGCAGGCGCCCCGCAGTTCGGCGGTCGTCTTCGACGTGCACGGCCCGGTGGAGTTCATCCGCACCGTCCGCGTCGACATGCAGGGCCGCGGCACCCTGGAGACCGCCCCCGCGCTCGGCCCGGCCGCCAGCCTCACCCTCGACTGGGAGACCTACGTCCGCCTCGCCTGCGGCCGCGTCACCGCCGACCTCGTCGCCGACCGCATCAAGGCCGAGGGCGACCCCCATCTGATCGCGGCGATCCTGCGCGCGTTCGCGGTGACCGTCTAGCCGCCGCGTCCGGGCGCCTGCCGTCGGCCGGCCCTCAGGCCGGTACGTGCACCGTCTCCACCCGGCTCGCCACCAGGCGTTCCCTCTCCCGGCGGGCCGCTCGGCCGCGCAGGCGGAAGATCTGCGCGAGGCCGAGGGCCTGGAGGACGAAGACGGCGGAGAAGGCGACACGGTAGTCGTCGCCGGTCAGATCCAGCAGGGCGCCGACCGCGAAGAGGGTGGTCATGGAGGCGACGAAACCGCCCATGTTGGTGATCCCGGAGGCGGTGCCCTGACGCTCCGGCGGGTTCGCGGGGCGGGCGAAGTCGAAGCCGAGCATCGAGGCTGGTCCGCAGGCGCCGAGCACCGCACAGAGGACGACCAGGAGCCACATCGGGGCGTGAGCGCCGGGGTACAGGATCGTGGCCGCCCACACCGTCGCCGTCGCGAGGACCGTGCCGAGCGCCAGCGGCAGCCGCGCGGTGTGGTGCCGGGCGACGATCTGGCCGTAGACCAGTCCGACGACCATGTTGGACAGGACGACGAGGGTGAGCAGTTCACCGGCGGTGCCCCGGCCGAGGCCCTGCGCCTGGACCAGGAACGGCATCCCCCACAGCAGCAGGAACACCATCGCCGGGAACTGGGTGGTGAAGTGGACCCACATCCCGAGCCGGGTGCCGGGTTCCCGCCAGGACGCCGCGATCTGCCGCCGCACGTACGCGGCCCCGTGGTGCGGGAAGGGCTCCGGCTCGTGCCCCTCGGGGTGGTCCTTCAGGAACAGCAGGGTCAGGACGAGGACGACCAGACCGGCGACCGAACTGCCCGCGAACGCCGCGGTCCAGCCCACCCCGTGCAGCAGGCGGGCCAGCAGCAGCGTCGAGACCAGATTGCCCGCCATGCCGGCCAGGCCCGCCATCTGCGCGATCATCGGTCCGCGCCGGGCCGGGAACCAGCGGCTGCCCAGCCGCAGCACGCTGATGAACGTCATCGCGTCACCGCAGCCCAGCAGCGCCCGCGACGCCAGCGCCGTGCCGTACGACGGCGACAGCGCGAAGCCGATCTGGCCGGCCGTGAACAGCAGGACGCCCAGGGTCAGCACCTTCTTGGTGCCGAGCCGGTCGACCAGCAGACCGACGGGGATCTGCATGCCCGCGTAGACCAGCAGCTGGAGGATCGAGAAGGTCGACAGGGCCGAGGCGCCCACCTGGAAGCGGTCGGCGGCGTCGAGGCCGGCCACGCCCAGCGACGTACGGAAGATGACGGCGACGAAGTAGACGGAGACGCCCACGCCCCAGACCGCGAGGGCGCGGCGGCCGCCGGGCGGGTCTGCGGGCAGGGACCCGGCGGACGAGGGCATGACGGGGCGGCTCAACGCAGCTCCCCCCGCGCCAGGTTGGAGAACCAGTTGACGTGCCCGTGCACGAGCGCCACGGCCGCCTCCGCGTCACCGGCGCGCAGCGCCCGGAGGATCTCCTCGTGCTCGTGGAGGGCCTTGGTGATGCGGTCGGGGTGGGCGTGCATCACGGCGACGCCCATCCGCAGCTGCCGGTCGCGGAGTTGGTCGTAGAGACGGGAGAGGATCTCGTTCCCCCCGCTGCGGACGATCTCGGCGTGGAAACAGCGGTCGGTCACGGCCGCCGCGGCCAGGTCCCCGGCGGCGGCCTGGGCCTTCTGCTGATCGAGCAGTTCCTCCAGCCGGGCGAGGAGCCGGGGCGAGGCGGGCACCGCCTTGCGGACGGCGTGCTCCTCGACCAGCTGCCGGGTCTCGACGACGTCCGCGATCTCCTGCGCGGAGACGGGCAGCACCAAGGCGCCCTTCTTCGGATAGAGCTTGAGCAGCCCCTCGACCTCCAGCCGCAGCAGCGCCTCGCGCACCGGCGTCCGGGACACGCCGACCGCCTCGGCCAGCTCGCCCTCGGTGAGCAGCGTGCCGCCCTCGTAACGACGCTCCAGAACACCTTGTTTGACGTGGGTGTAGACGCGTTCGGCGGCGGGGGGCTGCTTCATGACGAGGGCGGGCGCGGAGGGCATGCCGACAGCATAGATACAACACGTACGCATCGCTGCCCCCGTCCACGATCCGGACGAAAACCCACCATGAACCCGTCAGAAGGGTGTGAGGTGGCTCTGAATTGCCCCCCATGCCACACGGAGCACAACCTTTTGTGCTACTCACTTGTCACACGAGAAGCGGCCCTGCTTGCCCGAAACCCGGAGTTCAAGTGGCCGCGCTCCACAGACATTTGACGCAATCGGGGTACTTGACTTGATTACCGCCATAAAGGGCGCGCGTGTCCGCAGAGCCGCAGCAGTCGTCATGACCACCGGTGCGATGATCGCGACCGGAGTCATCGGCTCCGCTCCCGCGCAGGCCGCTCCCGCGAAGCCCACGATCACCGCCAAGGGCGGGTTCGTGATGAACGGCGCCAACGGCAAGACTCTTTTCACCAAGGCCGCTGACACCAAGAGGCTCACCGCCTCCACCACGAAGATCATGACCGCCAAGGTCGTACTGTCGCAGCCGAACCTGAACCTCGACGCCAAGGTGACGATCAAGGGCGCCTACAGCGACTACATCGTCAACAACCAGGCCTCGTCGGCCGGGCTGATCGTGGGCGACAAGGTGACTGTCCGTCAGTTGCTGTACGGGATGATGCTGAAGTCGGGTTGCGAGGCCGCCATGGCTCTGGCCGACAAGTACGGTTCCGGCTCGACGATCTCGGCCCGCACCAAGAACTTCATCGCCAAGATGAACACCACGGCCAAGAACCTCGGCATGACGAACACCAAGTTCGACTCGTTCGACGGCATCAGCAAGGGATCGAACGCCTCGACCCCGCGCGACCTCACCAAGCTCGCGCGCGACGTCATGAAGAACGCGAACTTCAAGAAGATCGTCGCGACGAAGTCCTACACGGCGAAGACGATCACCAAGAACGGCGGCACCCGCCTGACGACGTGGGCAAACACCAACAAGCTTCTCGGCTGGAAGGGCACCATCGGTATCAAGACCGGCTCCGGCACCGAATCCAAGTACTGCCTCGTCTTCGCCGCGACCCGCAACGGTAAGACGATCATGGGCACCGTCCTCACGTCTTCCTCCGAGGCCAACCGCATGGCGGACGTGAAGAAGCTCATGGACTACGGGTTCGCCACGCTGTAGGCGACTCGGGCATCTCACGGGAAGGGGGCCACCGCAGTGAGCGGTGGCCCCCTTCCCGTTTCCCCCGCGCAAGCCGATCAGGCTTATATACCTCGCAATAGTGAATACGGTTAGTTCAGCTGGCATATTCGATTTCCTCCGCCCTACGTTCCGCAGCGGAGGTGGTTCACATGATCGAACCCAGCAAGCACCAGCCCGACCCCCGCATGCGTCAGCAGGACGCACTCGACGTCGGCGACTTCGTCTACGCGGCTACCGGAGCCCGGGTCCGCCGACTCACCATGCCGGACGGGACACACTGGTTCCCGGCGGTGGATGTCTGCAAGGAGTTGGGGCACACCAACTCTCGGAAGGCACTCTCCGACCATGTCCCAGAGAAGCACCGAGAGATTCTTGAGACTGTAACCGGAAGTTACGGTCTCGGCGTTCCCGCAGGTCGGGAGTGGCGGCGAGACATGAATCTCATCGATCTCCAGGGCCTGATCCTTCTCGTCAGCGCCTGCACCAAACCGGAGTGCGCCCCCTTCAAACGCTGGGTCGCCGAAGTGATCGAGACCGTCCAGCGCGAGGGTTCCTACACCCTGGAGGAGGCCGAGGTGCAGCCCTCGGAGCCGGGCGCGCCCATCGCCTACGCCATGCCCGAGCAGGTCGCGGAGGCCATCGTCCGGCTGGAGGAGCGCAACCTCCAGGCGGACGAGCAACTCGCGGTGGCACAGCAGAGGTCGATCGCCCTGCAGGAGCAGATGGTGGAGTTGCAGACCGCCACCCTCGCCGCCCAGCAGGCCATGGCCCAGGCGATGGAGCGCATCGCGGACCGGCTCGACGCCCTGACTCTCGCCCGGCCGGTACCGGACACCACGACGGTCTCGACACAGCCGACCACGGAGACGGTGCTCGCCGACTGGCGGGAGCGGTTGTCGGTGACGGAGGACGTGTGGACGGTGGCCGTCGTGATCGCCCCGGTGCTGGTCGAGAAGGGTGAGCTGCGGCAGCCGTTGGAGACGATCGCGGCCCGGACGGGGCTGTCCGTGCACCGCGTCAGCGAATGTCTGCGCCTGCTGCGCAAGCACGCCTGCATCCACCCCATGGGCGCGGCGGAGGACGGGGCGCCGGTGTACGTGCTCGACCGACGCTGACGGCATCCGGGTACGACAACGGAGAAGGGGCCGGCCGCAAGACGAATTTGCGGCCGGCCCCTTCCCCGTGAGCCTACCCAGTCGGAACCCTCACGCCCACGTGATCAGCCTCTTCGGCTGCTCCAGGATCGCCGCCACGTCCGCCAGCACCTTGGAGCCAAGCTCCCCGTCCACCAGCCGGTGGTCGAAGGAGAGCGCCAGGGTGGTGACCTGCCGGGGCTTCACCTTCCCCTTGTGGACCCACGGCTGCGGCTTGATCGAGCCGACCGCGAGGATCGCGGACTCACCGGGGTTGAGGATCGGCGTGCCGGTGTCGATACCGAAGACTCCGACATTGGTGATGGTGAGCGTGCCGCCCTGCATCGCGGCGGGGCTGGTGCGGCCCTCCTTCGCCGTCGAGACCAGCTCGCCCAGCGACTCCGCCAGTTGGGGCAGCGTCTTCGCGTGGGCGTCCTTGATGTTCGGGACGATCAGACCGCGCGGGGTGGCCGCCGCGATCCCCAGGTTCACGTAGTGCTTGACCACGATCTCCTGGGCGGCCTCGTCCCAGGAGGCGTTGATCTCCGGATTGCGCCGGATCGCCACGAGCAGCGCCTTGGCGATCAGCAGCAGCGGATTGACCCGGAGACCCGCGAGCTCCTTGTCCTGCTTCAGCTCCTCGACCAGCTTCATCGTGCGCGTCACGTCGACCGTCACGAACTCCGTGACGTGCGGCGCGGTGAAGGCCGAGCCGACCATCGCCGCCGCCGTCGCCTTCCGGACCCCCTTGACCGGGATCCGGGTCTCGCGCGCGCCGTCGTACGACGCCACCGGAGCCGGGGCCGGAGCCGCGACGGAGGCGGCAGGAGCGGCCGGGGCCGCGGGCGCCTGAGCCACCGGCTCGGGAGCCTTCGGCGGGGCGACGGCCGCGTGGACGTCCTCACGGGTGATCACGCCGTCCGGGCCGGACGGCGTGATCGTCGCCAGGTCCACCCCGAGGTCCTTGGCCAGCTTGCGGACCGGCGGCTTCGCCAGCGGACGCGGCTCGCCGACGGTGTGACCGTGTCCGTTCAGCTCGCCCTGGACGGCCTGGATCGCGGTGGCCGCGTACAGGGTGTCCTCGGCGGGCGCCGCCACCGGCGGCACGCCCTTGCGGGGGCGGCGCTTGGTGGACGACTCGGCGACCCCGTAGCCGACGAGGACCGGTGTGCGGCCCTCGGGCTTCCTGGCCGCGGGCGCGGGCTTCGCCGCGGGCTCCGGCTTGGCCGCGGAGGGCTCCGGCTCGGCCGGGGCCGCCCCGCCCGCCACGTCCACCGCGATGATCGACGTGCCGACGTCGACCGTGGTGCCCTCGGGGAAGTGCAGGGCGCGTACGACACCGTCGTACGGGATGGGCAGTTCGACGGCGGCCTTGGCCGTCTCGACCTCGCAGACGACCTGGCCGTCGGTGACGGTGTCGCCGGGCTGGACGTACCACTTGAGGATCTCGGCCTCGGTGAGTCCCTCGCCCACGTCGGGCATCTTGAACTCGCGCGGAGACGTGTCTGTCATCGTCGTCACGGACCTCTCCCTCAGTACGCCAGCGAGCGGTCGACGGCGTCGAGCACCCGGTCCAGATTCGGCAGGTACTCCTCCTCCAGCCGAGCCGGCGGATAGGGGGCGTGGTAACCGCCGACACGGAGGACGGGGGCCTCCAGGTGGTAGAAGCACCGCTCGGTGATGCGGGCGGCGATCTCCGCGCCCGAGCCGAAGAACACCGGGGCCTCGTGCACCACGACCAGGCGGCCGGTCCGCTCCACGGACGCCTGGATCGAGTCGAAGTCCAGCGGGGACACCGACCGCAGATCCAGGATCTCCAGGGCCCGGCCTTCCTCGGCCGCCGCGTCGGCGACCTCCTGGCAGAGCTTCACCATCGGGCCGTACGCGGCGAGCGTGAGGTCGGTGCCCTCACGGACGACACGGGCCTTGTGCAGCGGGCCGGGGATGGCCTCGGGGTTGACCTCGGCCTTGTCCCAGTAGCGCCGCTTGGGCTCGAAGAAGATCACCGGGTCGTCGCTCTGGATGGCCTGCTGCATCATCCAGTAGGCGTCCGACGCGTTCGACGGCGAGACCACCTTCAGGCCCGCCACGTGCGCGAACAGCGCCTCCGGGGACTCGGAGTGGTGCTCGACCGCGCCGATGCCGCCGCCGTAGGGGATACGGACGACGACGGGGAGCTTGACCTTGCCCAGCGAGCGCGCGTGCATCTTGGCGAGCTGGGTGACGATCTGGTCGTACGCGGGGAAGACGAAGCCGTCGAACTGGATCTCGACCACCGGGCGGTACCCCCGCAGGGCGAGGCCGATGGCGGTGCCGACGATGCCCGACTCGGCGAGCGGGGTGTCGATCACCCGGTCCTCGCCGAAGTCCTTCTGCAGGCCGTCCGTCACCCGGAACACCCCGCCGAGCTTGCCGACGTCCTCGCCCATGACGAGGACCTTGGGGTCGGCTTCGAGGGCCCTGCGCAGCGATTCGTTGATCGCCTTGGCGATCGCCATGCTCTTCACGGCGGATCGACCGGCGCTCTGCCCCGCCGTCTGCGCGGCTGTCTGCGTGCTCATCGCTACTTGCCCTCCTCTTCGTCCACATCGGCGAACGACGCCTGGTACGCGGCGAACTGGGCGCGCTCCTCGTCCACGAGCGCGTGTCCGTCCGCGTACGCGTTCTCGAAGATGGCGAAGTGGTCCGGGTCGGGCATGGCACGCACCACTTCGCGCACTCGCCTTCCCAACGCCTCGCTCTCCGCTTCGAGTTCCGCGAAGAATCCCTCGTTCGTGTCGGTTTCGGACTCCAGGTAAGCGCGCAGGCGCGCGATCGGGTCCTTGGCCTCCCAGGCCACCCGCTCGTCGTCGTGGCGGTAGCGGGTGGGGTCGTCGGAGGTGGTGTGGGCGCCCATGCGGTACGTGTACGCCTCCACCAGGGTGGGGCCCTCGCCCCGGCGGGCGCGCTCCAGCGCCCACTTGGTGACGGCGAGGCAGCCCAGTACGTCGTTGCCGTCGACACGGACGCCCGGGAAACCGAAGCCCTGGGCGCGCTGGTACAGCGGTACGCGGGTCTGCTTCTCGGTCGGTTCCGAGATGGCCCACTGGTTGTTCTGGCAGAAGAACACGACCGGCGCGTTGTAGACCGCGGAGAAGGTGAACGCCTCGGCGACGTCGCCCTGGCTGGAGGCGCCGTCGCCGAAGTAGGCGACGACCGCCGAGTCGGCGCCGTCCTTGGCGATGCCCATGGCGTACCCGGTCGCGTGCAGCGTCTGGGAGCCGATGACGATCGTGTAGAGGTGGAAGTTGTTGCTGTTCGGGTCCCAGCCGCCGTTGTTCACGCCGCGGAACATGCCCAGCAGGTTGGTCGGGTCGACACCGCGGCACCAGGCGACGCCGTGCTCGCGATAGGTCGGGAAGACGTAGTCGTCCTCCCGGGTGGCCCGCCCGGAGCCGATCTGGGCGGCCTCCTGGCCGAGCAGCGAGGCCCACAGGCCCAGCTCGCCCTGGCGCTGCAGGGAGGTGGCCTCGGCGTCGAAGCGACGGGTCAGCACCATGTCGCGGTACAGGCCCCGCAGCTCGTCGGCGGTGATGTCCGCGACGAACGGGTCGTACTCGGCGTTCCTGACACGCTTGCCCTCGGGCGTCAGCAGCTGAACGAGTTCGGGCTGGGCGTCGGTCGGCTTCTTGGCAGTGGCGGCACGCCTGGTGCCGGTGGTGCCGGCCGCCTTGCTGCCGGTGCTGCCGGTCTTGCCTGCGGCGCTGCGTCGCGGCTTGCGCGCGGCAGTGCTCTCCACGGTCACGTGTGCTCCTCCGTCGGTCCGGCCCCCGGGGTTGCCGGGTGACCAGTGCGGCTCGCCTGATCCCGGTAACCCGTGCACGGGGTGGGTGCCCTTGGCCGGGAACAGACGTGACAGGTGCCCCGGCGAGCGCCCTGCACGAGGCACGTTACCCAGTGCTCCACATTCCTGTGAAACCCCTACTGACCTGCGATTTTCCTTGGATTTCCAAGTAATTCGGTACTAGGGGGTCCAAGTGAGTCGCGTCCGTCGGGAACAGCTGCTGGTCACAGCACTGGTTAACAGCCTGGCAGGGGGCCGGAACACGGGCACGTTATCCCGGCCACCCCGGCCTCGGGAAGACTTCACCGGAGGCGGGCGTCGAGATCGGCTGTGGAAGTTGCTCCATCCGTGCGGCCGGATGTCTGCGCTTCGAGCCACAGTTCGGTTCTGCGCGCTCTGTGATCGATCACGACTGTGGGTGACATTCCTGAGGTCGGCGGCCTGGCGCGTGCCCTACCATCTGGCGCGTGCCGCGCTCATCCGCACCACCCCCCGTACTCCACGCGCCCCCGCTGGGCCCCCTCCTGAAGCGGTACGCCGCCGGATCCGCGCTCACCTGCGAACCCGTCGACGAGGGCCTCCTCAACCGCGGCTACCGGCTCTCCACCACCCGCGGCCGGTACTTCCTCAAACACCACTTCGACCCCGAGACCGCCGCCCCCGCCGCGATCGCGCGCCAGCACCGGGCCACCCTGCGCCTCGCCGACCTGGGGGTTCCGGTGGCCCCGCCGCTGGCCGGGCGCGACGGCCACACGGTCGCCGTGGTCGGCGGCCACGCCTACGCCCTGCACCCCTGGATCGAGGGACGCCACCGGCACGGCGGCCAGCTCACCCCCGGACAGTGCGGCCGCCTGGGGGCGCTGCTGGGCGTCGTCCACGCGTCCTTGGAACGGGTGATGCCGGCGCGGCAGCCGGAGGCGCCGCCGCCGGCCCGCAGGCGGCCGGTCCCGGCCCACGGCCACGGCCCGGCCAGGTCGCCCACCGCACCACGGGCCGCGGACCGCACGGCCGGCACGGCTGACGCGGCCGGCACGGCTGACGCGAAGCCTTACGGTCCCCCGGGGCCACGGAGAGCCTCGGGTCCGAGAGCGCGGACCCCACCGAGACCTTCGCCCTGATCGAGGCCCTGCTCGACCGGGTACGGCGGCACCGGCCGGCCGACGCCTTCGACGCGCTCGCCCGGCACCGGCTGCTGGAGCGTCGGGAACTGCTGGAGCGGCACGCGGGGCGGCGGCCGCCCAGGGGCGGCCCGTTGGGGTGGGTCCACGGCGACTTCCACCCGTTCAACGTGCTCTACCGGGACGACGCGCCCGAGGTGCCCGCCGCGATCCTCGACTGGGACCGGCTCGGGGTGCAGCCACGCGCGGAGGAGGCGGTCCGGGCGGCGGTGATCTTCTTCGTACGGCCCGTCGGCGCCCTGGACCTGGCGAGAGTACGGTCCTACGCGCGCGCGTACCGGCGTTCCACGGGGGCCGGCCCGGCCGAACTCGTCACCGCCGTGCACCGCGTGTGGTGGGAGCGGCTCAACGACTTCTGGATGCTCTGCTGGCGCTACGAACGCGGCGACACACGCGCCGATCCGCAGTTCCCTGCGGCCTCGGCGCTGGTGGTGTGGTGGACGAGGGAGTACGACGCGGTGTGCGAGGCGTTCGCGGAGTGACCCGGGGGGCCACTGCGCGAACGCCTCGGATCACTCCTCGTCGTCGCCGATACCGCCCGGCAGACCGGCGGTGTCGCCGCTGCTGCCCTCGTCGGGGCTCTCGCTCACCGGCGGGTCCGGCTCCTCGGAGGTCGTCGGCTCCTCGGAGGTCGTCGGCTCCTCCGAGGTCGGCTCGTCCGTCGGCTCGTCCGTCGGCGACTGGCTGAAGGACGGGGACCGCGTGTACGACGGCGTGTAGCCGGGGTTGTCGCCGGAGCCGGTGTTGCCCTGCGTCTCCTCCTCGGTCACCTCGTCGCTGGGCGTCTCGCTGGTGTCCTTGTCCTTGCTGGAGGACGTCGCCGTCGGGGACTTGCTGGTCCCGGTGCCGCCGCTGCCGCCGCCGGTGTCCTTGGTGTTCAGTGCCAGCGCGACACCGGCGGAGATGGCGATCACCGCGAGAACGGCGAGGATCCACAGCTTGCCGCGGCCGCTGCCCCGGTTGCCGCGCCCCTCGAAGCCGCCGTCGTCCCGGCCACCGCCGCCGTATCCGGGCAGGATCGGCTGCGGGATCTGCGAGGTGCCCTCCCCGGGGTGGGGCATGACCGTCGTACCGGACATACCGCCCGGCGGTGTGTGCCGGCCGTCGTGCACGGCGACGGGCCCCGTGTTCCAGGTGCCGGTGTGGCCGCCCTGGTCGTACAGCATCTGCAGGCCGTACTGCACGAGGCCGCGCATCTCCTCGGCCGTCTGGAACCGGTCGTCCGGCTCCTTGGCGAGGGAGCGCATGACGAGGCCGTCGAGCTCCGGCGGCGCCGCCCCGTCCGAGGACTCGGAGGGCGGCACCGGGATGTCCTGGACGTGCTGGTAGACCACCGACAGCGGGGTCTCGCCGATGAACGGCGGCCTCAGCGCGAGGAGTTCGTAGAGCAGACAGCCGGTGGCGTACAGGTCGGAGCGGTGGTCGACGGCCTTGCCGAGCGCCTGCTCCGGGGAGAGGTACTGGGGTGTGCCCATCACCATGCCGGTCTGCGTCATCGTCGTCGACGCCCCGTGCAGGGCGCGCGCGATGCCGAAGTCCATCACCTTCACGGCACCGTTGTCGGTGATGATGACGTTCGCCGGCTTGATGTCGCGGTGCACGATGCCGTGCTGGTGCGAGTAGGCGAGCGCCTCCAGCACCCCCGAGACGATGATCAGCGCCTGCTCGGGGCCGGGCGCCTCCGCGTTGATCAGCAGATCGCGGATCGTGCGGCCCTCGACCAGCTCCATGACGATGTACGGCACGGGCGTGCCGTTCACGACGTCCTCGCCGGAATCGTAGACCGCCACGATCGAGTGGTGGTTGAGACCAGCCACGGCCTGGGCCTCACGCGTGAAGCGGGCCTTGGAGATGGGGTCCTCGGCCAGGTCGGAACGGAGCAGTTTGACCGCCACCGTACGACCGAGGCGCACGTCCTCCGCCGCGAACACCTCGGCCATGCCGCCCCGGCCGAGTCTGTGGGTCATCCGGTACCGACCGTCACCGACCAGCCCGCCGTTGCCCCACAACTCCGGCGCGTCCGACATGCCGCCACCAGCCGCCTCGGGGTCGGACGGGCCCTGAGAGCGCTGCTGCTGTGCCATCAGTCCTCGCCGTCGTTTCTGCCCGCGGTCCGCGCGGTACTTGTTACGGTCTCCGTCGGCCACGCTACAGCCTTCACGCAAGGGGCCGGTCCGGGTTGGATGCGCGACGGGGTTCACGACGGGTTCAAGGTGGATCCATAGGTTGAGTCGGCCATGAAACCCGCAGCGCGCGCACTCGTGCAAGTTCTGTGTACCGGGCGTACGCCCCCTGTAACGCTTCCGCGACGCTTCTTTCGCGTACGGTCACGGATCGGGCACCGCGCTTGACGTGTCGGTGCCCTGGGGCAGACTTGGCCGGGAATAGCTCAAAGGATCACCAGCAGCATCAGGGATCACCGAATCGCGGGAGCAACGCCAGCAGCTTTCGCGCGCCGATGGGGGACGCAGGAAGATGAGCCAGGACGCCGCACAGGGCCGGTACGCGGGGCGGTCGCTAGCCGGTGGCCGCTATCAGCTGCGTGACCTGCTCGGCGAAGGCGGTATGGCCTCCGTCCACCTCGCGTACGACTCGGTGCTCGACCGACAGGTCGCGATCAAGACACTCCACACCGAACTCGGCCGCGAACAGGCATTCCGTGAGCGTTTCCGCCGCGAGGCGCAGGCCGTGGCGAAGCTCACCCACACCAACATCGTCTCCGTCTTCGACACCGGCGAGGACGAGATGGACGGCATGACGACGCCGTACATCGTCATGGAGTACATCGAGGGCAAGCCGCTCGGTTCCGTGCTCGACGCCGACGTCGCCCAGCTCGGCGCGATGCCCGCCGACAAGGCGCTGAAGATCACCGCGGACGTGCTGGCGGCGCTGGAGATCAGCCACGAGATGGGCCTGGTCCACCGCGACATCAAGCCGGGCAACGTGATGATGACCAAGCGCGACGTCGTGAAGGTCATGGACTTCGGCATCGCCCGCGCCATGCAGTCGGGTGTGACGTCGATGACGCAGACCGGCATGGTCGTCGGCACCCCGCAGTACCTGTCGCCCGAGCAGGCCCTCGGCCGAGGCGTGGACGCCCGCTCCGACCTGTACTCGGTCGGCATCATGCTGTTCCAGCTGACCACCGGGCGGCTGCCCTTCGAGGCGGACTCCCCGCTGGCCATCGCGTACGCCCACGTCCAGGAGGAGCCGGTGGCTCCCTCCTCGATCAACCGTTCCCTGCCGCCGGCCGTCGACGCGATCATCGCCCGGGCGCTGAAGAAGAACCCGAACGAGCGGTTCCCGAGCGCGGAGGCGATGCGGGACGAGTGCATGCGGGTCGCCGCGTCCCTCCAGCCCGTCGCGCCGAGCATCGTGCCGGGCGCGCAGACACCCAGCGGCGCCGGCGTCTCCTCGGCCGTCTTCCCCCCGATCGACCAGACGGGCGCGCCGCAGTCGGGCAGCGTCCAGACGCCGTACCAGCCGCACGCGACGGGCGGATACGGTCCGCCGACCCCCGCGCCCGCCCCGTCCTACGGCTACCCGCAGCAGGGCGGTTACCCGGCCCCGCCGCAGACCGCCCAGTACGCGCCGCAGCAGGGGGCGGCCACCCCGCCGCCGTACACCATCTCGCCCCAGCAGTCCTCACCGTCGGCGGGAGGTGCCGAGGGCGGGAAGAGCAACAAGGGCGTGATCGTGGGGGCGATCGCCGTGTCGGTCCTCGCGGTCGGCGGTCTGATCGTGGCGCTGACCCTGAACACGGGCACGGAGACCAAGGGCGACGACGGCACGACCACGTCCCCCTCGCCGACCGTGGTCGAGGGGCACAAGGGCCCGGACACCTCGAAGGTCATCGAAACGACCGCGTGCACGGAGCCCGTGGAGTCGTACAACGACCCGGACAAGATCGAACTGCCGGGCTTCACCTTCAAGAACATCGACTCGGTGAAGAAGTGCTTCCAGGCCGCGGGCTGGGAGTACGACGTGCAGAAGGTCGACGAGAACACGTACGGCGAGGGCACGGTGATGGAGCAGTACCCGTCGGCCGACGAGGACGTCGACCCCAAGGACATGCCCACGATCGTCCTCAAGGTCTCCACGGGCAACCCGGCCTGACGCCCGCCCACCCCGGCAGGTGGAAGGGCCCGGCACGTCATGTGCCGGGCCCTCTGCGTACGTGGGGGGGGTGGGGGTGTCGGGCGGGGGCGCCGGACGGGTGTCCGTCCGGGGCTAGACGAGTAGTTCCTATTGCGGGGTTCACGGACGCAGGGAGGGTGTCCAACATCGGGTTGTGACGACCGAGTTAGACACCCTCTTGACCGCAC